>VAXG01000010.1 GCA_005883355.1 Actinomycetota bacterium | reverse complement strand
AGACGGTTGACCAGCTGTACCGCCAGGTCGAGCTCGGCATCTTCGAGAGCCCGATCGGACAGGTGCTCGTCGAGGAGTCGGTGCGCGGCTGGGACGAGTTCGAGCTCGAGGTCGTGCGCGATCGCAAGGACAACGTCGTGATCGTCTGCTCGATCGAGAACGTCGATCCGATGGGTATCCACACCGGAGACTCGGTGACGGTCGCCCCGCAGATGACGCTGTCGGATCATGCGTATCAGGAGCTGCGCGACGCGGCCGCCGCAGTGGTGCGGGCAGTAGGCGTGGAGTGCGGTGGATCGAACATCCAGTTCGCGCGCGAGCGTGACACGGGAGAGCTGCGCGTGATCGAGATGAATCCTCGCGTCTCGCGATCGTCCGCCCTCGCGTCGAAAGCGACGGGCTACCCGATCGCCAAGGTGGCAGCGAAGCTCGCCGTCGGCTACACCCTGGACGAGATTCCGAACGATCTCACCGGCACGACCCCGGCGAGCTTCGAACCGACGCTGGACTACGTCGTCGTCAAGTTCCCGCGTTTTGCCTTCGAGAAGTTCCCTGGGGCCGACACGACGCTCGGGACGCAGATGAAGTCGGTCGGCGAGACGATGGGCATCGGGCGAACCTTCGTCGAGGCGTTTCGCAAGGCGCGTCGCTCGCGCGAGCTCGACGGCGAGGAGATCTGGCAGCTCGCTGAGAGCGCGCATCCCTGGTTTGCTGTCGAGCTCGCGCACGAGCTCGACCAACTGAGGCTCGACGACTTGGTCGCGGATGACTTCCTGCGCATCAAGCGGGCGGGGTTCTCCGACGCGGACATCGCCTCGAAGTCCGGCGCCACGGAGGACGAGGTCCGCGCCAAGCGGCGGGCCTGGGGCGTGCGGCCGTCGTACCGTCGTGTCGACTCGTGCGCCGGAGAGGTGGAGGCCGCCTCGACGTACTACTACTCGACCTGGGGCGAGGCCGACGAGGCGCCGCCGCACGGCGAAAAACCCCGGGTCGTCATCCTCGGCTCCGGCCCGAACCGCATCGGCCAGGGAATCGAGTTCGACTACTGCTGCGTGCACGCGGCGCAGAGCCTCCGCGGGCTCGGCTACGAAGCCGTGATGGTCAACTGCAACCCGGAGACGGTCTCCACCGACTACGACACATCGGACAGGCTCTACTTCGAGCCGCTCGGGCTGGAAGAGGTGCTCGCGGTGTGCGAACGGGAGCGGCCGGACGGCGTCGCGATCCAGTTCGGCGGCCAGACCCCGCTGAAACTGGCCCGCGGGCTCGAGGCCGCGGGGCACCGCATCATCGGGACCGCATTCGAGGCCGTGGACGTCGCCGAGGATCGCGAGCGGTTCGGCGCCCTGCTCGCCAGGCTCGGAATTCGCTGTCCGGACTGGGGGATAGCGCGAAACGAAGACGAGGCCCGCGCGATTGCCGAGCGGATCGGCTTCCCGGTCCTGATCCGCCCTTCGTACGTGCTCGGCGGGCGCGCGATGCGCGTCTGTTATTCGGCCCACGACCTCGGTGCGATCGACAGCCCCGTCCTGATCGACCGCTTCATCGAGAGCGCGATCGAGATCGACGTCGACGCCGTCTCGGACGGATCGGACACGTACATCGGCGCGGTCATGCAGCACGTCGAAGAGGCGGGCGTTCATTCGGGAGATTCCGCGTGCGTGCTGCCCGCGCCTTCTCTCAGCCCCGCGCAGGATGCGGCCATTCGCCAGATCGTGCGGACGCTCGCGCACGCGCTCGGCGTGGTCGGACTCATCAACGTGCAGCTCGCAGTCGTCGAGGACGACATCTACGTGCTCGAGGCGAACCCCCGTGCGTCACGCACGGTTCCCTTCGCCTCGAAAGCGACGGGAGTGAACCTCGTCGAGGCTGCGTGCCGCGTCATGGCCGGCGCACGGCTGTCCGACCTCGACCTGTTCGAGGGACAGTCCCTTGGACACGTCTCGGTGAAGGCGGCGGTGCTCCCGTTTGCGCGCTTCCCCGGTGCCGACCCGGTCTTGGGCCCCGAGATGCGCGCGACCGGAGAGGTGATGGCGAGCGCCGCCGATCTCCCGACCGCGTTCGCGAAGGCGGAACGAGCAGCGGGTCGGCCGCTGCCCGTCGCCGGCACCGCCTTCCTCTCCGTGCGTGACGCAGACAAGGTCGCGGTCGTCCGGGTCGCCGGTGGGCTCGCCGAGCTCGGGTTCAAGCTGCTGGCCACCGCCGGCACCGCGGACACGCTTGCAGCTGCAGGGCTCGAAGTGGAACGCGTGCGCAAGGTGACGGAGGAAGGGGCGGGCCCGACGGTGGTCGATCTCATCCGCCGCGGTCGTTGCAACCTCGTCGTCAACACACCACAGGGCTCGGGCGCGCGGACCGACGGATATCTCATCCGCGAGGCCGCACTTGTGGCACGCGTGCCGTGCATCACGACACTCTCCGGAGCGGCGGCGGGGGTTCATGCGATCGCGAACGCAGAAGAGTCGCTCTCGCTGCAGGAGCTCCAGGAGCGAATCGACCATGAGACGCGAGCGGCTTAGCGTCGTCGCGAACGAGCAGGTCGGCCCGTACACGCTGCTGCGTGTCGCGCGCGGTGCGGTCGACCCCGGTGTTCCCGGCCAGTTCTTCATGCTCGAGGCACCCGGTCGCTTGCTCCCTCGGCCGATGAGCCTGTGCCTCGCGCCCAGCGGGGAGCTCGCGTTCCTCATCGATCCGATCGGGCCCGGGACCGTGGCGCTCTGCGAGCTCGCGCAGGGTGAGAACATCAACGTGTTCGGTCCGCTCGGGAACGGCTTCGTCCTAGACCTGGACCGGCCGCTTCTCGTCGGCGGCGGCATCGGGATCGCGCCGCTGCCCTTCCTGTCCGAAAGCCTGGGGCGACCGCCCGCCGTCCTCGGTTTCCGTTCCGACCGTCACGCGGAGGCCGCGGGGCTCGTCCCGAATGCCCAGTGCTGCGTCGAGCCGACCTTCGTCACGGAGCTGATCCCGGAGGGGATGGACGTTCTTGCCTGCGGCCCCGAGCCGATGCTGCACGCCGTGCGCGCCCTGGCGCCGACGGCCCAGCTGGCCTGGGAGGCGCCGATGGCCTGCGGCTACGGAGCCTGCTACGGGTGCGCGGTCGAGATCGACGGGGAGCTCAAGCGTCTCTGCGTCGAGGGGCCGGTGCTCCGTGCTGCTTAACGCCTCCGGATGTCTCGACGGTCTCACCGCGCCCGACGTCGCGCGCAGCCTCGACGCGTTCGTGACGAAGACCGTCACCCCGCTCCCGCGCGACGGGAACGCACCGGTGCGCATCGCCGAGACCGACGTCGGGATGCTCAACTCCATCGGGCTCGCGAATCCGGGCATCGACCGCTTCCTCACGCGCAACCTCCCGCAGCTCGCGGAGCTCGGCGTGCCTATCTGGGTGTCGGTCGGCGGATTCGAGACCGACGACTACGCCGACATCTGCTCGCGGTTGGACGATCACGCGGAGGTGAGCGCGATCGAATTGAACGTTTCGTGCCCGAACGTCGAGACGCCGGCCGACAGCGCAGCGGAGATCGTCAGTGCGTCGCGGCTCGCGACGCGAAAGCCGCTATGGGCGAAGCTCTCGCCCGCCGTGCCGGGCATCGCCGAGGTCGCACGTGCGGCACAGGCTTCCGGCGCCGACGGTCTTTCGCTCGTGAACACGATCCGCGGCCTGAAGCTCGACGAGAGGACGCTCCGGCCCGTGCTGGGCCCGGGACAGGGAGGCCTCTCGGGGCCTGCCCTGAAGCCGATCGCACTCGCGGCCGTCGCGACCTGCTATCGAGCGACGCAGATGCCCATCGTGGGTATGGGCGGCGTGCAGACGGGTCTCGACGCGCTCGAGCTCATCGCCGTTGGTGCACGACACGTGGCGCTCGGAACGGTGCTCTTCGCAGATCCGGACGCACCTGCACGCGTGCGCGCGGAGTTGCACGCCGCCGCGGCCACGCGAGGATGGAACGCTTACGAAGATGGATATGCAGTCGCTCATGAAGAGACGTTGTCCGCCGGGGCAACTCTCGACGAAAGGTCGAGCGTCTAGGCTTCAAAAAGCCTGCTCAGAACCGCAAACATAGGCGCTTGACCGTCGCAGGCCGCTTGTTAGACTCCCGCGCTCATGGTGTCGCCCAAGACCCAGGCCGAGGCACCGATTCGTTCGCTCGACCAACGCATGGAGGCGTTGAAGAGGGCGAATGACATCCGTGTCAGACGAGCGAGGCTGAAGAAGGATCTCAAGGATGGACGCGTCCAGATCGAGCAGATCCTCAGCAACCCTCCCGAGTACGTGTCGACCGCGAAAGTGTTCGACATGCTGATGGCGGTCCCGAAGTTCGGACGGGTGAAGGCGGCACGCTTCCTGAACATGTGCCGGATCAGTCAGTCGAAGACGGTGGGAGGCCTCTCCGACCGGCAGCGGTCCGAGCTGATTGGCCTCTTCCACCGGTAGACCGCTGGTTCTCGTCGTCACCGGCACGTCTGGTGCCGGCAAAGGCACGCTCGAGAAGATCCTGCTCGAGCGGATGCCCGAGGTCGAGCTGGCGGTGTCAGCCACGACTCGCGAGCAACGGCCGGGTGAGGAGAACGGGCGGGAGTACTGGTTCGTCACACCCGAACGGTTCGAAAGGCTCGTCGAGGACGGGGAGTTCCTCGAATACGTCGACCTTCCGTGGGGAGCACGCTCCGGCACGCTGCGATCCGAGATCGACCGCATCCAGGCGCACGGCAAGGTGCCACTGCTCGACCTCGAGACGGACGGTGCGCTGCGCGTGCAGGAGACGATCCCCGGATCCGTGACGATCTTCGTCGACGCTCCGACGTTCGCAGAGCTCGAACGGCGTTTGCGCGAGCGGGCGACGGAGAGCTCCGGCGAGATCCAGGTCCGGCTCGACCTCGCTCGCAAGCAACAAACGCTCAAATCCCGTTTTGATCACGCGATCGTCAACGACGACGTCGAACGGGCCGCGCAGGAGTTGACGGAGCTCGTCCGCCGGGAACTCCAGACCGCAGGTACCATGAGCCGCCCATGATCCATCCTCGCATCGATGAGCTCCTCGAAAACGTCGACTCGCGCTATGCGCTCGTCATCGTCGCGGCCAAGCGGGCTCGCCAGATCAACGACTACCACCACCAGCTCGGCGAGGGCATCGGCTTCGACCAGGCTCCGCCACCGCTGGTGGAATCGCGCTCGAAGAACTACTTGACCATGGCTCTCGAGGAAGTCTCCGAGGGCAAGCTCAAGTACAAGTACCCGAAGTAGCGCCTCCCAACTTCTGGTCGGCCTTCTGCCGAAAGGGCAGAATTGCGGCATGGCTCGGGTGCTCGTCGGCATTTCCGGTGGAATAGCCGCCTACAAGGCGTGCGACCTGGTTCGGCTGTTCGTGAAAGGCGGACACGAGGTCGTCCCCCTGGTAACGCCGGCCGCCGAGCGCTTCGTCAGGGCGGAGACCTTCTTCGCGCTCGCCCGGCGGTCACCCTACGACGACCTCTACGTGCACCTGACGCGGGCCGACCTGCTCGTGGTTGCGCCTCTCACCGCGAACACGCTGGCCAAGCTCGCCCACGGGCTTGCGGACAATCTCGTCACCGAGGCCGCCCTCGCGCACCGCGGCCCTGTGCTGCTTGCGCCGGCGATGAATCCGCGGATGTGGGCGAGCCCGGCCACTCAGTCGAACGTCGAGGTTCTTCGGGCCCGGGGCGCGCTGTTCGTCGGCCCCGGAGAAGGGGAAACAGCCGAAGGTGAGTGGGGTGTGGGCCGGCTGGCGGAGCCCGAGGAGATCTTCCGCCGCAGCCGCGAGCTGCTCGGAGAGACCGATTCGCTCGCCGGCCGCCGCGTGCTCGTCAGCGCTGGCGGCACCCGTGAGCCCCTCGACGCGGTCCGCTTTGTCGGTAACCGCTCCTCGGGCCGGATGGGGGTCGCCCTCGCAGAGGAAGCGCGGCGACGCGGCGCGGAGGTCACGTTGCTCGCCGCGAATCTCGCCGTCCCGCCGCCACGTGGAGTCGAGGTGGTCGAGACTCCCACGGCCGCGGCGATGCTTGACGAAGCCTTGGCGCGTCGGGACTCGGATGTGGTGGTGATGGCGGCGGCCGTCGCGGACTACCGCCCGGCGGAATCGGCCGAGGGCAAGCGCCCCAAGGACGACCAGCCGTGGCAGGTGACTCTGGAGCCGACTGCCGACGTCTTGCGCACACTCGGGGAGGGGCGAACGAACGGTCAGCTGCTGATCGGCTTCGCCGCGGACCGTGGAGATCGCGGTCTCGCGCGCGCGCGCGAGAAACTGGAGCAAAAGCGGGTCGACCTCATGGTCTACAACGACATTTCGCGCAGCGACATCGGCTTCGACGCGGGGGACAACGAGGTCGTGCTGATCAGCGCCGCCGGGGAGCGCCGGGTCGCGAAGGCTCCGAAGGACGAGATCGCGGCGGCGGTCGTAGATGCGGCGGAGGAGCTGTTGCGTGAGCAAGGCCGATAGCCAGCGCCTGGAGAGCATTCCTGCGGCCGAGACGATCCGCGCGATCGTCGACAACCTCGCGCGAGTCGTTCATGCGCCGGACGAGACTCTCAGCCTCTGTGTGCTCTGCCTCGTCAGCGAAGGCCATCTCATCCTCGAGGACTTTCCCGGCGTGGGGAAGACGATGCTGGCCAAGGCCCTCGCGCGCTCCCTGGACGTCTCGTTCTCGCGCATGCAGTTCACGCCCGACCTGCTGCCGTCGGACGTCACGGGCGTGAATGTGTTCAATCAGCGTTCGAACGAGTTCGAGTTCCGGCCGGGGCCGGTGTTCGCAAATCTTCTTCTCGTCGACGAGATCAACCGTGCGTCACCGAAGACTCAGGCGGCTCTGCTCGAGTGCATGCAGGAGCAGCAGGTGACGACAGACGGTGTCACGAACCTGCTCGCCCGGCCGTTCATGGTCATGGCGACGCAGAACCCGATCGAGTACGAGGGGACGTATCCGTTGCCGGAGGCGCAGCTCGACCGGTTCACGATGCGGATCGCGATCGGCTACCCGCCGCTGTCGGAGGAGGCGAAGATGCTGACCGAGCAGACGGCGGACCCGCCACTCGACGCGCTCGAGCCCGTGGCAAACGCAGCGGATGCGATCGCGCTGGCCGACGATGCGAAAGCGGTCTTCGTCGAGGAGAGTCTCAACCGCTATGTCGTGGCCCTGCTCCGGGCAACCCGGGGCGACTCGCGCCTCTATCTCGGCGCGAGCCCGCGCGCGGGCATCGCGATCCTCCGAGTGGCGAAGGCGCGCGCACTCGCCGACGGCCGCAGCTACCTCGAGCCCGACGACATCAAGGCGGTCGCGGCCGCGGTGCTCGCACACCGGCTGATCCTCGCTCCGGAGGCCCGGTCGACCGGTTTGACCGGTGAGCAGATCGTCCGCGAGACGCTCGACAAGACGCCCGTCCCGGTTTAGTGGCTCACTGATGCTCACGCCGCGCGGTCGGGTGATCTTCGTGCTCGGCTTCGGCGTCTACGTCGCCGCCTGGGCCTTCGGCTCCAAGCCCCTCTACCCGGTCGCGACCGGGCTCCTCCTGGTCATCGGTGTCGC
This sequence comes from Actinomycetota bacterium, assembly GCA_005883355.1. Classification (GTDB taxonomy): domain Bacteria; phylum Actinomycetota; class Thermoleophilia; order Gaiellales; family Gaiellaceae; genus 3-1-20CM-4-69-9. Next base: position 73,301 of record VAXG01000010.1, on the reverse strand, counting down.
CTGGATCTGGGTGCGGCTCTCGGACCGCCCGTTCCACGTCAGACACGGTTGGGGCGATCGCGAGCACGTCGAAGGCGACGACGTGTCCGTCGCGGCCGAGCTCCAGCCCACCGGCAACGTGCTGCCGGCGTCGGTGACGCTCCGCGAACATGTCGGCCGCCTCGGGGAGCAGCGGCACGTACTGAGACGAAGCGGGCGCCGGCTCCGCGTCCGGTACGTCCTGGAGCGGGTCCCGCGCGGGCGCTACGCATTCGAGGACGTGCGCGCCGAGCTCGCGGATCCGTTCGGGCTCGAGCAGGCAATCGTCCACCTGCCCGCACCCGGCGCGCTGCTCGTCTATCCGCGACTGGTGCGCCTGGGACCGCTCTTCACCGAGTCGGGGGCACGCTCGCACGACGGCCAGCGCCTGCTCCTGCGCCGCCACAGCGGCTTCGAGCTTCACAGCGTGCGCGAGTACGAACAAGGGGAATCCTTGCGCCGCGTGCATTGGCCTTCGACGGCACGCCGTGGCCAGCTGATGGTCAAGGAGCTCGAGGACTCGCCGCGCGACGAGATCGCCGTCCTGCTCGACGCCGACGCCAAGGCAGTGGTGGGAGAGAGTTTCGACGTGCAGGTGCGAGCGGCCGGTTCGATCCTCGACGCGTACGTGCGGCGAGGCCGTCGAGGAGTGCTCGTGATCAACTCCGAGCGGCGTGAGGTCCAGCACGTACACTCGCCCGCTGCTGACTGGCGTCGTGCGCTCGAGCTGCTCGCGGCGGTCGAGGCAACCGGGGACACTTCGGTCTCGCGGCTGCTTGCGGAAGAGGACGGTCCCGCTGCGCGGGCGCTCGAACTGGTGGTCGTGACGGCCCGGCTCGAGCCCGCGCTCGTCGACCGGCTGGTCCAGCGCGCTCTCTCTCGCCGCAAGGTGTCGATCGCCTTTGTCGACCCGGCGAGCTTCAACGGTGCGGCGCTCCGCCCTGAGCCCGCGTTGTTGCGCCTGCAGACCGCCGGAATTCCCGTCGCCGTGATTCGCGCCGGCGACGACCTGGCGGCCTGCCTGTCCGGCGAGCCTGCGAGGGCGCGCGCACATGCTTAAGACGGCGCTGCTCTCCGGCCTGGCCTCGCTCGTGATCGCGGTCGACTGGCTTCGCTTCGAGGAGCCACGCTCTGGTGGGGGCCGCTCGATCGTGCTCGCCGTCCTTGCGATCACACCCTTGCTCCTGCGTCCGCTGTGGGTGCGGCTCGCGGCGTTCGCCGTGTCCGCGCTGCTCGCGGCCTGGGTTGCCTTCTCCATCTCGCCGCTCGCGCTCCGCCCCGGAGGGGAAGGCTTCTTCGGCCCTCTCGGATCGCGATTTTCCCGCGGCTTCCTCGACTTCTACGACTATCGCCTGCCATTCGACCCGGCCGAGCATCCTCGGATGCACGGCGTCATCCTGATCGCGATCTTCGGCTTCACGTTTGCCGTCGCCCTCGCCGTCGCCGCGCGCAGGGCGCTCTTCGCGGTGGTGCTCTTCTTCATCGCCGCCGGCTGGCCGGCGACGCTGCTTGCGGGCGGCAACGAACTCGGCCGCGGGGTCGCCATCCTCGCGGTCACGCTGGCGCTGCTCGCGGGCATGACCGAACGCCCGACCCGGCTGGCGTTGATTGCCGCAGGAGCGGTCCTCGTCGGGGCGCTGGCGCTCTCGAGCTCACCAGCCGTTGCGAAAAGCGCTTTCCTCGATTGGCAGCACTGGGACTTCTATACGCGCCCACAAAAAGCTGTGAGCGTCAGGTATCTCTGGGATGCCCACTACGACGGCGTGAGCTTCCCGAAGAAGGGGACGACGGTGCTCACGATCCGTGCGCCGCAGCGGTCGCACTACTGGCGTGCGACGGTGCTCGACCGGTTCGACGGCACGCGCTGGCTGGAGGACGTGTGGCCCGAGTCTGCGCGGGAGCGTCGCGAGCTGCAGCCTGCACCGAAGCGCTCGAGGCTCTTTCGCCAAGAGGTCACCGTCGTGGCTCTCCGGGACGATCACGTGATCGGGGCTAGCCTCCCGGTCACGAACGACCTGGGAAGAGCGGCGGCGTACGAGGGCCAGGGCGTCGCCCGCGTCATTGGCGGCCTTCACCGGGATCAGCATTACGCCGTCTGGAGCTACTCGCCACGGCCGACGCCGGAGCAACTCGCCCGCGTGCCACCGTCGTATCCAAGGGCGCTGACGAGACCCGGCCGCGAACTGGACCTCGCACCCGGCGTGACCGTCCCGTCGTTCGCCACGGCGGGGCGCGACGCTCGCCTGTCCAGATTGCTGACGGGGCGTCTCCTTCCTTACGCAACGCTCTACGAGCGGACGCGTCGTGTGGCGGGGGAGACGAGATCGCCCTATGCGGCGGCGGTCGCACTCGAGACGTGGCTGAGGTCGACCGGAGGTTTCACCTACTCCGAGCACCCCGGCACCACGCCGGGACTCCCACCACTCGTCGGCTTCGTCGTCGGAACGAAGAGCGGATACTGCCAGCACTTCGCCGGTGCGATGGCGGTGATGCTGCGGCTCCTCGGGATCCCGTCCCGCGTGGCGGCCGGCTTCCTCCCGGGGCGTTACCACGCCGATTTCTGGCAGGTCACCGACCGAGACGCGCACACTTGGGTCGAAGTCTGGTTCCACGGCTTCGGCTGGCTCCCGTTCGATCCGACACCCGGGCGCGGGCATCTGATTGGCACCTACAGTTCGACGTCGCGCGGATTCAACGCCGCGGTCGCTGCAAAGCTGCTGGCCGGGCTCGTCAAGGGGGGAGAGGTGTTCGGCAGCGACGCCCGCAGTGCAACGAACCTGCGCGACCGGCTGCGCCGGAACCCTCGCTCGGGAGACCTTCCCCTCGGCATCGGCAGTCGTGTGAGCGCCGGGCAGAAGAAACGGACGCACAGCCTGCTGGTCTTCCTCTTCCTCCTCGCCGCGGGGGTGGCGGCGGTCATCGTGCTCCTCAAGACGGCACGACGCAAGATTCGCTATCTGACACGCGACCCACGGCGCATTGCCGTCGCATGCGCGCGCGAGCTGGCAGAGTTCGTGCACGACCAACGGGTGCCGACGTTGGAGGCCGCGACTTTCCGGGAGCTGGGCGGCGCCGTCAGCGATCAGCTCGGCGTCGATGCAAGGAGCTTCGCGCAGGCAGCGACCAGCGCGCGTTATGGCCCGCCCGAGAGCGCGCGCCAGGCGGCACGTTCTGCGCGCAAGGAGCTGCACGAGCTGAAGCGTCGTCTCCGCCGAAGTCTCACGAAATCCGACCGCGCGCGTGGCCTCTTGTCCGTCCGTTCCCTCGGGCTCGGCTAGCCAGTGGATGCCGTCGTGATGGCGGCGGGGGAAGGCACCCGACTGCTCCCGCTCACCGAGCACTGGCCGAAGCCCGTGCTGCCGATCGACGGCAGGCCGGTGCTCGCCGTCCTCCTGCGCGAGCTCGCTGCGGCGGACCTGGATCGCGTCTGGCTCGTCACCGGGTATCTGGCCGACCAGGTCGAGGGGCTCGCGGGCGACGGCTCGGCTTTCGGGATCGAGGTGACGTTCGTGCACCAGCCTGACGCGCTCGGTTCCGCGGACGCCGTGCGCCGAGCCCTGGGCGGAGGCGGGGGTGTGCCGGCGCTCGTCTCCGCGGCGGACACCGTCTACAGTCGCGGCGACATCGCCCGCTTCGCCGCTGAGTTCGCCGGCTCCGGCGCAGCCGGGGCCGTGGCCGTTCGGACCGATCCGCCTCCTGGGCCCGGCCGTCAGGCGGTCCGCCGCAGCGGGGCGCGAATCGAGGCCTTACGGGACGATGACCCGGACAATCCGTGGTCGGCCGCACCGCTCTGGGGGCTCGGGCCCGCGGTCGCCGAGCGTCTCTGCCTCGACAATCCTCCGTACGAGCTGGAGCACGCGTTCCAGTCGGCAATCGGAGCGGGCGAGACGGTTATCGCCGTGGAGATCGGAAAGACACGAGATTTGACGTATCCGCTTGACTTGGTGGAGGAGAATTTTCCCTACCTCCCACGGACATGAGCGAGACTTACGACCTCTACCAGCAAGGACGGAGCCACCTGCAAAGGGGGCGGGCAGCTCAGGCGACCGTCGCCCTCGAGAAGGCGAAGCGGCGGGAGCCCGAGAAAGCGTCGATCCGCGAGGCTCTCGGAATCGCGTACCTGCGGCTTCAGCGCTACGAAGAAGCCGAGCAGGAGTTCCGGGTCATGCTCGACCTTTCGCCGGCCGACCACTATGCCCACTACGCGCTGGGGCGTGCACTGGAGAAGCAGGGGAAGCAGTTGGAGGCGAACGGCCATTACAAGCTGGCCAGCTCCCTACGACCTCAGAACGAGCATTACGCGTCGCGCATCCTCGACCTCGATCGGGACGACGACGACCCGGACGACTCCGCCGAGGCCGAACAGGACGCTTCGCACAACTGACCTACATCCGGCGCGGTCTCGTGACTGACGCGCGCGCAATTCGCCGGTAGCCTCGAACGCAGTGGGCGGTGGGTAACATCCCCACCCGGGTGGGGACGCGCGCGCGTCTACCTGAAAGAACGTGAAGGAGCGGCGCGCGGACTGAGATGATGGGCGCCCGATGCGGGCGGTCTGTCAGCGGGTATCCGAGGCCCGAGTCACGGTCGACGGTGAGGTGACCGGCGAGATCGGCGCGGGGTTGGTCGTCCTGCTCGGGATCGAGCGCGACGACGAATCCCGCGACGCCGCGCAGCTCGCGCGGAAGGTGGCGCAGCTGCGGATCTTCGAGGACGAGCGGGGCAGGTTCGCCCGCAGCCTGCTCGACACGGCGGGATCCGCTCTCGTCGTGAGCCAGTTCACGCTCGTCGCCGAGACCCGCAAGGGCAACCGCCCGAGCTTCACGAACGCCGCGCCGCCCGAGCAGGCGGAGCCTCTCTACGAGGCGTTCTGCACGGCCCTCGCCGCGGAAGGCCCGCCGGTCGAAACCGGCGTCTTCGGGGCTCGCATGGCAGTCGCGCTCGTGAACGACGGGCCAGTGACCATCGTCCTCGACTGACCGCCCGGGAGCAGCCTGGAGAACCGTTTCCCGTGCATCCAGGCCAAAAATCGGCGCCCTCGAGCCTGATTAGCTTGCTATTCTGCATACACCACATTTCGAGCTGTTCGCGAAGTGGGCCTGCGGGCCCATTTTTTGTGACAGGAGCAAGGCCAATGGCAGCGACACATGACAAGGAGAGGCAACTGACGCGGGAGATTGCACCGAAGGTCGAGAGCGCGCTTCCGGGCACGGAGGTGCTAGCAGTCGAGCTCACGAGCCCTGAGCGATTCACGGTGTACGTGGATCACGTGCAGGGCGTCGACCATGCGCTCTGCGAACGCGTCACGAACGTCCTGCGCGACTACCTCCGCCAGTACTCGGTCGACGTCTCGTCGCCGGGTCTCGAGCGGCCCATCCGCACGCCTGCCCATTTCCGCGCCGCCGTTGGTCGCCGCGTGGCCCTACGCACCCAGGAGCGAAACCGAGTGCGCGGCGAAGTCGTCGCAGCGGACGAGCGCACTGTGACCGTGAAGACCGAAGCCGAGTCCGTGGACATCCCGTATGACGCGATCGTGCGGGGCAATCTGATCGAGGAAGCGGGGAAGAGATGAGTCAGGAAATCGTCGAGGCCGTTCGAGACATCGAGCGGGAGAAGGGAATCGAGAGCGGCACGCTCGTCGCGGCGCTCGAAGACGCCCTACTCGCCGCGTACAAGAAGATGCCCGGAGCCGCGCGCCATGCGATCGTCGAAATCGACGAGCAGGGTGATTTCCGCGTCTTCGCGGTGGAATTGCCTTCCGACATCGAGGAGCGCCTGATCGAGGAAGCGCGCGAGCGCAAGCTCGAGGAGCTCGAGGCGCTCGAGGTCGAGACGGGAGAACGCTCGCACACGCTCATCTCGGACGACGACCTCGACGTCGACTGGTCCGACGTCCCCGAGCACCTGATCAAGCGTGAGGACGTCACTCCCGCGAACTTCGGACGCATCGCGGCGCAGACTGCGAAGCAGGTGATTCTGCAACGCATCCGCGAGGCCGAGCGCGCGATGATGTACGACGAGTACGTCGACCGCGTCACCGAGGTCGTGACCGGAATCGTCCAACAGGCCGGCGACCGCAACAACGTGCTCGTCGACCTCGGGAAGGTCGAAGCGCTACTACCGCGCTCGGAGCAGGTCGACGGGGAGCGTTACGAACAGGGCTCGCGGATCAAGGCTGTCATCACGGAGGTCCGGTCCGGCACGAAGGGACCGCAGGTGATCCTGTCGCGACGCGATCCCGAGCTGATCAAGACCCTCTTCGAGCTGGAAGTGCCCGAGATCGCAGACGGGCTCGTCGAGATCCGCGGTGTCGCCCGCGAGCCCGGGTACCGGTCGAAGATCGCCGTCGAGTCGCACGCCCAGGGCGTCGACCCGGTCGGCGCCTGTGTCGGCCCGCGAGGCTCTCGCGTGCGCATGGTCGTCTCGGAGCTTCGCGGCGAAAAGATCGACATCATCCCGTGGAACCCGGAGCCGGCGCGATTCGTCGCGAAGGCGCTCTCGCCTGCACGGGTGCGCGAGGTCTTCGTCGACGACGAGACGAAAGAAGCGACAGTCATCGTTCCCGATGACCAGCTCGCCCTTGCAATCGGCAAAGAAGGCCTCAACGCGCGCCTGGCTGCGCGCCTGACCGGATGGAAAGTCGACATCCAGTCCGACACCGAGTTCGCCCAGGCCGAAGCAGCCGCGGCGTACGGCGGAGGCAACGAAGGCGAAGAGTTCACCGGCCGTTGCTCGGCGGTGCTCTCGAACGGCAAGCGTTGCCCCAACGAAGCCCTGCCGGGATCGCGTTACTGTGGGCTACCCGCGCATCAGGCGCTCGCGCTCCAAGACGGAAACGGCTCGGAGCCGGCTGAGGCCCCGGCGGTGACCGAAGCCGAGGAAGCCGTCATCGTGGCCGAGGTCGAGAACGAGGTCGTCGAAGTTGGCGACGAAGACGCACCGGAGGTTGAAGCAGTCGAGCCCGACTCGGTTCCCCAACTCGCGGACGCCGAGCAGGTTCCCGCCGGGATCCCGGTCGATCAGACGTCCGCCGAAGGCGACGCCGAGGAGCATCCGCCGGCTGCGTGACCGAGCCGATCAGAAGCTGCATCGGCTGCGGGCGGAAGGCTCCTCAAGGGGAGCTTCTGCGCTTCGCGGCGGCGGGCGGGCAGCTCGTGCCGGGGACGGGGATTCCAGGCCGGGGGGCCTACACGTGTCGCCGGCTCGCGTGCTTCGAGCGCGCGGTATCGCGGCGCGCGTTCAACCGAACGCTGCGAAGAACCGTCCGGATCGATCAGAAACTCTCATCCCTCTACACTTGACCATCTGATGGCAAACGAATCAGGCTCAAATAGGCCCAATCGGCCCATGCGGCCCCGCCAGGGCGGTGCAGGCCAGCGACGCAAGCGCCGCGTCGTGATCGACAACGCGGCCGCGCGCCCACGCGACGCTCGCCAACAGCAGCGCGAGCGCGAGGCCTCACGGCCGAAGACGCCACGCGAGGTGGTCGCCCCGACAGGGCCGATAACGGTGCCGTCGGGCGTCACGGTCCGCGACCTCTCACAGGCCCTGGGCGTACCCGCCCCCAAGATCATCATGTTCATGATGGGTCTCGGCAAGGCCGTGACGATCACGCAGACCTTGGCCGACGACGAGGTTCAGCTGATCGCCGCCGAACTGGCGCCCGAGCGCGAGTTCACGATCAGACACGCAGCGGACGAGGACGAGGAGCCGGAGAGTTACGAGGACAGCGACGCGGATCTCGCGCCGCGGCCTCCCGTGGTCACGATCATGGGCCACGTCGACCACGGCAAGACCACGCTCCTCGACGCGATTCGCAAGACGTCGGTCGTTACGACGGAAGCCGGCGGGATCACGCAGCACATCGGCGCCTACCAGGCGGAGCACAACGGCCGGAGGATCACGTTTCTCGACACGCCGGGTCACGAGGCCTTTACCGCGATGCGCGCCCGAGGCGCGAAAGTCACGGACATCGCCGTGCTCGTGGTTGCAGCGGACGACGGCGTGATGCCGCAGACGAAGGAGTCGATCTCCCACGCGCGCGCAGCCGACGTGCCAATCGTCGTCGCGGTCAACAAGATCGACGTCCCGGACGCCGATCCGAACCGCGTGCGCAGCGAGCTGTCGGGTGAGGGCCTGCAGCCGGAGGAGTGGGGAGGGACGACGCAGTTCTCGGACGTCTCGGCCAGGGAGGCGCAGAACCTCGATGACCTCCTCGAGAAGGTCTTGCTGGTCGCGGACGCCGAGCTGGAGCTGACCGCGAACCCCACCGCCGAGGCCTCCGGCCCGATCATCGAGTCGCGCCTCGACGTCGGTCGCGGTCCGGTGGCGACGATGCTCATCCACCGCGGCACGCTCCGCGTCGGAGACGCGATCGTCGCCGGCGACGCCTGGGGAAAGGTGCGTGCGCTCTACAACTTCCGCGGCGACAAGGTGAAGGAAGCCCGCCCGGGCGATCCGGTCGAGATCCTCGGCTTCAACAAGCCGCCGCCCGCCGGGGAGCTCGGGCGTGTGGTGGAGAAAGAGGCGCGGGCGCGAGAACTTGCAAACGCGCGCGGCGAGCGGCTACGCCGTGAGCAGCTTGCGCAGGGGTCGAGAGGCGTTTCGATGGAGAGCCTCTTCGAGCAGATCGAGGCGGGTGCGGTCCAGGATCTCAACCTCGTCCTCAAGGGCGACGTGGTCGGTTCTGTCGAGGCGGCCGTCTCCGAGCTCGGCAAGATCCAGCACCCGGAGGTGCGCGTGAACGTCATCCACCAAGGCGTCGGCGGCATTACCGAGGGCGACATCATGCTTGCCTCGGCTTCCGGTGCGACGGTGGTCGGGTTCAACGTGCGGCCGAATGCGGAAGCCCGCGCGCTCGCCGAGCGCGAAGGCGTCGAGATCCGCACGTACCGCGTCATCTACCAGCTGACCGAGGACATCGAGCAGGCGCTCGTCGGAATGCTGAAGCCGGTGGAGAAGGAGGAGACGCTCGGCGAAGCCGAGGTGCGTGCGCTCTTCAAGGTCTCGCGTCTCGGAACGATTGCAGGCTGCATGGTCACGAGCGGGGTCATCCGCCGTTCCGCGCAGGCGCGCGTCATTCGCGACGGCACGGTCATCATCGAGACGACGATCTCTCAGCTCAAACGGTTCAAGGATGACGCGCGCGAGGTCGCCGAAGGCTTCGAGTGCGGAATCCTCCTCGACGGCTTCAACGACGTCAAAGAGGGCGACATCATCGAGGCGTTCGAGACCCGCGAGATCGAGCGGACGACGCTCGACCAGCCGCCGGCTGCCACAGCGTCGACGTCTTAGCCGATCAGAGCCCGGACATGGGCGCGGGCTACGTCGGCATCCTGAGCGTCGAGCTGCATTTTCCGGAGGCCGGCTCCCTGAAGGGAAAGCGGAAATACGTCAAGTCCGCGAAGGCTCAGCTGCAGAATCGCTTCGGGGCCTCGGTTGCGGAGGTCGATCACCACGAGCTGTGGCAGCGGGCACGGCTCACAGTCTCCTGCGTCGCGAGGGAGTATCGCGAGGCGGAGAAGCTTCTCGACGAGGCCGAGCGTTACCTGGGTGGGCAGGACTTCGAGCTCGTTCGCGCTGACCGCGACGTGGTGACCCTCGGCTAGACGATGCCCTGCACGATCGTGGCGGCACCGGCCACGATCAGGACGAGCCCGACGGCGCGGAGCAGCTGTCGCTCGTCCAGGCTTCCGGTGAACCTGGCGCCGAGAATCGCACCCGGTACCGACGTCGCAGCGCCTACGGCGAGTAGCGACCAATCCACACCGTTCGGTAGGTGGCCGAAGACGCCCGCGATACCGAGGAAGAAGCCGACGGCCGCGTTGGTGCCCACGGCGCGAAACGGGTCCGCCCCGAAGCGCAGGAGCGCCGGGAGCCTCAAGGCACCGAGGATGAGGCCGACGAAGCCGCCGAGCAGTCCGATCACCGCCCCCGTCCAGATCGCCGCCCGCACGCTGACTCGGTCCGAGGCGGTCCGCTGTTCGCTCCGCTGCGGGCGGAGGAGGTCGATCCCGAAGACGAGAAGGGTGAGGCCGATAACGATCAGCAGTGCGTTACCGGGCACCACACCCGACAGGAGGCCTCCGATCACGGCGCCGACCATCGACGGTGGGGCCATCCACGCAAACAGCCGCCAGTCGATCCGGCCGGCCCGAATGTGGGCGACCGCCGCTGCGAGCGCCGCAATCGCCGAGACACCGATGTTCGCGCCGGCCCCCGCCGCCGGGCTCGAGGCCGCTACGACGAGCACGGGGAGTCGGATGTTCCCGAGGACGAGGCCCACGAGACCGCCCATCAACGCGGTCGCGAAGCACCAGAGCCCGACGAGGACGAGGACGAGAGCGTGCAAGCGCTTGAATATCCCCTATGACCGATCGAATGCGCCGCGTCAACGAGTCGGTTCGCCAAGTCCTGTCGGAGGCGATCGGGCAGCTGAAAGACCCACGCATCGGCTTCGTCACGATCACGGGGGTGGATACCTCGCCCGACCTTCGGCACGCACGGGTCTACGTGTCGGTCCTCGGCGCGGAGCGAAAGCGGGTTCAGACGATCGATCGCCTGCAGGCAGCCCATTCGTTGCTCCAGACCCAGCTTGCACGCGAGTTGCGCATGAAACGCACTCCCCAATTGGCCTTCGAGTACGATCCGTCGGTCGAACGTGGGGTCCGCATGACAAAGCTGATCGATGAGCTCGCCCCAGACGACAGCGAGTGAACTGGCAGCGGTCGCGGACGCAATTCGCGAACACGACCGGTTCGTCCTCACGACCCACGAGAATCCCGACGGAGACGCTCTCGGCTCGCTGCTGGCGGCAGAGCTCGCGCTCGAGCAGCTCGGCAAGGACACGGTGATGGTGCTGCACGGCGACGCACCGCTGCCGGCGGAGTACGGGTTCATGCCGCTCGGTGAGCTCCAGCGGCGCTGGCCGGACGACGTCGCGGAGCGTGTCCTCCTTGCCGTCGACTGCGCGAACGAGAGCCGGATCGCCGACCCGGAGGTGCTCGGGCGCGTCCCGCTCTCCATCAATGTCGATCATCACCACGACAACACGAGGTTCGGGCGGATCAACCTGATCGTCGCCGATGCCTCATCGACGGGCGAGGTGCTGCGCGATCTCTTCCGCGAGCTCGGCGTCGAGCTGACGCCGGACATCGCCGAGTCGCTCTACATCGCGCTGGTCACCGATACCGGGCGGTTTCAGTACACGAACACGACGCCCAAGGCGCTGCGCCTGGCCGCCGAGTTGGTGGAGGCGGGGGCGGATGTCCACCGCGTGTTCCAGGGCGTCTACGAATCGGTGCAGTTCGCGAAGCTCAAGCTGCTCGCGCGCGCTCTCGAGCGGGCGCAGGTCTTCGAAGGCGGGCGCATCGTCGTCTCCTATCTTCTGCGCACCGACTTCGCCGAAGTCGGTGCCCCGGAGCCGTACTCCGAGGGGATCATCGACTTCCTGCGTGCAGTCGAGGGCGCCGATATGGCCGTTCTCATCCGCGAACCGCCACGCGAGGACGGCCCGGCCAGACGCGTCAGCCTGAGAGCGAGCATCGACGAGCTCGACGTCTCTGCGATCGCTCGTAAGTCGGACGGCGGCGGGCACCGTCAGGCCGCGGGGTTCTCCAGCGAGGCGTCGATCGAGGAGATCACGGACTTCGTGCGCCGGGAGTTCCTTGCCTCCTCGCGCGCTTAATCCCGCCGGGATCGTCCTCGTGGACAAGCCGGCTGGGCCATCGTCCTTTGCGCTTGTCTCCGATCTGCGCCGTCGAACCGGCGCACGCACCGGGCATGCCGGAACTCTCGACCCTTTTGCGACTGGATTGTTACTCTTGTTGTCCGGATCGGCAACTAAGCTGGCTTCATGCTTCGTCGGGCTCGACAAGCGCTACGTGACGGACGTCGACCTCACGGCGCGGACCACGACCGGAGATCCGGAGGGAGAGGTCGCCGAGCGTCCGGAGCCGCCGACTCGAGAAGAGTTGGAACGGCGGCTCGCGACCCTCCGCGGTGACATCGAGCTGCCGATCCCGGCCACTTCGGCCGTGAAGATCGGCGGGGAGCGCGCCTACAAGCTCGCCCGTCGCGGCATAGCGGTGGAGATGCCGTTACGACGCTCGCGTGTCGACACGCTCGACGTCATCGCGTATACCGGCGAGGAGGTCCGGCTCGACCTTCGCGTCAGCTCCGGAACGTACATCCGGGCGATCGCAGATGCTCTGGGTGGCCACTGTCGCACGTTGCGTCGACTCGAGATCGGCCCGTTCTCGGTCGACGAAGCGGATGCCGGTCGCTTCATTCCGGTGGACGAGGCACTCGCGCGGCTGTGAAGGTCGCCCACCATCCGGAGGAGCTCGCAGCCGGCGAATGTGTCGCGGCGATCGGCAGCTTCGACGGCGTCCATCGCGGTCACCGTCGCGTGTTGGAGATCGCCCGCAGCGCGGGGCCACCCCTGACGGTCGTTACCTTCTGGCCGCATCCGCGGCTCGTGCTCGGAAACAGGGTGGAGCTCCTCTCGACCCTCGAACGCCGCATCGAGCTGCTCGAGGAGGCGGGTGTCGACGAGGTGCTCGTGGTGGAGTTCACGCCCGGGCTCGCGGCACGCGAGCCGGCCGAGTTTGCGGAATCCGTGCTGCGACAGATCGGTGCCAAGGTCATCGTCGTCGGCGAGAACTTCCGCTTCGGACGCGCGGCAGCCGGCGATGCTGCACTGCTCGAACGGCTCGGATTCGAGGTGCGGACCGTCCCGACGCTCGAGGGCGTTTCGTCGACGGAGGTCCGGGGCCTCCTCCGCGAGGGGGACGTCGTCGCCGCCGCGAGACTGCTCGGGCGCGCGCCCGAGCTCGAGGGGACGGTCGTCCTCGGAGATCAACGAGGCGGGACGCTCGGCTATCCGACGGCGAACCTGTCGGTTCCACCAGAGCTACTCGTCCCAGCGTTCGGGATCTACGCCGGCTCCGCGCTCGGACACCGCGCCGCGATCTCGATCGGCGTGAACCCGCACTACGGAGGCGGGGAACGCCGGATCGAACCGCATCTGCTCGATTTCGAGGGCGATCTCTACGGTCGGCGTCTCGTCGTCGAGCTCTGGCAGCGGCTGCGCGAGGAGCGAGCGTTCTCGAGCGAGGAGGAGCTGGTCGCCCAGATCGCCCGCGACGTGGAGCAGACACGCGCCGCCCGGCCGCCCGCCTAAGCCCGCCCGAGTCGCCTAGGCGGTCGTAATTCCTGCAACGGGCAGCACGCAAGTTTCCGCAAAGAGCGGAATCTTCTTCCACGTGAAGGCTCATTCGGGAGGCGAATCGCCGAACTTGACCGTGCTCGAAAGTGTGCGGTGTCTCGAGTGCGGGGCGATCTATGCCAAGCCCTCGGGCGGCGGCACGGTTCAAGAGAACCCGGGGTGTCCCGATTGCGGCTATGTCGGTTGGGTCGACGCCAGGGTTGCCGCCTTCAGCGAGTCGTGGACGCCGTCCCACTTCGACGCGGATCGCCTGCCGCACCGGCACGGCTGACGACGCTGACGCCGCCGAAATAGTGATGCGGCGCCGGCCAGCGTCGGACGCTGAGCCCTCGAGCTTCGAGCTCCTCGAGCGCAACCTCGTCCACGCCCGGTTCCGCGTTGACGACGTCGGGGGCTGCATGAAACCGCGGGCGCCCCACCGCGGCAGCGGCGGCAAGGCCTTCGTCGAGGATGCCCGCGACGACCGCGAGGAGCGCGGTCCTGAGCCGCGTCCCTCCGGCAGCGCCGGCGGCGAGTGAAAGCCCGTCGGCGTCCAACGCCAGCAGCGGCGCCATCATGCTCTGCATCCGAGAACCGGGCTCCAGCCGTCCTCGCAGCAGGTCGGCTTCTCCGAGCATGCTGTTCAGATGGAGATCGAGTCCCGGAATGAAGTCGCCGGAGCCGAGCCCGAGGCTGGACGTGAACGCACAGGCGTTGCCTTCCCGATCGACGACCGACACGTTCGTCGTGTCACCGGGGAGGTCGGCCGGCGTGCCGAAGACGTCGAACAGGGCGAGGACGCGTTCCGTGCCGTCGAGGCCACGGAGGTCCGGCAGCCGCCGCACGGTCTCGGGGACCCCCGACAGACCGCCCCGCGTGGCGACACGCCCACCGGCATAGCCGACCTCGACGGGATCGGCCCAGTGCGGTTCGTACGCGTCGAAGTCCGCCGGGGTGAGAAGGCCGTTTCGCTCCGCGGATAGCGCGAGCAGCTCGGCTGCGATCGTGCCGCTGTACACCGACGCGGCGTCGTCGGCGAGCGCTTCCAATGCCGCGACCAGTCCGGGTTGTTCGAGCCGATCGCCGGCCTGGAGCAACTCGCCGCCTGGGGCGTAGATCGCCGCGCCTTCGTTCATCGTCATCACCGGCGCGAGCATCGCGAGGCACGCTGCGTGCGCCCGAGGAAAGTCGACGCCGTCACGGGCCAGTCGGAGCGCGGGCTCCACGAGGCGGCGCCAGGGCAGCCGCCCGTGCCGGCGCGACAGCGCCTCGAGCCCCGCCGGCAGCCCCGGTACCGCGCACGACGCCGGTCCGACCGCGTAGTGGACGAGCTCCGCGCCGAAGAGAACGTCGAGGTGAATCAGTTCCGCCTCTCGCGGCTCCTCGCCCAAGCCGGGCACGGCGACGAAGCAGTCGAGATTGCGAGCTCGCCCGCTTGCGGCGTCGAAGTACACGGCGTGGCCGCCCGCGAGTAGCCCCGTCATCACAGTTTCGGCGACACACGACGCAAGCGAGGCTGCGACGGCAGCATCCGCCGCGTTCCCTCCGTCCTCGAGGATCTCGATTCCCGTCGCCACCGTCGCCGGATGGCCACCCGCAACAGCCGCTTGCATCGCGCGAAACGCTACCGCGCCGCTGCACGCACCGGCGCGGCCGATAGGTTGCAGGAGTGGCTGATGCAACTGAGCAGCTGCCGCTGGTGCACGCGCGCGGGCTCGTAAAACGGTTCGGTGAGCTCGTGGCGGTGGACGGCGTCGACTTCGACGTCGAACGCGGTGAGGCGTTCGGCTTCCTCGGACCGAACGGGGCAGGCAAGACCTCGACGATGCGCATGATCGGCTGCGTCTCGCCGCCGTCGGGCGGCACGCTGCGCATCCTCGGGCTGGACCCGATCACACAGGGAGCAGACATCCGCGCGCGCCTCGGCGTCGTGCCGCAGCAGGACACGCTCGACATGGAGCTGACGGTGCGCGAGAACATCATCATCTACGGCCGTTACTTCGGCTTGCCTCGCGGCGACCTTGGCCGGCGCGCCGACGAGCTGATCGATTTCGTCCAGTTGAAGGAGCGCGCCGATTCGAGGGTGGAGCCACTGTCGGGTGGAATGAAGAGGCGCCTGACGATCGCACGCTCGCTCGTGAACGATCCCGAGGTGATGCTGCTCGACGAGCCCACGACGGGGCTCGATCCGCAGGCACGGCACACCGTCTGGGACCGGCTCTTCCGGCTGAAGCAGCGTGGCGTCACGCTGATTCTCACGACTCACTACATGGACGAGGCCGAGCAGCTGTGCGACCGGCTCGTCGTCATGGACAAGGGCAAGATCGCCGCCGAGGGCTCGCCGCTGGAGCTCATCCGCCGTTACTCGACGCGCGAGGTGGTCGAGCTCCGTTTCCGCGGGGAGAACCGGCCGGAGGAGGTCGCGGCCGGGCTCTCGTCGCGCCTGGACGGCTTCGTCCGCAGGCTCGAGGCGCTCCCGGACCGCCTGCTCCTCTATACGGACGACGGGGACGCGACCGCCTCGCACGTCCACGAGCTCGGCCTCCAGCCCGACAGCGTGTTGGTGCGCCGCTCCACGCTCGAGGACGTCTTCCTGCACCTGACGGGTCGGACACTGGTGGACGAGTGAGCTCCCTGGCGCTGCCCCTTCGAGTCTTCGAGTACTGGCTGATGCAGTACCGGCGCGTCTGGCGTGGCACGGCGATCACGAGCATCGTCAACCCGGTCTTCTATCTCGGCGCGCTCGGCGTGGGGCTGGGGACGCTCGTGAACAAATCCAGCGGCGCCTCTCTCGGGGTCCCGTACCTCGACTTCGTTGCTCCGGGAATGCTCGCGGCAACGGCCATGACCATCGCCGCGGGGGAGTCCTCGTGGCCGGTGATGGGGTCGATCAAGTGGACGCGCCAGTACTTCGCGATGCTCGCGACCCCGCTCGGAACGCGAGACATCGTGCTCGGCCATCAACTCTGGATGACCGCACGGGTCGCGTCGACCAGTGCCGTGTACCTCGCGGTGATCGCAGCCTTCGGCGCGGTCGACTCATTCTTCGGGATCCTCGCGTTGCCGGCCGCCGTCCTGCTCGGCGCAGCCTTCACGACCCCGTTTGCGGCGTATGCAGCGACGGTGGAATCGGACGCGGCCTTCGTGCCCGTCAATCGTTTCATCGTCGTCCCGATGTTTCTCTTCTCGGGAACGTTCTTTCCGGTCTCGCGGTTGCCGTTGCCGCTCGAATGGCTTGCCTACGCCACGCCGCTGTGGCACGGGGTCGAGCTCTGTCGCATGTTCACCCTCGGCGACGTGCACGTCGTGCGCGCATTGGGACATGCGGCCTATCTCCTGCTCTTCGTCGTGATCGGCTTCCTGTGGGCCCAGCGCACGTATGCGGAGAGGCTGCTGAAGTGACCACCGCCGCGTTTGCCGGGAGCCGGGGCCGCCTGCTCTTCGAGCGCAACCTGATGGTGTACCGCAGGTCGTGGATGGTCATCTTCTCCGGCGTCTTCGAGCCGCTCTTCTACCTCTTCTCGATGGGCATCGGGCTGGGACACTTCGTCGGGAAGGTCCCACTTCCCGGTGGACGTCTCGTCGACTACGCGAGCTTCGTCGCGCCTGCGCTGCTGGCCTCTGCTGCGATGAACGGTGCCATCTACGACGCGACGAACGTGTTCTGGAAGCTGAAGTACATGAAGACCTACGACGCGGTGCTCTCGACGCCGATCGAGCCGGCCGACGTGGCCGTGGGTGAGACGGCGTGGGCGCTCTTCCGAGGGTTCCTCTACGCGATCTCGTTCATGGCCGTCGCCGGCGCGCTCGGACTGATCGAGTCGGCCTGGGGACTGCTCGCGCTGCCGGGCGCGGTCGTGATCGGCTTTGCATTCGCAGGCGTCGGCGTGGCCGCGACGACGTTCATGCGCACCTGGCAGGACTTCGAGCTGATCGGCCTCGTTCAGCTACCCATGTTCCTGTTCTCGGCGACGTTCTTCCCGATCACGACGTATCCGAGCGCGATCCAATGGGTCGTTCGCTTGTCGCCGCTCTACCACGCTGTCCAGCTACTGCGGGCCCTCAACCTCGGGACCGTCGGCTGGGCTCAGCTCGTGAACGTCGGCTATCTGCTCGTCCTCGGGGCCTGCGGCCTGTTCGTCGCGCAACGGCGCATCGGCAAGCTCCTGCTCAAGTAACCCCGCATCGTTGCTACCCTGTCCGCCGACCGCAGCCGCGGCTTTCCGCCTGCTTCCGGCGGATTGCTGGGACTGACGACGACGGAGGTGAGATGGGCCTTACGAAGGAAGTCAAACGGGAAATCGTCCAGCAACACGGGGCGAGCAACACCGATACGGGGTCGACCAAGGTGCAGGTCGCGCTCCTCACGAAGCGCATCAACGACCTGACGGAGCACTTGCGGGCGCACCCGAAGGATCACTACTCCCGTCGCGGGCTGCTGAAGCTCGTCGGGCGCAGACGGCGCTTCCTGACGTATCTCCAGAAACACGACCTGGAGGGATATCGCGCATTGATCAAGGAACTGGGACTGCGCAGGTAGTCCCGTCGTAACCAGAGAGGGTGGAGATTCGAGCGAGCGCCGCCGACGACGCTGACTCGAGTCCCCACTCTCCCGCAAAAGCAGAGTGGAGGACAATTGATGGCAATTGCCACTGAGCGCCGGGCCGACGTCAGCGTGACGGTCGGCGGGCGCGAGATCACGTTCGAAAGCGGCAAGCTGGCGAAGCAGGCGGACGGTTCCGTCGTCGTCCGCTCCGGCGACACGATGGTGCTGGCGACCGCACAGGGCCGGATGGAGCCGCGTGAAGGCGCAGACTTCTTCCCGCTCACCGTCGACGTCGAGGAGCGCATGTATGCCGCCGGCAAGATCCCCGGCGGCTTCTTCAAGCGCGAAGGACGTCCGACGGAGCGAGCGATCCTGACTGCACGCATGATCGACCGGCCGATCAGGCCGCTGTGGCCCAAGGGCTACAAGAACGAGACCCAGGTGATCTGCACGGTGCTGAGCGCCGATCTGATCACCGCGCACGACATCCTGTGCATCAACGGCGCATCGGCCGCGTTGATGCTCTCCCCGATGCCGTTCCTCGGCCCGGTCGGAGCCGTGCGAGTTGCGATCATCGACGGCGAGCTCGTCGTCAATCCGACGCTTCCCGAAGTGGAGGAGCACAAGGAGCTCGACCTGATCGTCGTCGGCACGCCCGACGCGCTCACGATGGTCGAGGCTGGTGCGAATCAGGTCAGCGAGGAGAAGCTCCTCGAGGCCCTCGACCTTGCGCACGACGAGATCAGGAAGCTCTGCGACGCGCAACTGGAACTCCAGCGTCAGGCCGGCAAGGCGAAATGGCTCGACTCGAGCGTCACGGAAGAGGTCGAGCGAGAGTTCGGCGACACGATCCGCGAGCGGATCAACGCCGAGGGCCTGCGGGCCTCCGACGCCGTCATCGAAGAGGCGCTCGGCGAGCTGAGCATGGACTCCACCGAGGAGGACGTTCTCCGGCAGGTCCAGCGCAAGATGAGCCTCGCGACGGTGCTCGAGCAGATCCGCCTCGAGGCGGTGCTGCATTCCGTCCGTGAGCAGTTCGAAAGCGACCTGCGGGCGCTGACCGATGCCGAGCAGGACTCGAAGGAGCTGAAGTCGGCGAAGCGCCAGCTGCTCTTCGACCACATCATCGAGACGGTCAAGCTGCCGTTCCCGGTCGGCCCGTCGGTCGGCGAGGGTGAGGCGGCGACCGCGAAGGACTCGATCACGAAGAACTACATCAAGAAGTCTGCCGAGGCTGTCTACAAGGAGCTCGTGCGCCGCAAGATCGCGGTGGACAAGCACCGGCCCGACGGTCGCAGTCCGGAGGAGATCCGTCCGATCGAGTGCGAGGTCGGCGTCGCGCCGCGCGTGCACGGCTCGGGCCTCTTCACGCGCGGACAGACGCAGATCCTGTCGCTGCTGACGCTCGGCACTGCGAAGGAAGGCCAGCGGATCGACGACCTCTCGCTCGAAACCGACCGCCGCTTCATGCACCACTACAACTTCCCGCCCTATTCGGTCGGGGAGACCGGCTTCATGCGCGGCCCGAAACGCCGCGACATCGGCCACGGTGCACTGGCGCAGCGCTCGCTCGAGCCGGTGATCCCTCCGACGGATGAGTTCCCGTACACGATCCGCATCGTGTCCGAGACGCTCGAGTCGAACGGCTCGTCGTCGATGGGCTCGGTCTGCGGGTCGACGCTCGCGCTGATGGACGCCGGCGTGCCGATCAAGGCACCGGTCTCCGGCATCGCGATGGGCCTCGTCAAAGAGGGCGACGACTACGTCATCCTCACGGACATCCAGGGCGCAGAGGACCACCTCGGCGACATGGACTTCAAGGTCGCCGGCACGCGCGAAGGAATCACCGGCCTGCAGATGGACATCAAGATCACCGGCGTGACGCGGGAGATCATGCAGGCCGCGCTCGAGCAGGCCAAGCGGGCCCGCGAGATCATCCTCGACAAGATGCTCGAGGCGATCCCGGAGGTGCGGTCCGAGCTGAACGAGAACGCACCGCGCATCTCGACCGTGAAGATCGACCCCGAGAAGATCGGCATGGTGATCGGCAAGGGCGGCGAGACGATCCGCGCGCTCGAGTCCGACCACGAGGTGCAGATCGACATCGAGGAGGACGGCACGATCCTCATCTACGCGACCGACGGCCAGAAGGCAGCGTCGGCAATCGCCGCGATCGAGGCTCTGACGAAGGAGCCCGAGGTCGGCGACGAGTTCCGGAATGCGAAGGTCGTGAAGACCACGCAGTTCGGCGCGTTCGTCGAGCTGAAGAAGGGCACCGACGGATTGCTGCACGTCTCGAACGTCGGCCCGGGACGGGTCGGGCACATCGAGGACGTGATCAACCGCGGCGACATCCTCGACGTCCTCGTGCAGGAGGTCGACAAGGCCCGTGGACGGATCGGCCTGAAGCTGATCCAAAAGCACGAGAACGGCACCACGGTCAGCCCGGAAGAGCTGATCGAGCGGGCGAAGGATGCACCGCCTCGCCCGCGTGAGGAAGAGCGGCCGCCGCGCGACGGCGGACGTGGCGGGCGTGGCGGCGGCGGCGGCCGCGGACGCGACCGCGAGCGGCGCTAAGCTCGCGCCGACAGGCAGACGTGACGAGGGCGGCCGAGATGCCGCCCTCGTCGTTTCTCGTCCTTCTCCCGAGGGCGGCGCTGATCAGTCTTGGTTCGAAGCCGGCACGGACAAGCTCGTATTCGCGCGGTATCGTCGCTGTCGAGGGTGGCGGGACTTCACCCCACCCTGAAGGGTGGGGGGTTGCGCGTTCTCCGTCCCCGACGCTCGAACGAGGCCCTCTAGGATGCGGTCGTGCTCCGGTTGCTACACATCACGTTCTCGTGCGAGGAGCCGGCGCGCGTCGCGGAGTTCTGGGGGAAGCTGCTCGACTACGAGACCGCTGCCGCGGGTGACAGCTGGTTGGCGAGCGATCCCCGTGGCGAGGGCACGCGGCTGCTTTTCAACCGGATGCCGAAGTCACCGACGATCGAGCTGCCGATCCACGTCGACGTGAACGTGCCCGACCGCGAGGCCGAGCTGGCACGGGTGCTCGAGCTCGGCGGTCGTCTCGTCGAGACGAAATCGCACAGCGTCGGAGACCTCGAAGAGGCGTGGACCGTGATGCGCGACCCCGAAGGGAACGGCTTCTGCATCCAGTCGCCGCCGAACGCACTGCCGCACCGCTACATCGGCAACGTCACCTTCTCCTGCGCCGAGCCGCGAGAGCTAGGGCGGTTCTGGGCGAACGCCCTCGGCTGGCCTGACGAGAACGTCGACGAGGGCTTCCTGCAGAAGCTCCGTGCCGCCGGCGTTGGCGAGCACGAGCTCACCGGCTTCTACGTAACGCGACCACCCAACGGTGGCCGTCCACGCTTTCTCTTCCAGCGCCGCGAGAAGTCCCGGCCGGCGTCGTATCCGATCCACCTCGATTTCGCCACCGACGACCGCGAGGCGGAAATCGAGCGCCTCACCGGCATGGGCGCGTCGGTGGTAGAGACGAAGGCCGGCACGAACGTCACCTTCACGATCATGCGCGACCCCGACGGGAATCCGTTCTGCGTCGGATGACGGCTCCGGCGGACGCCCCGACGATCCAACCCTGAGCCCCGGCTCGCTCGAGCGTTCCCTGGAGAACGGCGCCTGCGTCATCCCGGTCCGCCACTGCGAGCACCGAGCCGCCGAAACCTCCACCTGTCATCCGCGCCCCGATCGCTCCGGCTTCGAGTGCCGCAGTGACAACCGCGTCGAGCTTCGGAGTAGAGACCTCGTAGTCGTCGCGCAAGCTGGCATGGCTCTCGAGGAAGAGAGCGGCCAAGGCCGGTAGGTCGTTCCGCTCGAGCGCGTCGACCGTGTCGCGCACGCGCTCGTTCTCGGCGGCGACGTG
The DNA here is from genome assembly GCA_005883355.1 of Actinomycetota bacterium. Lineage (GTDB taxonomy): Bacteria > Actinomycetota > Thermoleophilia > Gaiellales > Gaiellaceae > 3-1-20CM-4-69-9. The sequence continues at coordinate 51,647 of VAXG01000010.1, read as the reverse complement.
ACGGAGACGCCGTGGATGTCCCGCTTCGAGCTCGGTGCGTCGATCGCTGTAACCCGACGCTTCGTGTGAATGTCGCTCGCCCGAGTCGACGACGAGAATCGCGAGCCGGCGTGGAAGCTCGACCCAGCGCCGCTCGAGCGTGCCGCAGTCGAGAAAGAGCGCCTTCCCTGCGCACCCGAGGAGCGAAGCAGCCTGGTCGAGGATGCCAGACGGCACGCCGACGCCCCGCTGCTCCGCACGCCGACAGACCTGGGCGAGCTCGACCTGCCCTAGGTCGAAGTCGGCGACGCAGCACAACGCGAGACCGACGACCACCTCCAGGGCGCCCGAGGAACCGAGACCGGCTCCCCGAGGCAGATCTGCCGCCAAGACTCCTTCCAGCCCGACCGCCGGACGACCGAGCTCGGCCAGCTCCAGTGCAACGGCGGCGACGTAGCGGCCCCAGCCACGCGCATCCCCGCTTCCGTCCGCCGACAGCTCCACGGCTTCGCCGTCGGAGACGAGGGAGATGCGTTCCGCGGGCCGCGCCGTCAGTTCGATCCCAAGGTGGATCGCAACCGGGAGGACGAGCCCGCCGCTGTAGTCCGTATGGTCGCCCATCAGGTTGACGCGGCCCGGGGCCCAGAAGGTCGCCGTCATGCGATCCTCAACCTAGTGAAGGTCGCATTCATCGGTGCCGGCTCGACCGTCTTCGCGAAGACGCTGATCGGTGACCTGATCAGCTATCCGGAGCTCGCCGGCAACATGACGATCGCGTTGATGGACATCGACGAACACCGGCTTCGGACCTCGGAGCTCGTCGCACAGAAGATCGCCACGGCGGCAGGAGCGAATGTTCGCGTCGAAGCCAGCCGCGATCGCCGCGCCGTGTTGGACGGCGCCGACTACGTCTTCACGATGATGCAGGTCGGCGGCTACCGCCCAGCGACGGTGACGGACTTCGAAGTACCGAAGGAGTTCGGGCTGCGCCAGACGATCGGCGACACAATCGGGATCGGAGGAATCATGCGCGGGCTGCGGACGATTCCCGTCGTCCTCGACCTCTGCCGCGACATGGAGGAACTCTGTCCCGAGGCATTGCTCCTCCAGTACGTGAATCCGATGGCCATGCTCTGCTGGGCGGTCGCGCGTGCCAGCTCTGTCTCCACGATCGGCCTCTGTCATTCGGTGCAGGGCACCGCAGGCGAGCTCGAACGAGACCTCGGGCTCGCCTCCGGCGAGCTCGAGTACGTCTGCGCCGGGATCAACCATCTCGCGTTCTACCTCGAGCTCTCGCATGCCGGTCGCGACGTGTATCCCGAGCTGCGGGCGAAAGAGGACGTTCCGGCGTGGAATCGCGTTCGCTACGAGGTGCTGCGTCGGTTCAGCTACTTCTGCACCGAGTCGTCCGAGCATCTCGCCGAATACGTTCCGTGGTTCATCAAGCAGGCCCGGCCCGAGCTCGTGGAGGAGTTCAACGTCCCGCTCGACGAGTACCCGCGACGCTGTGAGGCCCAGATCGCGGAGTGGGAAGAGCTGCGCGACTCTCTCGAAGGCGGGGTGGCGCTGACGACGACGCGGAGCGACGAGTACGGAGCGCGAATCGTGCACGCACTCGAGACCGGCGAGCCCTTCGCTTTCAACGGGAACGTCATGAACCGCGGGCTCATTGACAACCTCCCCGAGTGCTGCGTCGAGGTGCCGTGCGTGGCCGACGAGCAAGGAATCTCCCCGACGCCGGTCGGCTCTCTGCCGGCGCAGCTCGCCGCACTGATCCAGACGAACGTCAGCGTGCAGGCGCTGACCGTCGAGGCGGTGCTCACGGGCGAGCGGGACCACGTCTACCACGCCGCCATGCTCGACCCGCATACGGGCGCAGAGCTGCCTCTCGCAGAGATCTACGAGCTCGTCGACCGCCTGCTGGAGGCCCACGGCGAGCTGGTCCCGACGCTGCGCTAGGTGCACCGGGCGGCCGGCGCTCCCGGCCAGGGATAATGACCGCGTGCAGAAGTACGTCCTCTCCGAGCTCGACTCGGGCGAGCGGGTGATCTCTGAGCGCATTCCGAGCGTCCGGTCGGTCGCCCTCGGCTTCTGGATCGGGGCGGGCTCCCGAGACGAGACCGACTCCAAGGCAGGGATCTCGCACTTCATCGAGCACCTCCTGTTCAAGGGCTCGCGCTCCTACACCGCTCAGCAGATCGCCGAGATCTTCGACGGTCTCGGCGGCGAGCTCAACGCGGCGACTTCGCGCGAGCACACGATGGTCTACGCACGCGTGCCCGATGCACACGTGCAGACGGCGCTCAACGTGATGACGGACATGGTGTTCGCTCCCGCGTTCACGGATCTCGACTCCGAGCGGGCCGTCGTGCTCGAGGAGATCGCCATGTACGAAGACACACCGCAGGAGCTGGTGCACGATCTCTTCTCGGAAGCAGTCTTCGGCCACCATGCCCTTGGACGTCCCGTGATCGGCACCGCCGAGGTGATCTCGTCGGTGACGAAGCGCGTGCTCTCCAGCTACCACCGCCAGATGTACGCAGGCGGCAACGTCGTGATCGCTGCGGCCGGGAACATCGAGCACAACAAGTTCCTTCGCATGCTCCAGCGCGCGCAGAGCCAGCAGCGGCCGCCCTCGGGGGGCCCTCGCGTCAGACGCCCGCTCGTGAAGGCGCCACCGCCCGGCTTCCGCTTCGCCAGGAAGGACACCGAGCAGTACCACGTCTGCCTCGGAGCGCCCGGAATCGCGCGATCGGACCCGCGCCGCTTCGCCGCCTCGATCCTCGATTCGATTCTCGGCGGCTCGGCTTCGTCGCGGCTCTTCCAGGAGATCCGCGAGAAGCGGGGCATGGCCTATTCGGTCTATTCGTTCGCATCGCAGTACACGGACACGGGCCTCGTGGGCATCTACGTCGGGACGCGGGAGGAGAACCTCGGGCCGTGCGTCGAGATCGCGAGCGAGCAGCTCGCCGACATCGCCGCGGGAAATCTCCGGCCGGAAGAGATCGCGCGGGCGAAGGAAAATTTGAAAGGGCGGATCATGCTCTCCATGGAGTCGACGTCGAATCGGATGACGAGGCTCGGAAAGTCGCTCATCACGAATACGGAGCTCCTCTCGTTCGAGCGGATCATCGCGGAGATCGAGGCGGTCGAGCCCGAGGAAGTCGCGGAGCTCGCCGGGCTGCTCTTCGCCCCCGAGAAGCTCTCGATCTCCGGCATCGGACCGACCGAGCGGATCTTTCGAGCCGCCGCACGCCGCATCAACCCGGCCGTGCTCGCCCGCGCTGCATGAAGCTCGTCCTGAACGGACGCGCCGGTAAGGTCGGCCGGGTCCTGGCGCCGGCCCTCGAGCAGGCCGGCCACGAGCTCGTCGAGCTCGACGAAGCCAAAGCCATGATCGATTTCACGGTTCCCGACGCGGTCGAGGCGAACGTGCGAGCTGCGCTCGAGCGCGGCATTCCAAGCGTGATCGGGACGTCGGGCTTCGACCACGCGAGTGTGGACGAAGCGGCGCGCGAGCGGGGGGTTCCATGCTTTCACGCACCGAACTTCGCGCTCGGTGCCGTGCTGATGATGCGCTTCGCCCGAGAGGCTGCGGCGCAGATGCCGCGCGCCGAGATCGTCGAGCTGCACAACGAGGCGAAGAAGGACGCTCCTTCCGGGACTGCGAAGGCCACCGCGGAGCTCATCGGCGGGGAACCGATCATCCATTCGGTGCGCCTGCCGGGGCTGGTCGCACACCAGGAAGTGCTGTTCGGCGGAGACGGCCAGCTGCTCACGATCCGTCACGACACGTTCTCGCGCGAGGCGTTCGTACCAGGCGTCCTGCTCGCGCTCGAGCAACTCGATTCGCTGCCGCCCGGCCTGACCATCGGGCTCGATGCGCTGCTCTGAACCGGCGTGACTGAAACCTCGCGCGTAGGGGAGCCAGATCTCCAGGAGTTGCTGCCTCTCGTCCGCGCGTACTGCGATTTCTACGAGGTCGCTCCGACTGACGAGGCGCTCCTCGCGGTCTCGCGCGTGCTCATCGCCGACCCGGACCGCGAAGGCGTGCAGGTGATGGCGCGAGACAATGGGATGGAAGCCGTCGGCTTCGCGACCGTCTACTGGTCGTGGGACACGCTGATCGCGGACCGCGTAGGAATCATGCACGACCTCTTCGTGCGTCCGCCCGACCGCGGAACAGGCGTCGCGGATCTGCTCATCGACGCGTGCGTCCAGGAATGCCGCCGGCACGGAGCCGCCAAGCTGGGCTGGCAAACGGCCCGCGACAACGCGCGCGCGCAAGCCGTGTACAGGCGCGTCGGCGCCACCAGGGACGAGTGGGTCGACTACTGGCTCGCCGTCAGTCCAGCGTCTTCGTGAAGCGCGAGCCGGTCTCCTCGAGCCCGACGCGGCGGTAGAACGCGTGCGCATCCTCGCGACGCTCCGCCGTCGTCAGGAAAAGGAGAACACAGCGCCGCGCACGCGCCTCGGCCTCCATCGCCTCGACGAGCGCACGGCCGATTCCTTCGCCGCGGTGCGACTCGTCGACCACGAGCGCACCGATCTTCGCCGCCGGGCGTTCGTGCTCGATCGTCGGCGAGGCGTGCAGATGTGCGAGACCGACCACCTCGTCCTCGGTCACCGCGACGACAACACGATCGCCGACGATCACGAGACGCTCGAGCCTCGGCGCGACGGCCGTGGCCTCGGTCTCGTAGCCCAACTGGCCGAGCAGAGAGGCGATCGCGGCCCCGTCGTCCGCCGTCGCGTCCCGAATGGTCAGATCCACGCCGAGTAGACTAGTGGCGTGCTGGGCGAGGCCCTCACCGCGATCGTCACACCCTTCAAGAGCGACGGCACGATCGACTTCGATCGCTTCGGCGAGCTTGCGGTGCACCTGGTCGAGAACGGCTCAGACGGAATCGTCGTCGCCGGGACGACGGGGGAGAGCCCAACGCTCACGGACGACGAACGGCTCGAGCTGTTCCGCGTCGCCGTCGACACGCTGGCCGGGCGGGCGGCCGTCGTCGCCGGGACCGGCACCTACTCCACGGCTCACTCCGTCCACCTGACGCGTGAAGCGCACGAGCTCGGTGTAGACGCCTTCCTCGTCGTCACTCCGTACTACAACCGACCGCCCGCGCGAGGAATCGTCGAGCACTTCCGCGCGATCGCCGACGTCAGCGACAGGCCGATCGTCGTCTACAACATTCCCGGCCGGGTCGTCGTCAACCTCGAGCCCGAGACGATCATCGAGCTGGCCGAGATTCCGACCGTCCGGGCTGTCAAGCAGGCCAACGACGACCTCGCCCAAGCTCGGCGCATCGTCAGCGAGACGGACCTCACGCTCTACGCGGGGGACGACGTTCTCATCTTCCCGTTCCTCGAGCTCGGAGGAATCGGCGGTATTTGTGTACACACGCACGTCGTCGGACCGCAGGTCAGGCGAATGATCCGGTCCTTCCACGAGGGTGACGTGGACACGGCGCGCCAGGTCCACGAGGAGCTCCAGCCTGCGTACGAGCTGCTCAAGGTCCAGACCAATCCCATTGCGATCAAGGCGGCGCTGAATCTTCTTGGCCATGGTGTCGGCGGCGTCCGTCTACCGCTCGTCGAGGCGAGCGAGGGCGAGGTCGCGCTCGTCCGCGACTGTCTCGAGCGGCTGGGCGTTCTGGCCGGCACGCCCGCCTAGCTCCGGCCGGTCCGCGAGGGCGAGCCCGATCTCGTCGAGCGAGTCGAGGAGAGCAAGCTCGACGTGTCGCGGGGGAAGCTTCGGCGCTGCAACGACGAGGAAGCCCACGAGCGCGCTGTTGTCGCGGCGCAAAGGGAGCGCGACGACGACGCCGCTGCGTCCGAGCTCCACTCCTGGGGCGACGATTGCGTCGCGACCCGATTCCGCCTCGCGCACCAGCAAGCCGGTCAGCGCTGCAGCCGGAAGAGGCTCGTCTCCGAATGCCTGCTCGATCGAGCCGCCGAGCCCGTCCTCGTCCCAGGAGATCAGCGCGATCCAGTCGTGCTTCCACACGCGGGTGACGGTCTTGGCCAAGCGCAGGAAGACGCGGTTGCCTTCCTCTCCCGTGTCCACGGCACGGTGGAGCGCTGCGGCGGCCCGTTCCGCGCGCATGCGAATCAGAGCGCGAAGTGCCAGGCCGGCAACGGCGATGCCTCCGCCGGACGCGGCAAGCCAGCCTTGCGCGAAGCCGAGCCCGGCGAGCGCGACGACGACGCCACCCAGCGCGACGAGCTCCGGTCGCTCCTTCAGTTCCCCCGGGCCGGCGAGACCAATCCTGTAAGGAGCGGTCGCGCCGCGCAACTCGGCCAACTCCTCCGCCGACAGAACGGTGGCGGGATCGGCGCCCCGCTGCACCGCGACGAACGCCTTCGCGACGGCCGAATGAAACTGTGTCCCGGCATGTCGCTCGATCTCTCTCAATGCGTCCTCGTGCGTGAGGCCGGTGCGATAGGGACGATCGGTGGTCATGGCGTCGAAGCTGTCGGCGACGATCAGAAAGTGCGATGCCAGCGGTAGATCGTCACCGCCGGCCCCGTAGTAGCCGCGACCGTCCATCCGTTCGTGATGGAGTTCGACTGCGCGGGCTTGCCCCGAGACGAACTCGAAACGCTGCAGGAGACGCGCGGAGAGGCGCGGGTGCCGGCGCATCGCCGCCCATTCGAGTCCGTCGAGGTGTTCGCGCTTGCGCAGGAGCGACGCGTCGACCGCCACTTTGCCCAGGTCGTGCAGGCGCCCCGCCCACCTGAGCCGGTCGATCTCCGAGAACGGGAGCTGGAGCGCGCGGGCAAGTCCGTCCACGTAGCCCGCAACCCGCAGCGAGTGTCTGTACGTGGACGGATCGCGTTCGTCGACGATGTTGGCGAACGTCTCGAGCGCTCGCAGCGTCTCGCGCTGCACGCTCTTCAACCGCACCTGGACCTGCTGCACCGCGATCGCGACGGGTACGAGGAGCGTCACGTCCCACGGGTGCCCGATCGCAAGAAGCGCGAGCGTTGCGCCGAGGCCGACCTCGCCGCTCCCCGCCACGAGGAGCGGATCGAAGGTCTCGCGCCGGCGGACGACATCGAGCAGAAGCGCGCGTGCAGTCACATAGACGAGGGCCAGGGCAACGAGGGCGATCAGGTCTGCAAGCAGATGGAGGCTGCCGACGTTTCCGCCGGCGACTTCGAACGCAAGCCCGCCGAGGCACGCTGCGATGGCACCTGCGCTCGCAGCGAAGGCAACGTCGCGGAGGGCCCGGCCGCGGAACAGTCCTCCCGCGACGACGCCCGCCGCGGCGACGAGCGCGCCGGCCCACGGGCCGAGCATGATCACCGCGGCGATTTGGACCGAGGCAGCGAGATGGAAACGCTCCCACTGCATGGGCTCACGCGCGCGCTCGCCGTCCGACTCCTCGAACAGCTCGACGAGGATGACCGCGGCGAGGAAGAGGGCAAGGGCCGTCACGCCGAGGCCGAGCGCGATGGTGACCGCCGACGAGCGAGAGGGCCGCATACGGCCCTTATCGGCCAGAACCAGCCTCCCGCTTAGACTGGGGGCCTGGTGCCCCTCCCAGCAATAGACAACGGTCGTACCGGCGAAGCCGGCACGACCTCCTATGGTCGGCATCGCGAGCGATGCCTTAGTGCCGGCTTCTGGCCCGCGATCACGCGGCGCCAGAGTCCACCCTCGCCCTTAGCAAGGCAGACCAGCCTTGCTGCGGTTGAGTGCGGCCTCCGGCTTGGTGCTCGCGACCCAGAAGCTCGACGGCATTACTGGCAGGGGCACAATGGCTGATACCTGCAGGATTGTCGCCCTGGGCGGCCTGGGCGAGGTCGGGAAGAACATGACCGTCTACGAGTACAACGGCGCGATCGTCGTCGTCGACGCCGGTCTGGCCTTCCCACGCGACGAGCACCTCGGTGTCGATCTCGTCCTGCCGGACTTCTCCTACCTGCGCGAGCGGGCGAGCTCGATCAGGGCGGTGATCCTCACCCACGGCCACGAGGATCACGTGGGCTCGCTCCCGTACCTGATGCGTGAGGTGCCGATCCCCGAGGTCTGGGCGACGCGGCTGACGCTCGGACTGGTCAAGTCAAAGCTCGACGAGCATGGATTGTTGCGGGCGGCCGAGCTGCGCGAGGTGCATCCCGACGACCCGGCGCGCGAGATCGGGCCGTTCCGGATCTCCTTCGTCCGGATGGCGCACTCGATCCCGGACTCGGCGGCGGTGGTGCTCGAGACGCCGGCCGGGCGAATCGTCCACACCGGTGACTACAAGCTCGACCACACTCCGGTGGACGGGCTCAAGACCGACGTCGGGAAGCTCGCCGAGCTCGGCAACCGGGGCGTCGACCTGCTCCTCGGTGACTCGACGAATGCCGAACGTCCCGGCTTCACGCAGTCGGAGAGGATCGTCGGCGAGGCCTTTCGGCAGATCTTTCCCCTGCGGGAGGGACGGATCCTCGTCGCCTCGTTCGCGTCGAACGTACACCGCATGCAGCAGGCCGTCGACGTCGCAGTCGACCTCGGCCGCAAGGTTTGCATCGTCGGACGCTCGATGCGCAAGAACACCAACATCGCGCGCAACCTCGGCTACATGGAGGTGCCCGAAGGCGTGCTCGTACGCCCACCAGAGCTGGAGGAGATCCCGCCGCACGAGCAGCTGATCCTCTGCACCGGCAGCCAGGGAGAGCCGCTCTCGGCGCTCACGCGCATCGCGTACAACGATCATCCCGCCATCCACGTGGAACGCGGCGACACCGTGATCATCTCCGCGAAACCCGTGCCGGGGAACGAGCTCCGCGTGCACGACACCATCAACCAGCTGGCGAAGACCGGCGCGGAGGTGCTCCATCAGGAGATCGCGCCCGTCCACGTCTCGGGCCACGCGTGTGCAGAAGAGCTGCGCACACTCTTGTCACTCGTGCGACCCAAAGCCGTGATGCCGATCCACGGCGAGTTCCGCATGCTGGCTGCACATGGTCAGCTCGCACGCGAGGCCGGAGTGCCGGCCGCGAACATCGTCCTGGCCGAGAACGGCACCGTCGTCGAGCTCTCTCCCGAGGGCGTTCGCGTCGTCGGCGAGGCCGAGACCGGCGTCACGTTCGTCGACGGCCTGGGAGTGGGGGACGTGCACGACGTCGCCTTGCGAGACCGGCGCCGGCTCTCCGAGGACGGCGTCCTGATCGTCGTGGCGACGGTCGCAGGCTCCGACGACGGCGCCGCGGGCCCCACCGAGCTGATTGCGCGCGGCTTCGGCGACGGGTCAGGCGAGTTGCTGGAGGAGCTGCGCGAAGAGGCGGACCGAGTTCTGCGGGACCTCTTGCACAATGACATCGTCGAGATCAAGCTCCTACAGGAGCACCTACACGATGAGCTCGGACAACTCGTCTACGACAGAACCCACCGCCGGCCGATGATCCTTCCGGTCGTGGTAGAGGTTTAGATCCTGATGTCCACGATCAGAGCCAGAGAGCCCGGCTGGGCGGACGTCCTCGAGGACCACGCGGCGGAGTGGGCCACCGCCCGCCGGCTCGTCGGCCAACTCGGGGCGTGCGAAGCCGCGGCGCTCGCTTTCTGCCGCCTGCTCGAGCGCTGGGCGCGTGGCGATGCCTATCCGTCGACCGCGGGCGCGCGTGACGCTGCACTGCGACACGCAGCCGATCGCGCCGAGACCGCGCTTGCGGGGCTCGACCATCCGCTCGACCGCTATCTCCTCGAGCTCGAATCCGACCGGGCGGAAGGCCGGTCGTGGTACGGCGGGCCGGGTGCCGGGGAACTGCTCGAGTGGGAGCCCGTTCTCAAGCGCGCCGGCGTCGGTGCGAACGCGACACGTGTCGCGCAGGCGTATCTCGAGCTCGCCGTCCTCGTGCGCGCGCTCCAAGGCCTCGCCGACATGGCGCGCATCGAGTCGGTGCCGGACCGCTCCTCGCTCTGGGCCGGTCTGTTCGACCTCCGCGAGAACCTCGAGCGCGCGGCGGTCGACCTGCGCGCACTTGCTGCCTGAGACCGGCCTAACCGTCGTCGGGTCGATCAATCTCGACCTCGTGACCAGGGTCGCGCGGCTGCCGCGACCGGGCGAGACTCTGACCGGAGCAACGCTGGAACGGATCCCGGGCGGAAAGGGCGCCAACCAGGCGGTCGCGGCGGCTCGCCTCGGTGCGAACGTCCTGATGGTGGGCTGTGTCGGCGCCGATTCCCATGCCGAGGAGGCGCTCGCCGCTCTGCGTGCGGCGGGAGTTCGTCTCGAGGTGCGCGAGGTCGACGCGGCCACGGGCGTCGCGATCATCCTCGTCGCCGATGACGGTGAGAACGTCATCGTCGTCGTCCCCGGCGCGAATGCCCACGTCGGCGGCTTCTCGGTGGACGGAAGCGTCCTTTGCCAGCTGGAGATCCCGGACGATGCGGTGAAGGAAGCGCGGGCGCAGGCGCAATGGTTGTGCGTGAACGCAGCGCCGGCGCGGCCGCTCGTCGTCGAGGCCGACCTCCTCGTGGTGAACCGGTACGAGGCCGAGGTCGTCGGCGAGCAGCCCCTGATGGCAGTGACGATGGGCGAGGAGGGCGCGGTTCTCCTCGAGCGCGGCCGGGAGATCGCGCGTGCACGACCACCGCGCGTGACGGCGATCGACGGGACGGCTGCCGGGGACGCTTTCACTGCCTGTCTCGTCGTCTCGCTCCTCCAAGGACGCGAGCCGCAAGAAGCGCTCCGCCGCGCGTGCGCGGCAGGCGCGCTCGCGGCCTCGCTGTTCGGGGCGCAGCCCTCACTGCCGACCGCGGACGACGTCGACGCAATACTCCGAATGTGACCGCGACGCCCATTCTCATCGACTGCGATCCCGGTCACGACGATGCGATTGCGCTGCTTCTCGCGCTCGCCTCTCCCGAGGTGGAGCTGCTCGGCGTCACGTCCGTGGCCGGCAACCAGACGCTCGAAAAGACGACCGCAAACGCGATCCGCGTACTCGAGTTCGCGGGGCACCCCGAGGTTCCGGTTGCCGCGGGTGCGGACCGGCCGCTCGTGCGCGAGCAATTCGTCGCGGCGGAGGTTCATGGGGAGACGGGCCTCGACGGTCCCGATCTCCCGCCGCCGCAGAGCGATCCGGTCGAACAGCACGCGGTCGACTTCCTCGCCGAGAAGATCCGCGCGTCGGAGCGGCCGGTGACGCTGATCCCGATCGGTCCGCTGACGAACGTCGCACTCCTGCTCGCCTTGCACCCCGACGCGCGCCCGGAAAGGATCGTCTTGATGGGCGGCGCCATCGCCGAAGGGAACGTCACACCGGCGGCCGAGTTCAACATCTGGTGCGATCCCGAAGCGGCGGCACGGGTCTTCGCAAGCGGCATCGACGTGACGATGATCGGCCTCGACGTCACGCACAAGGCGCTCTTCACGCAAGCGCACATCGGCCGGCTCGCCGGACGAGTGGGGGAGATGGTCACGGAACTGTTGCGTTTCTACGGCACGTTTCATCGCACGATTTACGACTTCGACGGCTCACCGATCCATGACGCCCTCACCGTCGCGCACGTGCTCGATCGGGATCTGGTCGGGACGCTGAAGCGCAACGTCGAGATCGACACCGAATCCGAGCTCTGTCGCGGGCGCACGGTCGTGGACTTGTGGAAGAGAACGGGCCGCGACCCGAACGCGCACGTCGGCGTCCGAGTGGACGCGGACGGCTTCCTCGAGCTGCTCATCGAGCGCATCAACTCGTTCGAGTGAGTCTCGTCTTCGCCGCCATCGCCCCGCACGGGACACTCCCGGAGGCGCCTGTTCCCGGTGCGGAGAAGACACACGACGCTCTCGCCGAGCTCGGGCGACGCTTCGCCGCGGCAAGTCCAGAGGCCACGATCGTGCTCTCGCCACACAACGTGCACGTCGAGGGACACTTCGCCGTGGTGCTCGCGGGAATGTTGTCCGGCTCGCTGGCCGAGTTCGACGCACCCGATGTGAAGCTCACCTGTCCCGTCGACGTCGAGCTCGCGACGCAGGCGATCGTGGCGCTGCATGACGACGGCATTCCCGTCGTCGGCGCGAGCTTCGGGGCGAACGATCCTGGAGCCGCGACGGCGCCGATGGACTGGGGCGTGCTGATCCCGCTCTGGTTCATGGGCGGGCGCTCGGAACCGCAGGTGCCTGCGGTGGTGGTCAGCCCGGCACGAGACCGCCCGATCGCCGAGCACGTCCGGGCGGGTCGCGCGATCGCTCGCGCGGCCGGAGCATCGTCCAAGAGGATCGCCCTGATCGCGAGCGCTGACCAGGGGCACGCCCATGACCCGAGCGGGCCCTACGGTTTCGATCCCGCCGCCGCTACCTTCGACGACCAGGTCATCCAGCGCGTTCGAGAGAACCGCCTGAGCGGCATCCTGGAGCTCGATCCGGCACTCGTGGAGGCCGCGAAGGCCGACAGCTGGTGGCAGCTCGCCATGCTTCACGGCGCGCTCGGAGACGGCTGGCGCGGCGATTTTCTGTGTTACGAAGCATCAACCTATTTCGGGATGCTTTGTGCCGCCTATGCGCCTAATTAAAGACGGGGGCTTCCCAGGCCGAAATCGTCCTGGTAATGCCATCCAGTGGAGAATTGCGGCTGCGGACGTTCATACTCGCGCTGACGGCGCTCGGCGGGATCTGGATCGCCCTCGTGATCCAGCGAACCCACTCTGTGCCCGCAGCTGCATTCGCTTCCGGCCCGCAGCCCGCCGACTTTGCCGCGCCGAAGCTCGTGCGGGTGCCTGGGCTCAACCGTCCGGTTGCCGCGACGCCGGTCGCCGACGTGTCCCCGCGCGTTCGTCCTTTCACGCGCGTGCCAACGAAGCAGACGCCCGACGTGCAGGTCCGACTTGCCGCCGCCAAGCCCGCTAAGCGCTCACGGTCTGCCACCGTGGTCGTGCCGCAGCAGGACCGCTCGTACGCGGAGACACCGCCGCCGCCGCTCGAGCCGCTTGCGATCTCCGACGCCCAGGTGGTCTCCGTCGACTCGGCCGGTGCGCGAATCACGTGGAAGACGAACGTGCCCACTCAGACTCAGGCCGCCTACGGCCTCGACGCGCCCACGATCTGGGGGCAACCGAGCGGCGACAGCCTCATCGAGCATGAGAGTGTCCTAACAGGGCTCGAGTTCGGCACGACCTATCAGGTCTATCTCCATGCGGTCGACGAATGGAACCGTGCGCAGACCACGACCGTGACGATCACCACCCAAGGCATGCCGAATCGCAGCGTCGCGTCGACGAACGGCAGCCAGATCGTCGTCGACAACCGACCGTTCTTCCCGACAGCCGTGTGGGCCCAGTGCTCCGACGGCTTCAACAGCAACATCAACGACGGGATCAACCTCTTCATGGGCGACGGCTGCAGCACGAACGACAGCACGCTCTCGACACGTCTCGACGGCCGCGCGTATTCGATCGTCAACGCCGAGTACGCCGGGACGTCCAACGGGCGCGGGTTGATCGGCTGGTACTACCCGGACGAGTGGGACGCGTTCCTGCAGAGCACCGTGACGAGGCAGGATCTTGCGAAGAGCATCGCCCCGCCGCAGACAGGTCGCATCAGCTTCTTGACGCTGACCAACCACTTCTACAGCCTCGCGACGCCACTCCCGCAAGGAAAGGGCATGTACCCGACGCTGATGTCGATCCCGGACGTCGTCGGCTTCGACCTCTACCCGCTGCAGGTCTGGTGCCGTCCCGCATTCGGCGACGTCATGGACGCGCAGCGAGAGCTGGGCACCGCGTCGGGCGGGAAGCCGACATTCCAGTGGATCGAGGTCGCGCCGATGGAGCACAAGTGCGCCGAGGACAAGCAACTCGACCCGACGCCGGCGACGGTCCGGGCTGAGGCATGGCTCGCTGTCGCGGGCGGCGCGAGCGCACTCGGCTACTTCCCGAACCGCTGGCCTGGCAACATCGGCGAGGAGATCGCCCGGACGAACCGGGAGATCAAGTCACTGAGCCAGGCGTTGCTCGCTCCGGTCGGCGCCGCGACCTCTGACGTAAGTGCTGTCCGCGTCTCGACCCGTACGCTCAACGGGGCAACGTATGTGATCGCCGTCAACACGAGCAGCGCCTCGGTCCAGGCGAAGATCTCCGTCGACGGCATCGCCGGCCGCTCCCCCGTCGTGGTCGGCGGCGGCCAGGTCATCGGGGCGGACGACACCGGCTTCTCCGACAACTTCGGCCCCCTCGCCGCCCGCGTCTACATCATCCCGCCGGCGGGCTGGTAGGCCCCTCCGGGCGAAAGCTTCGCTTTCGCCCGGGATTGGGTACGGCGCTTCGCGCTGAACGTGCGCGGGCGGAGCCCGCGCACTCTTGCCGCGTCTGCGGTTGGCGGTTGTCGTCAACCGTCCGGGCGCGGGCGCTTATGCGGCCGCGCCCAGATCAGTGCGCCTGCGGCTAAGCCCGGCTTCGCCTGGTCTTACCCTCCGGTTGTTGAGCGGGACGCCGCACGAGGGGATCTAAGGCTCTCAACCCGCCCGCAATCCCGCGGGCCGGAGGTTAGAGCAGGCGCAGCCGCGCTAACCGCAGGCCGAACTTAAGGGGGTGGCGACGCCTTTAGCGCCGCCACCCCCGCGGTTGACATCAACCGCCAGCGGCAACCCAAACAAGAGTGCGCGGGCTCCGCCCGCGCACGTTCCCCGCGAAGCGGCGTCACCAAAGCCGGAGCGAAAGCGAAGCTTTCGCGTAGGAGCCGGAGGCTGCGTGGCGAAGTCGCGGTCATGGCGCGACGCCGGAAGAAGCGCACGCTGAAGCCGCGCCTGCCCGCGCGCGTCCGTACGAAGCGGCGCAAAGGGAAGGCGAAGAACCAGCAGCATCCCGAGCTGATCGGCCTCGGGCTCGTCGCGCTCGGGCTCTTCCTCGCTTCGGTCCTCTACCTCGGCTGGAGCGGAGGCATGGTCGGCGGCTGGATCGCCGACGGTTTTGTCGCTGCGATCGGCGCCGCCGCGTATGTCGCGCCGGTCGCGCTCGTCGTGGTCGGCGCACTGATGGTGGCTCGCAGCGAGCTCGTCGATGTGAGCCCCTTCCGAACCGGTCTGGCGGTGACGAGCTTCGGCCTCCTTGCGGCGTTGGGCTCGAATCACGGCGGCGCGATCGGCCGCGGGCTGCAGGGGATCTTCGGGATGCTCGTCGGCGCGACAGGGACGACGATCGTCGGCGTGCTCGCGCTCGTCATCGGTGGCCTGCTCCTCTCGGGCGCCTCGGCCGGCGCTCTGGTCCGCCGCTCGGGCCACGCCGTCCGGCGAGCACACACCCGCGCCCGCCGCGCACTGCCGCTCGAAGACCTGGAGCCGGCGCCGGTCATACCCCTCCGCGCACACGAGCCGCCGGTCGACGTGGTCCACGACTTTCCCGACGTCATCGGAGACACGCAGCCCCCGCCGCTTCTGATCGAGCCGCCGTCTACGGAGGATCCGGATCAGACGAGCCTCTTCGACGTAGGCACGATCGAGACGCACGAGGAGTATCAGCTGCCCGATCGCGGCATCCTCCGGCGCTCCTCGGCGGCGAACGAGGTGTCCGGCGACATTGCCGAACGAACAGCCGCCGCCCTCGTCCAGACGCTCAAGCATTTCGGCATCGACGCGACGATCGTCGGCCAGATCTCCGGCCCACGCGTGACGCGCTACGAACTCCAGCTCGCGCCCGGGACGAAGGTCTCGAAGGTCGCCGCTCTGAAGGACGATCTCTCCTACGCGCTGGCGACGACGGAGATCCGCATCCTGGCGCCGATTCCCGGCAAGCAGGCGGTCGGTGTGGAGATCCCGAACCTCTCGCCGAATCTCGTCACGCTCGGCGATATCTTCGACGACCTGCCCGCGACGGCGAGCCCGCTCGCAGTGTGGCTCGGGAAGGACATCTCCGGCACCGCCGTCTGGGCGGATCTCGCGCGCATGCCGCACCTCCTGATCGCCGGCACGACCGGCTCGGGCAAGTCGGGTTGCATCAACACGATGCTGACCTCGGTGCTGCTGCGCTCGACTCCCGACGAGGTGCGCATGATCCTCATCGACCCGAAGCGGATCGAGCTCGGGTTCTACGAGACGATTCCTCATCTGCTGACACCGGTCGTGTCGAGCCCGAAGCAGGCGTCCGCTGCGCTCACGAACGTCGTCGCAGAGATGGAACGGCGCTACGAGAAGCTCTCCGTGCTGCGTGCGCGGAACCTCGCCGAGGCGAACCGGACGCTGCGACAGCGGGGCGAGCAGTCGCTTCCATACCTCCTCGTCGTCATCGACGAGCTCGCCGACCTGATGATGACGTCCCCGCAGACGGTGGAAGACGCCGTCATCCGACTCGCCCAGAAGTCGCGCGCGGTCGGGATCCATCTCGTGCTCGCGACGCAGCGTCCGTCCGTCGACGTGATCACGGGGATGATCAAGGCCAACGTCCCGTCGCGCATCGCTTTCGCGGTCTCTTCGCAGACCGACTCTCGCGTCATCCTCGACACGGCGGGCGCCGAGAGCCTGCTGGGTCAGGGCGACATGCTCTTCAAGCCGCTTGGAACGTCGCGGCTGCAACGGGTTCAGGGCGCGTACGTCTCGGAGGAGGAGATCGCGCTCGTCGTGAGCCAGTGCGGCAACCAGCGCGAGCAGGAGCTGGACGAGTCGCTGCTGGAGCTGCCGGAGCCTCTCGCCGAGGACGTGGACGCAGAGGACGGCGAGTTCGATCCGGACGAGGATCCGCTGCTCGAGAAGGCGATCGACATCGTCGTCCAGACACAGACCGCGTCGGTTTCGCTTCTGCAGCGTCGGCTTCGCGTCGGCTACACCAGAGCGGGGCGGCTCATCGACATGCTCGAGCGGCGAGGGATCATCTCGGGGTACGAGGGCTCGAAGCCGCGCCGGGTGCTTGTTCCCGAGGGCGAGCACGTAGCCCTCTAAGACAGCCGGATCGGCGAGGTTTCTGGGTTTCGACCTCCACCTCTTTCCCAACTTCGGCGTAGGATCGGCGTCGAAACCGGAGCTGGCAGTTTCCAATGGGAGGAGAGGTTTTGAGAGGGAGAACAGCAGTGCTATCGGTCGTCCTGGCGGCGCTCGCACTCACGATGTTCGCGGGCGCCAGTTTCGGCATGGTCGGCGCGCCGACCGTCCGGAAGGCCGCGCAGGTCACGTACAAGATGGCCGTCATCACAGACGTCGGCGGTCTCAACGACCACGGCTTCAACCAGGCCGCCAACGCGGGACGTCTGCAAGTGGAGAAGAAGCTCGGATTCCAGACCCGTGTCTACGACACACGGACGTCGGCCGAGCGCCTTCCGAACCTGCAGGCGGCGGCGCAGGCCGGGTACCAGCTCGTCTTCGGGACAGGCTTCTTCATGGGCGATCCACTGGACAAGGTCGCTCCGAAGTTCCCGGACGTGAAGTTCGCCGGGATCGACGTCAACTACAACACGGATCTTCCGTCGAAGCCGGCGAACGTTCGCGGGATCCAGTTCAAGGAGCAAGAGGCGGGCTACCTCGTCGGCTATATGGCGGGCCTCGTCCTCAAGCAGCAGCCCGGTCCTGACATCGCCAGTGCGATCGGCGCGAACACGGTGCCGGCAATCGTCCGCTACTTCGGCGGCTACCGAGCCGGAGTGAAGAAGGCGGACCCGAAGGCGACGGTCATCCTCAGCTATGCAAACGATCCGACCTTCAGCGACCAGGCGAAGTGCAAGGAAGTCGCGCTCAACCAGATCAGCCAGAAGACGCAGATCATCTTCGCCGTCGCCGGCGGCTGCGGACTCGGTGCTCTCGACCAGGCCAAGGCGCAGGGGCTCTGGGGGATCGGCGTCGACTCCGACCAGCTGTACCTCGGCCCGGAGATGCTGACGAGCGCCCTCAAGGACGTCGCGAAGGCGGTCTACCTGACGTCGCAGGAGTTCAAGAAGAGCCCGGCCAACTTCAAGACGGGCTTCAACAAGGTGTTCAACGTCAAGAACGGTGGCATCGGCTACGGCAAGGTCAGCGCAAAGCTGAAGAACCGTGCCGCCATCATCAAGAAGGTGAACGCGATCAAGAAGCTGATCGCGGCCGGGAAGATCGTCCCGCCCGCGAAGTAGCAGCGTCGGCAGTGTCAGAGGGGCGGGCTCTCCGGTCTGCCCCTCTCGTGCCGCCATAGAATGGCTCCGGATGAGCGACGGCCCGATCCTCGAGCTGCGGTCGATCACGAAGCGTTTCCCTGGGGTGGTTGCCAACGACGCGATCGACTTCGAGCTCTTACCCGGCGAGGTCCACGCGCTCCTCGGTGAGAACGGCGCGGGCAAGTCGACGCTGATGAACATCGTCTACGGCCTCTACAGGCCCGACGGCGGCGAGATCCTGATTCGTGGGAAGCCCGTCACCCTCGGGTCTGCCCGGGAGGCGATCATGCACGGGATCGGGATGGTGCACCAGCACTTCATGCTGATCCCGGTCATGACGGTCGCCGAGAACATCGTCCTCGCCAGCGAGCCGACCCATGCCGGGGTGCTGCTCGATTACGCCGCGTCGGTCGAAAGAGTGCGCGAGCTCTCCGAGCGTTTCGGGCTTGCCGTCGATCCGGAGGCGCGCGTCGAGAACATCGGCGTCGGCCAGGAGCAGCGAGTCGAGATCTTGAAGGCGCTCTACCGCGGAGCCGAGATTCTCATCCTCGACGAGCCGACAGCGGTCCTGACACCCCAGGAGGCGGCCGAGCTGTTCGAGATCATCCGTGGACTGCAAGCGCAGGGTAAATCGATCATCTTCATCTCGCACAAGCTCAAGGAGGTCGTCGAGATCGCAGACCGGATCACGGTCCTGCGGCGGGGACGGAAGGTAGACACGATTTCCCGCGAGGGTGCCACGGAGACCGGGCTCGCGCGCATGATGGTGGGCCGCGAGGTCCTCCTACGCGTCGAGAAGAAACCGGCCGCGCCCGGTCAGCCCATGCTCGAGGTGCATGACTTGAGCGTCCTCGACGACCGAGGGCTCGGCGCCGTGCGCGACGTGTCGTTCGCCGTACGTGCCGGCGAGATCGTCGGCCTCGCCGGCGTGGACGGCAACGGCCAGACGGAGCTGATCGACGCTCTCGCCGGCCTGCGGCGTCCGAGTGGCGGCGAGATCCGTGTCCGCGGCCAGGACGTCACCCGGGCCTCGGCGCGGCGTGTCCTGGACCTTGGAGTCGGCCACATCCCTGAGGATCGACAGCGGCGGGGCCTCGTGCTCGAGTTCTCACTGGCAGAAAACCTGGCCCTCCACGACTACGACGAGGAGCCGAACTCTCGGTTCGGCTGGCTGTTCCCGCGGCGACTGATCTCCAGGGCACGCAAGCTCCTGCGCGAGTTCGACGTCCGCGGCGGCGGCCCTCAGACCCGCGCCTCGGCCCTGTCGGGCGGAAATCAGCAGAAGGTCGTGATCGCGCGGGAAGTCGCCGGCGATCCGGACGTCCTCATTGCCGCCCAGCCGACCCGTGGACTCGACGTCGGCGCGATCGAGTACGTCCACCGACGGTTGGTGGAGGTACGCGACGAGGGCAAGGCCGTGCTGCTCGTGTCGCTCGAGCTGGACGAGATCCGCGCGCTCTCCGATCGCATCCTCGTGATCTACGAAGGCCGAATCGTCGGCGAATACGACCCGAAAGTCGCGGAAGAGGATCTCGGCATCGCGATGACCGGCGGAGGAAGCGCGGCCGCCGCGTGAGCGCGGCCGAACCGCGTCCGATCGAGGTGGCCACCTGAGCGAGCCAGAGCAGCCCGCGGGCGGCGTCGAACCGGACGAAGCGCCCTCGGCCGAGCGGGCGGCCGAAGGCTACGCGCCGAGCCCTGCCGCACGGCTCGCCATGTATCAGCGCGCGGGCGGAATCGTCACGCCACTCATCACCGCGCTCTTCGCCTTCGTCGTCGGGGGTCTCGTCGTGGTTGCGACCACCGGGAAGAATCCGCTCAGTACGTATCGCGCGATCTTCGACGGAACCGGGCTCAATTGGCTCTTTCCGTGGGTGAGCGGGGTCGCCCGCCACGACGCCGCCCTCAATCTGCAACAGACGCTGTTGGTCATGGCGCCGCTGATGCTGACGGGTCTGGCCGTCGCCTTCGCCTTTCGCTGCGGCCTCTTCAACATCGGCGGCCAGGGCCAGTACACGGTTGGGACGGTCGTCGCAGTTCAGACGGGGATCTGGTTCGCGTCAATGCCGAAACCGGCGCACATCCTGATCGCGATCGTGCTGGCCACCCTCGCCGGAGCAGTCTGGGCAGGGATCGCAGGAGTGCTCCGCGCGACGGTGGGCGCGCACGAGGTGATCACGACGATCATGCTCAACTGGATCGCGCTCTGGGTCGCCAGCTACCTCGTCGGCTTCGGCGGACCTCTACAGGACAAGAGATTCGGCGCAGTCAACCCGAACACGCCTGACATCGTCGCAAGCGCCAAGCTGCCGGTCTTCTGGGGTGACCCACAACTGCAGGGGCTTCACATCGGCTTCTTCATCGCGCTGGCCGCGCTCGTCGTCTTCTGGATCGTGCTCAGCCGTACCACCCTCGGCTACGAGGTGCGCGCGGTCGGCTTCAACGCGGAGGCGGCGCGCTACAGCGGAATCAACGTGCCCCGCAGCTATTTTCTCGCGATGGCCATCTCCGGTGCCTTCGCAGGGCTCGCCGGAGCGATAGATCTGCTCGGCTGGGAGTTCCACCTCGACCTGACGGTCGTTCAGAGCTCACAGATCGGCTTCTTCGGAATCGCAGTCGCGCTCCTCGGGCGCAACTCGGCCGTCGGTGTCTTCTTCGCCTCGCTCGTCTTCGCGGCGCTCCTGAACGGCACGTCGGCCCGCGCTCTCGACCCCTCGATCTTCGACCCCCAACTTGCGGGCAACCTGACACGGATCATCCAAGGTCTCGTCGTGCTCTTCGTCGGAGCCGACCTTCTGGTCGTCTACCTCTGGCAGGCGCGACGCAAGCTGGGACTTGTAGGACGAGACGGTCTCGAGCCCGGGAAGGAGCCGGCGGCATCGTGAGCGTTCGAGCCGAGAGCGTCCGGAGCGGCTGGGAACGGGCGACGGGGCCGCGAGCAGTGGGCATCCTCGGGATCGCCCTCGGCGCGCTGTCGTTCTGGCTCGCGCTTCCTCCGGTTCACGCGCGCAACACCGTCCTCCCCGTTGCCGTCGGGATCCTCGGTGCGGCAGCGGGAATCTGGGCCGTCTCTCGACGCGAGCGTCGGGTCGGCTGGGGCGCCATCGCCGCGGCTCTCGTGGGGATCGTGGGCGCAATCCTCGCGACGCGATCGAGCCTCACCCACCTGGACATCGTCGTCTTCTGGGGAGCGCTCGTCACCGCGACGCTCCGGTGGGCGACGCCGCTGACGTTCGCAGCGATCGGAGGCATGTTCTCCGAACGCAGCGGCGTGGTGAACATCGGCCTCGAGGGAATGATGCTGGTGGGCGCTTTCTTCGGCGCGCTGGGAGCGGACAAGACCGGCTCGTGGGAGGGAGGGCTCCTGATCGCGATGGCCGCCGGCGGCGCTCTGGCGCTCATCCACGCCTTCTTCGCGATCCATCTACGCGCGGATCAGATCGTCGGCGGGACGGCGATCAACTTCCTCGCGCTCGGAATCACAGGCTACCTCTACGTCGACGTCTACGGCCAGCAGGGGACGCCCACGAACCTCCCCGCGATCCCCGACGTCCACTTCAACTGGCTACAGCACGTTCCCCCGCACCAACTCGGGAGCTTCCTCGACAACTCCTTCGGCCAGATGAACTTGATGGTGTGGCTGATGTTCCCCCTATTGATCGTCTCCTACATCGTCATGTTCAAGACACCCATCGGCCTACGCATCCGTGCCGTCGGCGAACATCCACGCGCGGCCGACACCGTCGGTATCTCCGTCTACGCCGTCCGCTACTCGGCAGTCGTCGTCTCCGGCGTCCTGGCAGCGCTCGGCGGCGCCTATCTGTCGATCGGCTTTGTCCACTCTTTCTCCGAGGGCATGACCAACGGCCGAGGGTTCATCGCGCTCGCAGCGCTCATCTTCGGAGGCTGGCGGCCGTTCGGCGCCTTCGGGGCCGCGCTTCTCTTCGGCTTCTCCAGTGCGCTCGCGCTCCGGCTGCCCGACGCCTACGGCTCGTCCGCCGGCACGCTCTTCCAGGCGCTTCCCTACGTGCTGACGCTCATTGCCGTGGCCGGCGTGATCGGCCGCTCGATTCCTCCTGCGGCCATCGGCCGTCCTTACAAGAAGCAGTAGGCGCGACGCGGCTTGAGCGAGCCCGAATCCACCGGTGTCGACCGCGACGGCGCGCCGACCCTGGGGGAGGATCCCGAGGCGTACGCGCCGTCCGTCGCCGGCCGGTTGGCGTTCTACCAGCGCGCGGGAGGCATCGTCACGCCCCTCACGACCACGATCGTGGCTTTCCTCATGGGCGGCATCGTCGTGCTGTCGACCCACCACAACCCGCTGCGAACCTACAAGGCGATCTTCGAGGGAGCCGGCCTCAACTGGTTCTTCCACGTCGGGTCACACCACATCACCGTTCCATTCACGCAGACACATGTCTGGTTCTGGTGGGACACGAACACGAGCCACACCGCCGCGTACAACCTGACCCAGACCCTGCTGACGACGACACCGCTCATCCTGACCGGGCTGGCGGTCGCGTTCGCCTTCCGTTGCGGCTTGTTCAACATCGGAGGTCAGGGGCAGTACCTGGTCGGCGCGATCGTCGGCGTGTACATCGGGTCACGATTCACCACCATGCCGCATCTGCCGCACCTGCTCTTCGGGCTGGTCGCCGCGGCCCTCGGCGGAGCGCTCTGGGCTGCGATCGCCGGCGCACTGAAGGCAAGCGTCGGCGCCCACGAGGTGATCACGACGATCATGCTGAACTGGATCGCGTACTGGGGGGGCAGTTACCTGGTGGGGCGGGGCGGACCGCTCCGGAATCACGTCGACCAGTCGATCCCGGTCTCGGACGACGTGGTCAACGGGGCGAAGCTGCCGGCGATCTGGGGCAACCCGCATCTTCAGGCATTGCACGCCGGCATCTTCATCGCGCTGGGCGCCTTGATCGCCTTCTACGTCATCCTCAACCGTACGACGCTCGGGTACGAGGTGCGCGCGGTCGGCTTCAATCCCGAGGCTGCGCGGTACGGCGGGATCAGCGTCGCGCGGAACTTCGTCCTCGCGATGACGATCTCCGGGCTGTTCGCGGGACTGGCCGGAGCACTCGACATTTTCGGCTGGCAGTTCCGGCTCGGAGTGGCCGACGTGCAAGTGTCGAACATCGGCTTCATCGGCATCGCAGTCGCGCTGCTCGGTCGCACGAGTGCGGTCGGGGTCGGCCTCGCAGCCCTGCTGTTCGGGGCGCTGTTCACCGGGACCTCCACCCGCAGCCTCGATCCGACCGTCTTCCCTCCGGAGTTGGCCGGCAACCTCGCATTGATGATCCAGGCGCTCATCCTGCTCTTCGTCGGCGCCGACCTGGTAATCCTCTATATCTGGCAGGCACGCCGAAAGCTCAGGTTGACCGGCAGGGCGCCTGCGACGAAGGGATCCGCGTGAGCGTCCTCGCGGAGAGAGCCAGAGGCCGGCTCTAGGCCGATTCGAACGATGCATGCTCTCGATGCGAAAAGTCGGACCCGCGCCTGGGTGGCCCTCGTTCTCGGCCTCGCGGGCATCGCCGTGCTGCCGGCGGCGATCGAGGTTGCGCGGCGTTCCAAGCGGATCGGCCTACTGGACGCCGGCTATGCAATTCCTCTGGCGTTCCTGCTCGGTTTGCTCGCCTTCGTGATGGCACGCCGCGCGAAGAGGAACCTCCAGTGGCTGCAACTGCGGGAGGGGAGAACGGGGATCGCTTCGGTTGCGGTCTTCGTCGGAGCGCTCGCCCTCTGCCTGTCGCTGGCGGCCGCGCTGTCGGTCGGTTTCTACGGGCTTTTCGTGGCCTACCAACATTCCCGCTGAGTCCCTAGTATGCGGTTGCCGCCGTGTTCGAAATCGGTAACAGCCTTCGTGAGGCGCGCTTGCGCCAGGGTCTCGACTTTCCCGAGCTCGAGCAGGGAACGAAGATTCGGGGAAAGTACCTTCGCGCCCTCGAGGACGAGCAGTTCGACGTCCTCCCCGCGCAGACGTACGTCAAGGGCTTCCTGCGCTCCTACGCCGAATACCTCGGCCTCGACGGACAGCTCTACGTCGACGAGTACAATTCCCGCTTCGTCGTCGGGGAGGAGGAACCGCAGTCCCGCCCTAGACGCTCCGTCCCGCCGTCGCGGGGCGTGCAGGTTCAGTCGCGCGTCGTCTTGCTCACACTCCTGGGCATCGCGGCGGTGACCGCGCTCGTAATCGTCGCCTGGACCCGAGGCGAGCCGCCGAGCGCGACGCCGGTCGGCCTCGGAACGTCGAAGTCGCCGACCCACCAGTCTCAGGCGCCTACCGTGCAGCCGGTACAGGTACGTCTGCTCGTGAAGGCGTCGCGCGGGCCCTGCTGGCTGCAGGTCCACAAGACGTCCGCGACCGGTCCGATCCTCTTCCAGGGAACGCTCGATCAAGGACAGAAGCAGCTCTTCACCGCCCGGAAGCTGTGGATCACGCTGGATCGCCCCGAGAACCTCGTCACGATCCTGAACGGGCACACACGCCGCCTGCCCGTGGGCGGCGTCAAGACGCTCACTGTGACGCCGCGCGGTATTCGTCCGGCCGTGTGACCACGCGGCCCCGCGGGTTCATCGTCGTCACCGGTAGCGAGCTCGTCCGCGGCGAGAGGCGCGACCTGAACGGGCCGTTCCTGGCGAACGAGCTACTCCGGCACGGCGTCGAGCCGGCCCGGATCTCGATCGTCGGCGATCGAGAGGAAGAGCTCTCGGACGCGCTTGCCCAAGCGCTCGGCGCGGCCGAGCTCTGTGTCGTGTCGGGCGGGCTCGGGCCGACCCACGACGACCGCACGGTCGAGCTCGTCGCCCGAGCCGCCCGAGTAGGCCTCGTGCTCGAGGAAGGGCTGCACGAGGAGATCGGGGGCATCTCACGCGGCTTCGCGGAGCGGCTCGGGCGACCGTATGTGGACTTCGAAGCCGGTGTCCGCAAGCAGGCGACGATCCCCGAAGGCGCGCACTCGCTCGGGCTTGCCGGGACGGCTCCCGGCCTCGTCCTCGAGCACGGGGATACGGTCGTCGTCGTTCTGCCGGGCCCTCCGGCGGAGCTGCAGCGCCTGTGGGCGAAGGCCCTCGAAACCGAGCCGGTGCGGCGCGTGCTGACTCGGGCACAACCCCCTGAGCTGCGGCGACTACGGTTCTTCGGCACGAGTGAGTCGGCCGTCGCCAAGGCGCTTGCGGACGCGGGCGGCGACGGCGACGGCGTCGAGACCACGATCTGCGCCCGGGACTTCGAGATTCACGTCGACCTGGTCGTCGAGCCCGGCGCAGAAGCCCGTGCCGACGAATTGACGGAGCGGCTCGTGTCTCCGCTCGAGCGGTACCTCTTCAGTCGCGACGAGCGTCCCATCGAAGCCCTGGTGCTCGATCTCTGTCGAGGCCGCGGGTTGACGCTCGGCACGGCGGAATCCTGCACCGGGGGCATGGTGGCGGAGCGACTCACCTCCGTCCGCGGCTCGAGCGAGGTCTTCATCGGTGCTGTGGTGGCCTATGCGGACGAGATCAAGATCCGCGAGCTCGGGGTTCCGCCGGACGTGCTGAGCCGCCACGGTGCAGTGTCCGCCGAGACGGCCGCGGCGATGGCGACCGGGGCTCGCGAACGGCTCGGCGCCGACGTCGCCGTCGCCGTCACCGGCATCGCGGGCCCGGACGGCGGCAGCGAAGAGAAGCCGGTGGGCCTTGTCTTCCTGCACGTGGAGGGACCCGGCGGCTCGCGCAGCGCGGACTTCGTCTTCCCGGGCGATCGGGGCTCCGTGCGGCGCCGCGCCGCCATGACCGCGCTCCACCTCATCCGGCGGCTTTTGGAACAGACTCGCGACGAATCCGCGTGAACCTGCCCGCTAGCGTGGAGGGCCGTGAACGCGCGCGCCTGTTCTGCGGCCTCCGCCTCCCTGATCAGGCACTCGACACGCTGCAAGAGTGGCAGTCCGCGCACGTCACGGAGGGCCGGCCGGTCACTCGGGACAACCTGCACGTCACGCTGGCCTTTCTCGGACACCGCCAGGTGGAGGAGGTCGAGCCGATCCTCGTCGCACTGCGCGAGGCCGCCGCTGCCGCTGGCCCGATCCGGCTGGTGCCGGAGCGCTACCGCGAGACCAGGAGCGTCGGGATGCTGGTGATGAAGGATCTCGGCGGCCAGGCCACCCGTCTCGCCGAGGATTTGCAGGGCCGTCTGGAGCGTCTGGGGGTCTACGAGCTGGAGCAGAGGCAGTGGCTTCCCCACCTGACGGTCGTCCGCTTCCGGGAGCGCCCACGGCTGCAGCCGCCTCTGCCGGATCTGGGGGAGCTCAGTCCGTCCGATGCCGCTGCCTACCATTCAGTGCTGCGGTCCAGTGGAGCGCAGTATGTCGTCGTCGAATCGTTTGCCCTGGGAGGGTGATGTAAGTGGATCGCGAGCAGGCTCTGGACGCCGCCCTCGGGCACATCGAGCGGCAATTCGGCAAAGGCGCAGTGATGAAGATGAACGACCATGCGGCCGTTTCGATCGGCGCGATCTCGACCGGCTCGCTCGCGCTCGACCTCGCGCTCGGAATCGGCGGGCTGCCACGCGGCAGGATCGTCGAGATATTCGGGCCCGAGTCGTCCGGAAAGACGACGCTCGTCTACCACGTGATCGCAGAGGCGCAGAGGCGCGGCGGCATCTGCGCGTTCATCGACGCCGAGCATTCGATGGATCCGACGTACGCGAAGCACATCGGCGTCAACATCGACGACCTCCTCGTCTCGCAGCCCGACACCGGCGAGCAGGGGCTCGAGATCGCCGAGCTGCTGATCAGGTCGGGTGCGCTCGACGTCGTCGCGGTCGACTCGGTCGCCGCACTGACTCCGAAGGCGGAGATCGAAGGCGAGATGGGAGACACGCACGTCGGCCTGCAGGCGCGACTGATGTCGCAGGCGCTGCGCAAGCTCGCCGGCACTCTGAATCGCACGGACACGATCTGCCTCTTCACGAACCAGCTGCGCGAGAAGATCGGCGTGATGTTCGGCAACCCGGAGACGACCCCGGGGGGCCGCGCGTTGAAGTTCTACTCCTCGGTGCGACTCGACATCCGCCGCATCGAGACGTTGAAGGAAGGCGTCGAGGCGATCGGCAACCGCGTGCGCGTGAAGGTGGTGAAGAACAAGGTCGCGCCGCCGTTCAAGCAGGCGGAGTTCGACATCATCTATGGCTCGGGCATCTCGTGGGAGGGGACGGTGCTCGACGCCGGGCTCGAGCGCAAGGTCGTGACGAAATCGGGGTCGTACTTCAGCTTCGGCGACGAGCGGCTGGGCCAGGGACGGCAGAACGCCACCGCGTTCCTGCGCGAGCATTCGTGCCAGGGAATCCTGGCCCGCATCCAGGCCGACCTCGGTCCCGAGCAGGTTGCGTCGGCGCGTCTGCTCCCGGTAGCCGTCGACGGAGCCGAGCAGAACGGACAGGTCAAGGGAGACGCTAAAGCGGCGGTCGAGAAAGCCGCGTCCCGGAAGTAGTGCCAACGGTCACCCGGCTGCGCGATGCTCGGTCCGGTCGCGTGGCCGTCGAGCTCGACGGCGCACCCTGGCGGACACTGCCGGTCGACGTCGTCGCCCGCGCAGGGCTCACCGAAGGGCGAGCCCTCGACCGTTCGGCCCTGCGATTGCTGCGTCAGGAGCTTCGGCGTGCGGAGGCGCTCACCGTCGCCGGCCGGGCGCTGCGGCGGCAAGACCTCTCGGCACGTGGGATCGCCGAGCGGCTGGCTCGGGCCTCGGTTGCACCGGCCGCGGTCGAGGAGTCGCTCGCCGTTCTCTCACGAGCCGGGCTCGTCGACGACTCCCGCTTCGCGCTAACCCGCGCCGCAAGCCTCGCGGACCGCGGCTACGGCAACGCGGCCATCAGGTACGACCTCGAGAGGAAAGGGGTCGGCCCGGAACCGACCAGCGAGGCGCTCGAGAGCCTGGAGCGCGAGTCTGAGCGGGCTCGGCGGCTCGTAGAGCGCCGTGGGCCGGGCGCGGGCACGGCGCGTTACCTGGCCGCCAGGGGGTTCGGCGAGGAGGCGCTGGAGGCCGCCCTCGGGGCGGACTTTGCACCCGACCCCTGAACGGCGCTAGGATGCAGATGCATCATCCGACGTTTTGCCTGCACAGGAACGTTTTCCGAATCGCTGCTGCACTTACGAAAATCATGTCAACCTCCTACCAGTCAGACACCGAAAGGCTCTTGACAGCGGCGATCTAGGCGACCGCTTTCCGAGCCGCGGTGTCGGCTCGTTTCACCGATTCGGGATCTCCCGTGCCGGCCGGACTGCCGGGTGGGCGCCGCGGTTGACAACCGCGGACAACCGACCCAGGAGCTGAGCCAAATGCAGGTCGCCATCGGGATTCTGATCGGCCTCGTCGCAGGGGGATTCGGAGGGGCAGTCGCGGTGGGCGCGCTCGGCAAGTCGCGCCTCGGGGCAGCCCAGCATCAACGCAAGCAACTGATCGACGACGCCCAGCGCGAAGCGGAGACCTTGCGGAGGGAGGCGCAGATCACCGCCCGCGAGGAGGCGGTCAAGCTGCGGGCGGAGATCGACCAGGAAGTCGCAGAGCACCGAGGCAGGATCGTCAAGGTCGAGGAACGCGTGCTCGCGAAGGAAGAGGAGATCGACGGAAAGCTGACGGAGATGGCGCGGCGTGAGCAAGGGCTCGCCGATCGTGAAACGCACCTTCGCCAGCTCCAGGACGAACACAAGGACGCCCGCGAGCAGCAGTTCGCCGAGCTCGAGCGGATCTCGGGAATGACTGTCAACGAGGCAAAGCTCAGCCTCCTGGAACGCTCGGAGGACCTCGTCCGGCACGAGCTCGCGCGGCGTGTGCGGCAGCTCGAGGAGGAGGCACGCACCGAGGCGAAGCGACGAGCGCGCAATCTGGTCGCGGACGCTCTCCAGCGAGTCGCGGCGAGTCACGCCGCCGAGACGACCGTTTCCGTCGTCGAGCTTCCTTCGGACGACATGAAGGGCCGCATCATCGGCCGGGAGGGACGCAACATCCGTTCCCTCGAGCATCTAACGGGCGTCGATTTCATCATCGACGACACGCCACAGGCGGTTGTTCTGTCTTCGTTCGACGGCATCCGGCGCGAGGTCGCGAGACTCACGCTCACGAAGCTGATCGAGGACGGACGGATTCATCCGGCCCGCATCGAGGACACCTACTACGCATCGAAGGCGGAGATCGAGGACGCGATCGTGCAGGCCGGAGAGCAGGGCGTCTTCGAGGCCAACTGCGGAGAGTTCCACGAGGAGCTCGTCAAGATCCTCGGGCGGCTCCGCTATCGCACCAGCTACGGCCAGAACGTCCTCAAGCACACGCTCGAGGTCGTCCACCTTGCGGGCATCATGGCGGCGGAGGTCGGCGCTAGCGTGAAGGTGACGAAGCGTGCCGCCCTGCTGCACGACCTCGGCAAGGCGATGACACACGAGATCGAAGGTTCGCATGCATCGATCTCAGCCCAGCTTGCACGACGGTACGGCGAGTCGCAGCACGTTGTCCACGCGATCGAGGCGCACCACTACGAGGTCGAGCCACAGACGGTCGAAGCGGTGCTGCTGATCTCGGCGGACGCGATCTCGGCGTCACGGCCCGGCGCACGCGGAGAGAGCCTCGAGCACTACATCAAGCGGCTCGAATCGCTCGAAGAGCTGGCGGCCCAGAAGCCGGGAGTCGAGAAGGTCTACGCACTGCAGGCGGGACGCGAGATCAGGGTGATCGTCAAGCCCGGCGAAGTCGACGACGACGCGGCTGTGCTCCTCTCGCACGAGATCGCACGCGAGATCGAAGACCAGCTCGAGTACCCCGGGCAAGTGAAGGTGACGGTCATCCGCGAGAGTCGAGCCATCGACGTCGCGCGGAACGTCGCAAACGGCGGCGGCCACCACGACTCACTCGCGCCGCCGGAGCCCGCGCCGCAGGTCCAACCGGATCAAGCGGCGTAAGGACACTACGTTCGTTTCGCCAAAGCGGCAGTCGCGCCGAGCGCGATGAAGACGACGCCCGAGCCGTAGCGAACGGCGCTGCGCTGACCGCGGAGCAGACCGCTGACGGTTCCGGCCGCCAGTGCGTAGAGCGAATCGGTGACGAGGCCGAGCCCGACGAACGCGCAGCCGAGCACGAGCGCCTGCGACCAGACGCCGCCGCGATCGGGTGCGAGGAACTGGGGCAGGAAGGCGAGGAAGAAGAGCGCCGTCTTGGGATTGAGGACGTTGACGATCGCGCCGCGCGCGAACGCCCGCCGGAGCGGCTCACGCTTTCGCTCGACTGGCGTCTCCGGATCTCGCCCGAGCAGCTTGCGGACGCCGAGGTAGACGAGGTACGCGGCCCCCGCGTACTTCACGACGCTGAACGCCACCGACGAGGCAACGATCACGGCGGACAGCCCGGCGGCTGCTGCGGCGACGTGAACGAGCGTGCCGAGATGGACCCCGGCGACCGAGGCCAGCCCGACGCGGCGACCTTGCTGGGCGCTCTGGACGACGATGTAGAGGACGGCCGGCCCCGGAATCGCAAGTAGCGCCAGAGCGGCAAGCCCGAAGAGCCACAGGGAGGTCGAGTCGGGAAAGACCACGGGTACCATTCTGGCCCGTGCGCCGGTACCACGTGACGACCTTCGGCTGCCAGATGAACGCTCACGACAGCGAGCGGATCAAGGGCATGCTCGAGGAGCTCGGTCTCGGCGAGGCGACGACGCAGGACGAGGCTGACGTTCTCGTCTTCAACACGTGCACGATTCGCGAGAAGCCCGATCAGAAGTTCGCAGCGCATCTCGCGCAAGCCGCAGCGGTCAAGCGACGCGACCCGGACAAAGTCATCGCCGTCGGAGGGTGTTACGCGGAGGCGCAGCGCGAGCGGCTCTTCGACCTCTACCCGTACGTAGACGTGGCGTTCGGACCGGGCTCGATCCCTCATCTCGGCGAGTGGCTGGGCGCCGGCGGGCTCGGCATCGCACGCGGGCAATTCGGCCTGCAGGACAGGACCTTCGCCGGCGAGCTGCCGATGCACCGCGAGCGACGGTTCCAGGCATGGGTGCAGATCTCGATGGGGTGCAACTCGAAGTGCGCCTACTGCATCGTGCCGGCGGTTCGCGGCCGCGAGGTGAGCCGCCGCCCCGGCGACGTCGTGGCGGAGGTGACCCGGCTCGCGGGCGACGGCGTGCGAGAGCTCACGCTCCTCGGCCAGAACGTCAACTCGTGGGGCCGCGATCTCGCACCTGAGATCCACACGGACTTCGGCGAGCTGCTGCGAGCATGCGACCTGGTCGACGGCATCGAGCGCATCCGGTTCACGAGCCCCCACCCGAAGGACTTCCGGCGGCCCGTGATCGAGGCAATGGCCGAGTGCGACGCGGTCTGCGAGCATGCGCACCTGCCTTTGCAGTCCGGCTCGTCCCGCATCCTGAAGGCCATGCGCAGGACGTACAACCGCGAGCGCTACCTGCGGCTCGTCGGTGAACTGCGGGAGGCGATCCCGGATCTCGCCCTCACGACAGACCTGATCGTCGGGTTCCCGGGTGAGACCGAGGACGACTTCCTGGAGACGATCTCGACCGTCGAGGAAGTCGGATTCGACAGCGCCTTCACGTTCGTGTACTCACCGCGCGCCGGCACCGAGGCCGCAGCGATGGCTGAGCAGATCCCTGAAGAGGTGAAACGCGATCGCATCGAGCGCCTCGTCGAGGTCGTTCAGCGCGTGGCCGCCGTTCGCAACGCGGAACGCGTCGGACGGGTGGAGCAAGTCCTCGTCGAGAGCCCCAGCCGCACCGATCCGAACCTGCTGCGCGGGCGCACTCGGCGCAACACGACCGTGAACTTCTCCGGTGCGGCGGCCGCAGGCGATCTCGTCGACGTGCGGATCGAGGTCGCGACGTCGACGACCCTGCGCGGCGTCCAGGCCGTGCCGGTTGCTGCCTGATGCGGGTCCTCGTCACCGGCTCCAGCGGCCAGATCGGGACGAACCTCTGTCAGCGCCTCCTTCGCGACGGGCACGACGTGTTCGGCGTCGACAAGCGGCTGAACACCTGGACGGACGACTTCCGTTACCTCTTGCAGGACCTGTCCGGGCACTACCCGTCCTTCCCGGGTGGCATCGGCGGGGTCGAGTACCCGGAGGTCGACCTCGTCGTGCACCTCGCCGCGCACGCGAAGGTGCATCAACTCGTGCGCCAGCCGCATCGTGCACTCGAGAACGCCGTCATGACCTTCAACGTCCTCGAGTTCTGCCGCCAGCAGAATCTCCCTATCGTCTTCTCGTCGAGCCGTGAGGTCTACGGCGACGTGCACAGGTTCGCCTCCGAGGAGGCGAGCGCCGACTTCGCCTACACGGAGTCCACCTACTCCGCCTCCAAGATCGCGGGCGAGGCATTCGTCTACTCCTATGCGCGGTGCTACGGCCTGCGCTATCTCGTCTTCCGCTTCTCGAACGTGTACGGGCGCTACGACAACGACCTCGCCCGCATGGTGCGCGTGCTGCCGCTCTTCATCCACACGATGCTCCGCGACGAGCCGGTGACCGTGTTCGGACAGGAGAAGACGCTCGACTTCACGTACGTCGACGATTGCATCGGCGGGATCACGCGGGGGATCGACGCGCTCGCCGATGGTCGCGTCGTCAACGAGACCATCAATCTCGCCTATGGGCACGGGAACTCGCTCGTCCACGCGGCCGAATTGATCGCGGCCGAGCTCGACGTCGAGCCGAAGATCGCGCTCGCGCCGTCGCTGCTCGGCGAGGTCACGCACTACGTCGCCGATCTGACGAAGGCGCGCGAGCTGCTCGGGTACGAACCGTCGGTCGCGCTCGACGAGGGCGTCTCCCGCGCCGTTTCATGGTTCAAGGAGCACCGCGCAGAACATCCGGAAGACGACGGGCCGCTGCCGACGGACGCGCTCTTCCCGCAGGACGCAGAGATTGGCTGGAAGTCCGGTTCCGCAGTCAGCTCCTCCTAACGTCGTCGCGATCTTCGGTCCGACCGGGTCGGGCAAGACCGCCGTCGGCGAAGGCGTGGCGGATCTGCTCGGTGGCGAAGTGGTCTCCGCCGATTCGATGCAGGCGTACCGCGGCCTGCCGATCCTCACGGCTCAGCCCGACCGGCCGACGCGGCTCGTGGGGATCTGGCCCCTGAGCCACGAAGGCTCGGTCGCCGAGTACGCTCGACTTGCCCACGCGGCCGTGGACGAGCTACTGGCGGGGGGACGTTCGCCGATCGTTGTCGGCGGCACCGGTCTGTATCTCCGTGCAGCGGTGGCGGAGCTCGAGCTCCCTCCGGCTCCGACCGCGGAGCAGCGGGCTCAATGGGAGGAGCTCTACGACCGTCTCGGACCGGAGCGTGCGTACGCAGTCCTCGCCGAGCGCGATTCCGGCGCCGCTGCCCGGCTTCATCGCAACGACAGGCGCCGCATCGTTCGGGCTCTCGAGCTCACCGAGCTCGGCTCATCGTTGCGGCCGGCTACCGACCGGCTCTGGGCGTCCAAGCCGCGCCACCCTACGTTGATCTTCGGCCTCGACGTTCCCCGTGACGTCCTGACGGAACGAATCGAGCAGCGGGCTCGCTCGATGTTCGCCGCCGGGGTCGTCGACGAAGTGCAGGCCGCACTCGCCGGACCGATCTCGTCCACCGCGGCCCAGGCGCTCGGTCTCCGCGACGTCGCTGAGCTTCCGCACGAGCAGGCGTTCGCGACACTCGTCGTGCGCACGCGGCGATATGCGGCCTACCAACGGAAGTGGATGCGACGCATCCCTGGCCTTGTTAGCGTCAACGCCGATCGTCCCGTGGGCGAGATCGCACATGAAATTGTCGAAGTGGCAAGCGCTGGGCAACGATTACCTGCTGGTCGAGCAGGCTGACCTCACCCAACCGCTGACGCCGGACGCTGTTTCGGAGCTGTGCGACTACCACTACGGCGTCGGTTCGGACGGCCTCCTCGAGGTCGTGTCCACCGACGGTGCGCAGGCCGAGATCCGCATCTGGAATCCCGACGGCTCGATCGCCGAGCTCTCCGGCAACGGCGTGCGCATCGTCGCGGCCTGGCTTGCGCGCAGGTCGGGCGCCGAGCGAGTCGCGGTCACGATCGGAGCGCGCAAGGTCGAAGCTGTCGTCGGCAAGGACGGCGACATCGCGCTCGATGTCGGACCGGTCGAGGTGGGGGAGATGGAGACGCTCGACCTCGGTGACGAGCGAATCGAATTCACTCCCGTGTCGGTCGGCAACCCTCACGCGGTCGTGCGCCGCGAACCGGAACGAGGAGAGGTGCTGCGGCTGGGCCCGCGCATCGAGCGTCACTCGCGCTTCCCCGATCGGACCAACGTGCAACTCGTTCGCGTCGACAGCCCGCACGACCTGACGGTCGGCGTCTGGGAACGCGGCGCGGGCGAGACGCTGTCGTCTGGAACGAGCTCGCTTGCGGCCGCGGCAGCCGCCGTGGCGAACGGCTGGTGCGAGAGCCCGGTCGCGGTCCACCTTCCGGGCGGCGACCTCCTCGTCGAGCTGGACGCGGACGGAAATGCGCGCCTGACGGGACCGGCCGAGGAGATCTGCCGAGTCGAGCTGCCCTAGAGGCCGTGCTCGCGTAGAGCATCGTTCAGGCTGACCTTGAGATCCGTCGCCTCGCTCCGCCAACCGATGATCAGTGCGCAGGCGAGGTGATACGTGCCGGCGGGAAAGTCCTTCGGTCGTGTGCCCGGAACGACGATCGCGCGGGGCGGCACGAAACCACGGTGCTCGACGGGAGCGTCGCCGGTGACGTCGATGATCGGCACGGACGACGTCAACGACACGTTCGGCCCGAGCACGGCGCCCGCACCGACACGTACGCCTTCCGTGAGGATCGCGCGCGAGCCGATGAACGCGCCGTCTTCGACGATGACCGGCCGCGCACCGGGCGGCTCGAGCACTCCTCCGATCCCGACACCGCCGGCGAGATGCACGTCTGCACCGATCTGTGCGCCGGACCCGACCGTCGCCCAGGTGTCCACCATCGTCCGCGGGCCGACCCACGCGCCGATGTTGACGTAGCTCGGCATCATCACGACGCCCGGCGAGAGGTAGGCGCCGTAGCGCGCGACGGCGGGCGGGACGACCCGCACGCCGAGCTTGTCGTAATCGTGCTTGAGTGGAATCTTGTCGTGGTATTCGAAGGGCCCGACCTCCTGCGGCTGCAGCTCCCGAAGGCGGAAGTACTCGAGGATCGCCTCCTGCGCCTCGGGGTTCACCCGCCAGTCATCGCCGTCCGGCTCTGCGACCCGCAGCTCGCCTCGGTCGAGCGCGCCGATCAGCTCCTCGACCCGCTCCGGATTCACAGGACGTCCTCGAGAATCTCGGCTGCGCGCCGGCACTCCGTCTCCGTGGGAACGAGCGCCAGGCGCCAGTAGCCTTCGCCGGCCGCACCGAAGAAGGTTCCGGGCGACACGATGAGCCCACGCTCGAGCAAGCGCGTGGCGAACGCGTCCGACTGTTCGCCGCCGGGAACCTCGAGCCAGAGGAACATCGTCGCCTCGCTGCCGGCCACACGTATTCCCTTGCGTGCGAGCGTCGGGAGCAGCGCGTCGCGCTTGCGACGGTAGGCCGTGCGCGTGCGCTCGACGTGCTCATCTTCACTCCATGCGACCACCGACGCGCGCTGGACGAACTCCTGGGGCGCGGTCCCGACCGAAGGCCTGAACTGCTTGAGCGCGGCGATCAGATCCGGGCTCGCAGCCACGAACCCGGAGCGATAGCCGGTCATCGACGATCGCTTGCTGAGGGTGTTGAAAACCGCGACGTTCCCCCGAGTGCGCACTTCGAGCGCGGAATGCGGCGCCACGTCGAACCAGAGCTCTGTGTACGCCTCGTCCGCCGCGAGCAGGAATCCGTGCTCCGCGGAGAGGTCGGCGAGGCGCTCGAGAAAGTCGAGCGGCGCGATGGCTCCGGTCGGATTGTTCGGATAGTTGATCCACACGATCGCCGCCTGTCGCCACGTGGCGGCGCCGACCGCGTCGAGATCCGGCAGGAAGCCGTTTCCCTCGAGCAGGGGCAGCTGCAGCACGTCTGCTCCTGCAAAAGCCGCGCCGCGGTCCGGCACCGGATAGCCGGGCTGCGTCGTGACGACGAGTCTCCTGTCGCCGTCGCGATCGATCAGGATCTGCGCGAGCAGGAAGATCGCCTCTTTCGATCCGTACGTCGGAACGATCTCGATGTCGGGATCGAGCTCCACGCCGAAACGCCTCGAGCACCATCCGGCGACAGCTGATCGCAGCTCGGGCAATCCCTCCGCGAGTGGATACGTCGAGATCTCCGTGATGCTCTCGACGAGTGCCTGCCGGATCATCGGATCGGTGGGCTCCCGGGGATCGCCCTTGCCGAAGTCGATCAGCTCGACGCCCTGTGCGGCGAGCCGGCGCTTCGCCGCTTCGAGCTTCACGAAGGGATACGTTCCGGTCGCCGTGAGGGCGGGGGAGAGGGAAAGCGGCGCCATGGTGGGATTCTGCCGAGTTGCCATAATCCGTCCGTGACCCAACGCCAGCCGGACCCCGCGCTCGAGCGCGGGTTCATCGTCGCGGTGCTGGCCCAGGGAGTCGATTCCGAGGGTGAGCTGGCCGAGCTTCGCGAGCTCGCGGACACGGCGCTCGTGGAGCCGATCGGCGAGCTCGTCCAGCACCGCCCGCGCCCGGAGCGCCGCACCTACCTCGGTAAGGGGAAGCTCGAGGAGCTCAAGCGCTCCTACGAGGAAGCCGGCGCGGAAGTGCTCCTGGTGGACGACGAGCTCGACCCCGTCCAGCAGCGAACGCTCGAGGACACCCTCCAGGCGCGCGTCGTCGACCGAACACAGCTGATCCTGGACATCTTCGCCCAGCACGCGAGGAGCGCCGAGGGCAAGCTCCAGGTCGAGTTGGCGCAGCTGGAGTACAACCTGCCGCGCATGCGAGGCATGTGGCAGCACCTAGAGCGCCTCGGGGGCGGCATGGGCTCCCTCGGAGCGGGCGTCGGGACACGAGGGCCCGGCGAATCGCAGCTCGAGACAGACCGGCGCATCGCACGCCGCCGCGTCACGCTTCTCCGCCGACGGCTGAAGGACCTCGGCAAGCAGCGCGACGTTCGACGCAAGGAGCGTCAACGCTCCGAGGCGCCGACCGTCGCGCTGGCCGGCTACACCAACGTCGGCAAGTCGACGCTGCTCAATGCCTTGACCGAGGCAGACGTCTCCGTCAACGATCGTCTCTTCGAGACGCTGGACCCGACAACGCGTTCGTTCGAGCACGACGG
The DNA here is from genome assembly GCA_005883355.1 of Actinomycetota bacterium. Lineage (GTDB taxonomy): Bacteria > Actinomycetota > Thermoleophilia > Gaiellales > Gaiellaceae > 3-1-20CM-4-69-9. The sequence continues at coordinate 14,390 of VAXG01000010.1, read as the reverse complement.
GCGCCGCTATCTCGTCACGGACACGGTCGGCTTCATCCGCCGCTTGCCGACGCAGCTCGTCCAGGGATTCGCTGCGACGTTGGAGGAGACGCTCGTCGCCGACCTCATCCTCCTCATCGTCGACGCCTCTGTACCGGACGATCGCCTCGACGAGCAGGAAGCGGCCGTCAGGGCAGTGCTGCACGAGATCGGAGCCGACGATCTGCCGCTCGAGATGGTGGTGAACAAGATCGACGCGGTCGACGCTCTGCGCCGCCGCAGGCTCGCGAATCGATTCCCCGACGCGGTGCAGATCTCAGCTCTGACGGGCAGAGGACTCGACAAGCTGCGTGCGCGCATCGCAGAACGCTTCGCAGATCGCTTCGAAGCCGTCCATCTCTTCATTCCCTATGAAGACGGTGGAAAGCTCGCCGAGCTCTACGCACTTGGCGCGCCGATCGACGAGCGCGAAGACCAGGAGCGCGGTGTCCACGTTCGTGCGCGGCTGCCACACCGCGAGGTGCGTCGCTTTGCTCCGTATCTCGTCGCCGAGGCGCGCGAGTTGCCAGTCAGGCATGCGCGTTGATCGAGCTGCCTATCCAACGCTTGCGGAAGAACGCGGTCGTTCCCGAGCACGCCTACGCCGGAGATGCGGGCCTCGACCTCTCGGCCTGTGAACGCGTCGAGCTCCGACCGGGCGAGCGAGCACTCGTCGGCACCGGGCTCGCGGTTGCAATCCCGGAGGGTTACGCGGGCTTCGTCCAACCCCGTTCGGGGCTCGCGGCCCGTCACGGCCTCACGGTGGTCAACTCGCCCGGGCTCGTCGATTCCGGCTACCGCGGCGAGCTCCGTGTCGTATTGCTCAACACCGACGCGACGGAACCTTTTCTCGTCGAGCCCGGGATGCGAATCGCACAGCTCGTCGTCCTGCCGATCCCGGAGGTGGAGTTCGTAGAGGTGGAGGAGCTTCCCTCGAGCGAGCGCGGCGTGCGCGGGTTCGGATCGTCTGCGAGCTGATGACCGCGGAGCCGCGCATTCGAGTCTCTGCGATCCTGAGCTGGAAGGGACGCGTGCTCCTCTGCCGACACGAGAAGCCCGGCAAGGAGTACTGGCTCCTGCCAGGCGGCGGCGTCAACAGTGGCGAGAGCCTCGTCGACGCGCTGCACCGCGAGCTCGCAGAGGAGATCGGCATCGACGATGAGCTGCCGGTGGAAGGTCCGGTCGCGATTGTCGATTCGATCGGCCCGCAGAGCAGCTTCGTGCCGAAGCACGTCGTACACATCATCTTCGCGGGCGATCTCGGCGGGCGATCGCTGGAGGCCGTCACGTCGCAGGACGCCGCGGTACGCGGTCACAGCCTGTTCGAAGTCGCCGATCTGGACAGTGTCGTCTTGCACCCGCCGATCCAGCGTTTTCTCAGCCGCTGGCAGCCCGGCGACCCTGCCGTCTATCTCGGCGCACTGTGGGCTCCTTGATCCCGTCTCGGCTCAGCCTCGTCACCCGCCTGCGCAATTTCCACCGCTAGGCTCGCCGTGAGGGTGGCGGGCAGTATCCCCACCCTTGAGGGTGGGGGTGCGCCGGTCAGCGGCGGCCGCCGCCACGGGTTGCTGCCCGCCGCGCGGAAACAGCATGGGCCTCGGCTTCGAGCTCGTCAGCGAGAGGCTCGAGCTCCGGCACCCCGCCGTGGCGATGCGCGAGGGCCTGCGTGAGCAGCCAGTCGGCGAGCCAGGGATTCCGGGGCAGGAGCGGGCCGTGGAGGTACGTCCCTAGGGCACGCCCGACGCGGCAACCCTCTCGGCCGCTCTCGCCGTCATTCCCGAACCCGGCCACGACGCGGCCGAGCGGTTCGGCATCCGCATCCAGGTGCGTGCGGCCGGCGTGGTTCTCGAAGCCCGCCAGGGTGCGGTGCACACCGGGCTCGAGCTCGCACTCGAGCAGGACGTCGCCGATCATGCGCGTGTCGCCGGCGACGGTGTCGAAGGGGAAGACGCCGATCCCCGGGAGGTCGGCCCCGTGGAGATCGCGGTACGAGCGGCCGAGGAGCTGGTAGCCGCCGCACACCGCGAGCAACGCCGCGCCCGCCGCCACCGTCTCACGCACACCGCCCGCTTTCGCGAGCAGGTCCTGTGCAACGAGCGCCTGTTCGCGGTCCTGCCCGCCGCCGATGTAGAGGAGGTCGTGCTCGCCCGGTTCCAGCGCGTCGCCGACGGAGACGGATCGCACCTCGAGCTCGTGGCCGCGCCAGGCCGCGCGACGTGACAGCACCGCGATGTTGCCGCGGTCCGCGTAGATGTTCAGGTAGTCCGGATACAGATGCCCGACGACGATCCTCACGCGGCGCGCTCCCAGTAGGGCCTGACGAAGCCGCGTTCGCCGACGATCTGCCGTAAGGCCAGCATCGCCGTGTAGGTGGGGAGGACCACGAGCTCGCCCCCGGGAGGGGTGAGCTCGAGGCCAAGATCGAGCGCGGCTTCGAGCGACGGCACCACGTCGATCGCGCCTGCGTCCAGCCCTCCGTACTTGAACCTCAAGCCGAGCTCCGCGGCGCGGTCCCCGGTCGCGACCAGCCGCGTGAGCCCTGGAATCAGCGGCTCGAAGTCCACGTCCCAGATCCACGAGACGTCGCGGCCGTCGGCAATCGCGTCGTTCAGCGCGATCACAGCTGTAGCCGGCGCGCCGCCGTCGACGATGGTCCGCACGGCCTCGTTGGCGCCGGCGGGATTCTTGATCAACAGGATGAGCAGCCCGCGGTCGCCGACGCTGATGCGCTCGAAGCGACCGAAAGCGGCCGTGAACGACTCGATGCCCGCGACGATCTCGTCGAACGCCGCGCCCAGGCTCAACGCGAGCGAGGCGGCGGCGAGCGCGTTGTACACGTTGTAGAGCCCCGGCACGCGCAGCCGGACGACCGACGTTCCCGCGGGCGAGACGAGCTCGAACGACACCGAGTCGAGGCCGTGCAGCTCGATCTCGCGCGCGACGACGTTCAGAGGAGGACGGCTGTGGCCACAGGCCGGGCAGCGGTAGTCGCCGAGGTGACCGACGTACGCCGCGACGTACTCGTACGGAGCTCCGCAACGAACGCAGTACTTGGAGTCCGCAGCGTGTTGCAAGGACGGCCGTGCCGCCGAGGGATCGTCCACCCCGAAGACGAGCGCGTCCGGCCGCTCCCGCGCGAGCTCGCCGACCTGCGGATCGTCGCCGTTCACCGCCAGCGACGCATCCTCGGGGAGAGAGCGCACCGCCGAACGCCACCCCTCCGCGACGTGCTCGAGCTCGCCGTAGCGGTCGAGCTGGTCGCGAAAGAGATTCCCGAGGCAGACGGCTTTCGGTTTGACACGCAAGAGGATCTCGGGCAGTGCCGCCTCGTCCACCTCGAAGAGGCCGAGCTCGGCCGCGCGTGCGTCGAGGAGCGTCGAGGCCACCCCCGAGACCAGGTTCGCGCCCGACCTGTTGTGCGCCAGGCGAAAACGTTCACCGAGAATGCTTGCCGCCATCGCCGCGGTCGTCGTCTTGCCGTTCGTCGCGGAGATCACCGCCGAGCCGAGCGGCAACCTCGCGGCGAGGCGGTCGATCGCTCCGGGATCGAGCTTCCAGATCAACTTTCCGGGGACTGTCGTGCCGCCGCCGGTCCGAGCCAGACGGGATAACCGGCCCGCCGCCCGCGCGACGGCGATCTCGGCGGCGAGCGGAATCGAAACGCGCAAAGCACGGAGAGGCTACCGAGCAGCGCCGATCCCTCGGAGGGGTGAACTTCGGGGCGCGCTACCGCAAAAGGGTGAGGTACGTCACCCGGGTGCTCCCTACGGTGCGGTTCGTCAACTGCGGCGCGAGAGGAGATTCATGAGGACCGGAGGTCATCGGCGGGACGTGCGTGCGAGCGCACTCTGGGGTAGCGGCAAGCGCGGGACGGGATCGCGCTCGAACGCGCTCTGGGGCAATGGAAAGCGACGCACGGCACTGCTCGCGACGCTGGTTCTGACTCTTGTGGTGCCGCTCGGGGCTGCTGCCGTCCCGGGCCCGAAGAGCGTTCAGGCGTTCGTCGCACCTGGGCTCCTGTCCTCGGCTCAGACGCGACCCGGCGACACCTTCTCGGTGATCGTCCAGGGCAAAGGTGGCAATCAGGCGGCACACGCCGTCGCCGACGTCCTCGGCGTCTCACTCAAGACGGCCCGAACCTTTACTTCGATCGACGGCGTTGCAGTCGACCTGACGGGCACGCAGATTCTTGCTGTCGCTGCCGACAAGCATGTAACCGCGATTACCCCGGATGCACGAGTCCGCCTCTCGGCTCTCGCTCCTCCTCCGGCGAACGAGAAGTGGCCGTACGTCACCGGCGTGCAGAAGTACTGGGCCAGCGGCGCGAACCCGGGTGCACCTGCCGCGACGATCGCTGTCGTCGACTCCGGCATCGATGCAACTCGGCCCGAGTTCGCCGGCCGAATTGCCGCGGACGTCAATCTCACCACGCTCCCCGGTAATTCACCGGGCGACGGGCGCGGCCACGGAACGTTCGTGGCCGGAATCGCCGCGGGCGACCTTGCCGGCCATACCGGCGCAGCTCCTGGGGCGAAGATCGTCTCGCTCGACGTGATGGACGACCAGGGGATGGCGCGGACGAGCGACGTCATCGCCGCCGCGGACTGGATTCTCGCGAACAAGGCGAAGTACGGGATCCGCATCGCGAACTTCTCCCTGCATTCGTCGGTCGCCAACAGCTTCATGTACGACCCGCTCGACAAGGCAGTCGAGAGATTGTGGTTCAACAACGTCGTGGTGGTTGCGGCATCCGGCAACTACGGCAGCCCGACCGGCCCGAGCGGCGTCCCGTACGCACCCGGTAACGACCCCTTCGTTATCACCGTCGGCGCGAGCGACACGGGCAAGTCCGTGTCGACCAACGACGACATCGCGGCACCCTGGTCTGCCTACGGCTTCACGCTGGACGGCTTCGCGAAGCCGGACATGGCCGCTCCCGGCCGCTTCATGATCGGCCCGGTCCCCGTGACGGCGACGCTCTACTCGGAGCGACCCGACCACGTCGTCGAGCCCGGCTACATGGAGCTCTCCGGCACCTCTTTCTCGGCTCCCATCGTGAGCGGCGTCGCCGCGCTCATCGTCGGACGCCATCCCGAGTACACGCCCGACCAGGTCAAGGGCGCGCTCATGCTCGGGACGAAGCCGATGCCGCGGGCCTCGGACATGTCCGAGGGGGTCGGCGAGGTCAACGCTGCACGGTCGATCGAGATCCAGAATCCCCCGAACCCGAACCTCGCACTCGACGCCTTCATCGTCAGCGACCCCACCGGCGGAACGCCGGTCTTCGACGCGGCGAGCTGGGCGGCGAAGGCGAAGCTGGACGCCTCCTGGGCGGCGGCCTCGTGGGCCGACGCGTCCTGGGCGGCAGCGTCGTGGTCGGCCGCGAGCTGGGCCTCGGCCTCCTGGAGCTCGGCCAGCTGGGCCTCGGCCTCCTGGGCGGACACCGCCGCGGCGGCAGCCTCCTGGGCGGACCTGAGCCTCGGAAGCGCTTCGTGGGCGGACAACGCAGGCGGCGAGGCTCCGGCCCCCGACGCCGGGGAGATCGACCAGACCGAGCTCGCAGCCATCCTCGCAGGCACGTTGGATCCCTAAGCGCATGCAGGACTCGGGGTCACCCGTTCGGGGGAACCGATCGAGTGTTCCCCGAACGGGGGATGCCTCCCTGCCGGGCCGCTTCTACGTTCCGCGGTGGGCTTCTCTTCTGCGGCCCACCGTTCGAGGCGTGGTGAAGGAGAACCTGCGATGAAGGACCGCACCAGGGCATGAGCGCAGTGCCTACCGATATTTCGCGCACCGCCGAGCCCGGCCCGGGGCGAGACGGGGGGCTCCCCCGAAACGCGCGGATCTACTTCGCCGCGGTCGCGATCACGGCCGGCGCGGTGACGCTGCCGTTCATCGGCCGGCTCCAGACCACGCACGAGTGGCCGGCGTTCCTCATCCTCGCGTCCGCGGCCGCCATCGCCCGCTTGTTCGTCGTCCGTACGCCGGCCGACCAGGCGTACCACACCGACATCGTCTTCCTGATCCCGGCAGCATTGATCCTGCCGCCGGAGCTCCTCGTGCTCGTCGCAATCGTCCAGATGGTGCCGGAGTGGCTGAAGATGCGCTATCGCTGGTACCAGCAGACCTTCAACATCCTCGACTACTCGCTCTCGGCCATGGCGGCATGGTTCGTCGGCCGTTGGCTGATTCTCGAGCACGCAGGGATCACGAATGGAGCGCTGCGGCTTTCGTTGGCGGGCCTCGCAGCCTGCGTCGTCTTCGTCGCCGTCAATCACGTCTTGCTCGCGGTGATGCTCAGGCTCGCCCGCGGCTTCACGCTGCGTGAGACGGGCTTGTTCGACGCCGAGTACGTCGCCACTGACCTCGTGCTCGCGGCTCTGGGCGTCGCCGTCTACGCCTTCTGGCAGACAAACCCCTGGCTCGTCCCCTTCGCGCTCACTCCTCTGTTCCTGATCCACCGTTCGCTGAGCGTCCCGGCACTGCAGGCCGAGGCGCGCGTGGACCCGAAGACGGGGCTCTTCAACGCCCGCCACTTCGCCGCTGCGCTTGCCGAGGAAATCGGACGTGCCCGCCGCTTCGAGCGCCCGATGTCGCTGATCATGGCCGACCTCGATCTCCTGCGCGACATCAACAACACCTACGGTCACCTCGCCGGCGACGCCGTGCTGAAGGGAATCGCAGAAGTCTTCCGGGCCCAGCTCCGCCACTACGACGTACCGGCCCGCTTCGGCGGAGAGGAGTTCTCGATCCTCCTGCCCGAGACACCTCCCGATCAGGCGATGGAGATCGCGGAGAGGATCCGCCGCGCGGTTGCCGAGCGCACGTTCGACATCGAGACCTCGAGCGACCCGATCCGTGCCACCGTCTCGATCGGAGTCGCCGGCTTCCCGAAGGATGGCACCGACGCGAACGAGCTCATCCACCAGGCCGACCTCGCCGTCTACCGCGCCAAACTGCAGGGACGCAACCGCGTCCTCGGCGCGAGCTCCGAGCCGCTGCTGGTGCCCGCTGATCGCTCGACACGACTGATCGCCGTCCCGGAGGACGGAGACCATCACGCGCCGCTCCCCAGCGCGACGCAGGTCCAGCCTCTCGAGGAACGCCGGGAGGTGCGCCATCCACGCCCACACGCCGTCCACGGCCCGCGCTTCCTCTCACTCGACCGGCGCCTGAGCCTGATCGTCGGTCTCGTCAGCGCGATCGGTGTCGGGGCGGGCGTCATCGGCCTCACGTTCTCGTGGACCTCGAAGGACCTCCTGGGCCTGCTCACGGTCGTCGGGCTCGTCGGAGTGGGGCAGGCTCTCGCGCTCGAGGCAGACGAAGGATCGGCCGTGCTCTCGGTCAGCGCCGTGGGCTGTCTCGCGGCGGCTTCGCTCTTCGGCTTCCGCGCTGCATTGCCACTCGCGCTCGCAAGCGTGGCCGTCGAGTGGAGTGCACGTCGCGCGCCTCTGCACAACGTTCTCTTCAACGTCGGTGCCCTGACCCTGGCGTCGCTCGCAGCGGCGAGCGTGTTCAAGATCGCGGCCTTCTTTCCGAACGGCACCGCCCACGAGCTGGCCGCCTCCGGCCTCGGGTTGCTCGCCGGCACGGCCTACTTCGTCGTCAACATGGGCCTCGTCTCGCTCGCACTGGCGGTGCAGGGACACGAGCGCTGGTGGTCGGTCTTCAGGGAACGCTTCGCCTGGCTCCTGCCGCACTACCTCGTCTACGGCTTCATCGGCGGCGTCATGGCTCTGGCGTACGAGGCTGTCCAGCTGCTCGCACTCGCCGTGTTCGCGGTGCCGCTCCTGCTCATGCGGAAGACGCAGGAGGCGTACCTCAAGCACACGCAGCGCAGCGCCCAGAAGCTTCGCCAGGCCGCCGAGACGATCCAGTCCCAGAACGTATCGCTCGAGCTCGCGAACAAGCTGCTGAAGGAGCGCTCGACGGCCGCCATGGAGTCGCTGTCTGCGACGGTGGATGCCCGCGACTCGTACACGGCCGGTCACTCGCGCCGAGTCCAGCAGCTTGCGCTGGCGATCGGCCGGGAACTGGGGCTCTCGCTCGCAGAGCTCGACCTGCTCGGCCACGCAGCCCTCTTCCACGACATCGGCAAGCTCGCGATCCCCGACTCCATCCTCCTGAAGCCTGCAAGCCTGACGCCGGACGAGTGGTCGCTGATGCAGCGGCATGCAGAAGAGGGGGCCCGCATCATCGACCGCCTGGGCTTCCTCAACGACGCTGTGCCGGCGATCCGCCACCACCACGAGCGCTTCGACGGCACGGGCTATCCGGACCGCCTGCTGGGCGAGGACATTCCGCTCGGCGCACGCATCATCCATGTGGCCGACGCGCTGGACTCGATGCTGACCACCCGCATCTACCGTGCCGCCAGGCCCGCCGCGGAGGCCCTCCAGGAGCTCCGCCAAGCCGCAGGCACCCAGTTCTGCCCTCGCTGTGTCAGCGCCCTGGAGCGGATCCTGCCGCTCGAGAGCCTCCAAAGCGATACGGACAGGGCTCGCCTCACGCTCGTCGCTTCCTAACCCGCCTTCACTCAGGCTTAACTTGCGTTCTTTCCAGAACGCTCTATCCTTCTTGTCATGGCTCGGAAACCGCCCTTCAGGGCGGTCGCGAAGATCGACCCTGACGCACTCGCCTCGTTCCAGGCCGGAATCCGGAAGAGGTACTCGAACGATCAGATTCTCGAGGAGCTGCGCGCATCCGCCGAGCGGCTCGGCCGCTCGCCGACGATGCGGGAGTTCGCGGCAGATCCCGAAACGGCCGTGCACCCGCAGACGGTGATCGAGCACTTCGGCAGTTGGAACGCGGCGAAGCGAGAAGCAGGCCTCGTGCCCCGTCGCTTCGCCACGCGCGAGGAGCTCGTCGGCCTCCTACGGAAGCTGGGGGAGGAGTTGGGCCGCGTGCCGACCGCGAAGGATCTCGATGCCAGACGGGGCTCGATGCCGTCGAAGTCGCTCTACTGGCATACCTTCGGCTCCCTCGCAGAGGCGCTTCGGGAAGCCGGCTTCGACGTGCCGCTCGGGGAGGAGCGGCTCGAGCGGGCAGTCGAACAGGGAGCCACGCTCGCACGCAAGCTGAAGCGCCTGCCGAAGTTCGCGGACTGGGCAGCCGCACGTGGGAAGGACGATGGACTGCTGACCGAGTGGCAGGTGTACAGGATGTTCGACGCACGCCGGGGTGCTTGGTCGACGTTCCAGTTCCTGATCAAGGAGCGCCTCGACGAGGAAGGCGTGGGGGTCGGCTCCGACGGAAACCTCGGTTAGGCCTGTCGTGTCCCGGCCTCGGCATCGTCGATCCCGTAATCGATGCTCGCACCGGTGACCGTCATCAACTCGAAGTCGTAGGACTCACCGGGGATCCACGGGTAGGAGACGGTGATCCGCTCGGCAGCTCCGGGGGCAACCGAGGTCTGGCTCTGGCGGAAGTCGACGAAGGCGTCGTTGAGGATGACCTGCGCTACACGCGCGGTTTCCTGCGAGTTGTTGACGACGACGAGCACGATCGTCCCGGGTTGCAGCGTCGCCTGTTTCACTTTCACGTCGCGTGCCGGCGGCGCAGCGTCGTGCCAGGGGCGTGCATAGGCGATCACGGCGGCCGCGCAGAGGAGTCCCACCGGGACCCCCAGCAGCCACAGTCGTCCTAACAGGCGATCGAGCATTCACTCCACGACTTCGAAGAAGCCCATCCAGCCGAGGGCTGCGAACTCGCTCTTGTGAGCGTGGAACATGTACTTCCCGGTGTGGGGGAAGCGCAGCTCGAGCACGTCCCGCTGGCCCTGCCCCTGGATGACCGTGTCGGTGTACTCGGTCGGCGAGAGCAACGTCCCGGTCGGAAAGCGGTGGAAGAAGTTCCCGTGGATGTGGAACGAGTTGATCGGGTCGAGCTCGACGATGTTGACGAGGTAGATCCGGACGAGCTCGCCGCGTTTCACGCGCACCGGCCTGTACATGAAATGAAAGGCGACGGTGTTGACCGCGTAGACCTCGTTGTCGTCATTGAAGTTCGTGTCGAATGCGTTCTGCACCATGACGAGCTCGTCGGCGTGGGGGCGACCCTGCGGCGGGTCGACGATGAACATGCCGTAGAGGCCCTTGGCGATGTGTCCGGCGAGCGGCGACGCGTGACAGTGGTAGAGGTGCAGCCCGAACGGCTGCGCGTCGAACTCGTAGGTGAACTTCTCGCCGACGTCGATGAGGCCGCCGCCGATCTCCTCGCCGATCCCGGGCGTGCCGTCCATTACGGCGGGGTGAATCCCGTGAAAGTGAATCGTGTGCGGATGTGTCCCCGCGTTGGCGAAGTGGATCCGCAGCAGGTCTCCTTCTCGGGCGCGAAGCGTGGGCCCCGGGACCCGGCCGTTGTAGGTCCACGCCGAGAACTTGACGCCGGGGACGATCTCGATCTCCTTGTCGGTGGCGACGAGCTCCCACTCGCGCAGCACGCGGCCGCCGGCTAGGCGCCGCGTCTTGCCCCAGTCGAAGTCCCGCATGATCGCGCTGGGGTCGAAACCGTTCACCGCCGGATCTACGGTCGTGCTGCCGTGAGCGAAGCCCGAATGAGACGAGCCCGGCACGAGTGGATGGTGGTGGTGCGCCGGCGCGGCCGCCTCGGCGGCCGGCGAAGAGAGCTGAGACAGCCTGGCGGCCACTCCCGACCCGGCAACGGCTGCCGCAGCCCCAAGCGCGCGGCGCCTTGTAAAGGACCTGCGCACGATCACCTCACGCTGCCACGCTCCCCTAAGAGGAACCTGAAACAGGCGTTAGGAGTTCTTAAGCGTCAGGCGGGCGCGGCGTGGAGTCGCGCGAGGCGCTCGAGGCAGGAGCGGCCCTCATGCGGGGCGCGAACGGCCGGCAGCGGCTCCTCCTCGAAGGAGCGATCCGGCTCGAACGATTCGCGGGTGACGATCTTGCCGCTCTCGACGGCGATCACCGTTCCCTCGGGCAGCTCGCTCTTGCGCAGTTTGATGCCCGCGTAACTCTCGACGAGCTCGAGGGCGACCCGCGTCGAAGCGAAGAAGAGCTCCTTCTTCGTCTGTCCGATCCAGAGCGGCCGACCCACGCCGCGAGCAAGAAGGAGCTCAGGGCGACTCTCGTCGAGCCACGCCGTCGCCATCGAGCCGTAGAGTTGCTGCAGAGCAGCCGCGGTCCGACCCCGTGAGCGCTCGGCCAGCGCGAAGATGATCTCGGAGTCGACCGTCATCCCCGACTCGGCGCGCGCGATTCCGTGCTCGGCGAAGAGCTCGTCGTCGTTCTTGATGATTCCGTTGTGGATTCCCACGACGGAGCCGTGGCGGACCGGATGGTTGTTCGCCGCGAGGCTGGGGTGGCCCTTGGTGTAGTCGCGGACGTGGACGAGCAGCTTCGTGGCGTCCTCCGGCACGCTGATCCGCTCGAGTAGGGCCGTGGCCCCCGAGCGCTGCTTATGAACGGCTATCGGCGTTCCGGTCAGGCGATACGCATAGCCCACGGCATCGGCACCTCGTTCGGCGATCCCGGTGAGGAGGGCCCGGGCCGCGACTGTCCGCTCGACTGTGCTGTCGAGAGCCAGGCTATATCCGGCGATTCCGCACAAAGTGTCTGAAAAAATGCGAAGCGACCTTTTGGTCGCTCCATCTTTCTAGACGCATCGGCCGGTGTCCTTGTTAGTAGCGATCCCTCTCCCGAGGGTTGACGGCCGCCTCAAGAGTCGGTTAGGCCGCGCCGATACCCCTCGCATGCGGCCGCTTCCTGACCTGCCCTCGGACCCCGCCGTCGAACCGCGGCTCGAGCTCGTACCCGACGTCGAAGAGGCGGAGGAGACCGAGGTCGAGGAATCGGAGGACGCCGCCGGCGAGGTCGAGCAGCCAGAGGACGGCGACGAGGACATCCCGCCAGCCGCCAGGGCCGAGGCGACCCAGGATCCGCTCAAGCTCTACGTCCGCGCGATCGGCGACGGCCCTCTCCTGACGCCCGCCGAGGAGCGCGAGCTCGCCAGGCGGAAGGACGAAGGCGACGAAGAGGCCAAGAAGAAGCTGATCGAGTCGAACCTCCGCCTCGTCATGTCGATCACCCGCAACTACACGAAGGCCGGCGTTCCGCTTCTCGACCTGATCCAGGAGGGGAACCTCGGGCTGATCCGTGCAGTGGAGAAGTTCGACTACAAGCTCGGCTACAAGCTTTCGACGTACGCGACCTGGTGGATCCGCCAGGCAGTCACGCGCGCGCTCGCCGACCAGGGCCGGACGATCCGCCTGCCTGTCCACGTCGCGGACCAGGTCCGACGGCTCATGCGTGCGCGCCGCCAACTTGCTCAGAAGTACAACCGCGAGCCGACGGAGAAGGAGCTCGCGAAGGAGAGCGGCTTTCCGGAGAAGCGTGTCCGCGAGCTGCTCGATCTCGTCGAGGACCCGGTCAGCCTCGAAACGCCGGTCGGCGACGGCGAGAGCATGTACGCCGACCTGATCGAAGACGTGCACTCGGAACGGCCGGACGAGTCGACCTCGAAGAAGCTCCGCCGCAACGAGCTGGCCGAGGCGCTCCTCCTCCTCAATCCGCGGATGCAGCGTGTGCTTTCGCTCCGCTTCGGCCTGAACGGCGAACTGCCGCAAACGCTCGAAGAGGTCGGAGCAGGCCTCGGCATCACACGCGAGCGCGTGCGTCAACTCGAGTCGCGAGCGCTCCGCGAGCTCCGCGCGGTCGCGCCCGATCTCGAGCTCTACCTGCGGACGTAGCAGGTACTACTAGGGACGTGGATCGTCGATTCGTCGACTGTCACTCCCATGTCGTCCCGTCTGGTGACGACGGGGCCGCGACGATCCAGGACGGGCTCTCCTTGTGCAAAAGCGCTGCGGGGCATGGGACGGCTGTTCTGTTCGCGACGCCGCACGTCTGGCCGTACTTCACGCTCAGCGACGAGCGCGAGGTGGAGATCCGGGAGGCCCACGAGCGCATGCGCCCGCACGCAGGGCTCGAGCTCCGGCTCGGGTTCGAGCTCACGCCGGCCCAGGCGCTCCTGCAGGAAGACCCACACCGCTACGTCCTCGACGGAACCGACTGTGTCCTGATGGAGGTGCCCTTCTCCGGCCCGCCCGATGTCTTGATCGCACTTGCCGAGCACGTCGAAGCTGCCGGACTTCGACCGGTCATCGCCCATCCCGAACGCACGGAAGCGGTGCTCGAGGATCCGTCGATCGCGGACGACCTCGCGGCACGCGGCTGGATGCTGCAAGTCAACGCGACGTCGCTGACCGGCCGCCACGGGCCCGAGCCGGAGGAGTTGGGCTGGTCGCTGATCGAGCGCGGTATCGGCAATCTGGTCGCCTCAGACGGACATCGCACGACACGTCCGGCGCATCTCGATGAGGCGCATGCACTCGCAGAGCAACGGCTCGGCGATCGTGCTCTGTCGTTGTTCGACGGGTCCGCGCTCGGCGTTATGCCGTTACGGACTGCATCTCGCGCAGCGTCGACAGGCGCCTGAGCGATTCAAGCTCGATCTGCCTGACGCGTTCGCGCGTCAGACCGAGCCGCCGTCCGATCTCCTCGAGCGTCTTCGGCTCCGAGTCATCCAGGCCATAGCGCAACACCAGCACCTGACGCTCGCGCTCCTGTAGCGACAGCAGTGCAGCGGTGAGCGCCTGCGAGCGCAGCGAGACCTCGACCTCCTCCTCTGGAAGGGGGTCGTCGCCGGCGACGAAGTCGCCGAACACTGCGTCCTCGGCCTCGCCGACCGGTTGGTCGAGCGACGCGGACGCGCGTGCCGCAGCCCGTACCTCGTGCGCCTGTTGAATCGGCAGGCTGGCCTCCTCGGCGATCTCCTCGAGTGTCGGCTCGCGGCCGAGTTGTGTCCAGAGCGTGCGCTCCGCACGGTTCATCTTCTGCAGGCGCTCGACGATGTGGACGGGCATCCGGATCGTCCGCGCCTTGTCCGCCAGCGCACGCGCAACGGCTTGGCGGATCCACCAGGTCGCGTAGGTCGAGAACTTGTAGCCCCGACGCCAGTCGAACTTCTCGACCGCGCGAATGAGGCCCAGCGTTCCTTCCTGAATCAGGTCGAGGAACGGGAGGCCCTGGTTGCGGTAGTTCTTGGCGATCGACACGACGAGCCGCAGGTTCGACTGGATCATGTGCGACTTCGCGCCCATGTCGCCGCGCTCGATCCGCTTCGCGAGCTCGACTTCCTGAGGTGCCGTCAGCAACGGGTGGCGGCCGGCTTCGCGCAGGAAGAGCTGCAACGCGTCGGTCGTCGTCTCGTACGAGGTCTGGAGTGGGGGAGGCGCAGGCTCCTTCTCTTTCTCCTTTTCCGGCTCGTCGGGGATCACGTCGATTCCCCGTCGTTCGAGCTCGTTGAAGATCGCGTCGGTCTCGAGTGCGTCGAGCTGATGAGCCTCGATC
>VAXG01000009.1 GCA_005883355.1 Actinomycetota bacterium | reverse complement strand
CCGCCCAGAGGTCTTCCACCGGCTCCAGGCCTACGCTCAGGCGGAGCAAGCCTAGCGGGACACGGTCCCCCTCCCAGCGGGCTCGGGCCTCGAGGAGGGAGTGCACGCCGCCCAGGCTCGTGGCGTTCCGTATCAGGCGAAGCGTCGTCTCGACGTGACGGGCCTCGTCGGCGCCGGCGACGTCGAAGGAGAGGAGGCCACCGATCCCGGGATAGCGGACCACCTGGACCGAGGAATGTGCTTCCAGGCGCTTCGCGAGCTCAGCCGCGGACTTCGTTTGCCGCCGGACCCGCAGCTCCAGCGTCTCCAGGCCGCGCAGGAGCAGCGCGCACGGATCGGGTGCGGCGACGATGCCCGAACGGGTGCGGAACTCCTTCAGGCGCTCGCCGTCCTCGGCGCGCTTGCAGACGACCGCGCCGAGCTGCACGTCGTCATGGCCGCCGAGGTACTTGGTCGCGCTGTGCAGGACGAAGTCGACGCCATGTTCCAGCGGTCGCAGGTGAATCGGCGTCGCGGCCGTGGCGTCGACGACGACGCGCGCCGGGTGTGCCGCCGCAGCCTCGAGATCGGGCATCGTCAAGAAGGGATTCGACGGCGCTTCGAGCCAGATTAGGTCGACGCCGCCGGGCGGCGGGCCGGTCTGGTCGAACTCGACGACGCGCAAACCCCAACGGTCGAGCTCGCGAAAGATGACGCCCGTTCCGAAGTAGGCGCCTTCGGCCAGGGCGATCGTGTCTCCGGAAGAGAGGAGGGTGAGCACCAGCGCGGTCGTCGCGCCTGCACCGGAGGAGAAAAGAAGTGCGTGGCCGCCGTCGAGCTCACCGACGCGACGCTCCGCTTCGACACCTGTGGGGTGGCCGTAGCGCTGGTAGACGAACTCTCCGGGCTCGCCGTCTTCGTAGGGCCAGATCGTCGAGCGGTCGACGCTCATCGTTCGACTCTATCCGGACGTGACGGAGGCATTTGGCGGCGAAAACGGCATGTCCAGCCGAGCCACGGCCGGGTGTCGGACACTGTGCCGTCTGAGTAGCCGCGATGTGACGAATCGCCCTTCATCGGGCTGGCCGAGCCGAATGCCGACTGTCCCGGACAGCCACGGCCTGGTGTCAGACACCGGGACATGTCCCAACCGAGTCGCCGTTAGGCTCTCCCCATGGCGACGACCGACGAGCCTCGCGCCGACTCCACCGAGTCCAAGCTGGACCAGCTTCGCGAGCTGCGCGACGAGGCCGAGCACGCCGGTACCGAGCAGGCGATCGAGCGCCAGCGTCAGCAGGGCAAGCTGCTCGCGCGCGAACGACTGGTCGAGCTGCTGGATCCGGGATCCTTCGTCGAGCTCGATCGTTACGTCCGTCACCGTGAGCCCAATTTCGGGATGCTCGAGCGGCGGCCCTACGGCGACGCGGTCGTCACCGGTTACGGAACGATCTTCGGCCGCAAGGTCTTCGTCTTCTCGCAGGACTTCACCGTCTTCGGCGGCTCCTTGAGCGAGGTATTCGCGGAGAAGATCTGCAAGGTCATGGACCTGGCCCTGAAGTTCGGCTGTCCCGTCATCGGCATCAACGACTCGGGCGGCGCGCGCATCCAAGAAGGTGTCGTCTCGCTCGCGGGCTATGCCGAGATCTTCTGGCGGAACGTTCAGTCCTCGGGCGTGATCCCGCAGATCTCGCTCGTGATGGGCCCCTGCGCCGGAGGCGCCGTCTATTCGCCCGCGATCACGGACTTCGTCTTCATGGTTGAGGGAACGTCGTACATGTTCATCACGGGTCCCGACGTCGTGAAGACGGTGACCGGAGAAGAGGTGACCTTCGAGGAGCTCGGCGGCGCGTCGACGCACGCGGCGAAGTCTGGAGTCGCGCACTTCATCGCTCCCAATGAGAAGGCTTGTCTCGAAGACGCTCGCTACCTGCTCTCCTTTCTGCCGCAGAACAACATGGATCCGCCGCCCTACTCGGAGCCGTCGGATCCACGCGACCGCGAAGAGCCCGAGCTCGACACGCTGATCCCGGACAACGCGAACAAGCCGTACGACATGCACGAGGTGATCCGGCGCATCGTCGACGACGGCGACTTTCTCGAGGTGCACGAGCATTGGGCCGAGAACATCGTCTGCGGCCTCGCGCGACTCGGGGGCCATCCGGTCGGGGTCATCGGCAACCAGCCGCGCTCTCTCGCCGGCGTGCTGGACATCGACTCGTCGGTGAAAGCCGCCCGCTTCATTCGTTTCTGCGATGCGTTCAACATCCCGCTCGTCACGCTGGTCGATGTGCCAGGCTTTCTGCCTGGGACGCAGCAGGAGTGGGGCGGGATCATTCGGCACGGTGCCAAGCTCCTCTACGCGTATGCCGAGGCGACGGTGCCGAAGCTGACCGTGATCACACGCAAGGCCTACGGCGGCGCCTACGACGTCATGAGCTCGAAGCACATCCGCGCGGACTTCAACTTCGCGTGGCCGACCGCCGAGGTCGCGGTGATGGGGCCAGACGGCGCGGTCAACATCATCTTCCGGAAGGAGCTCGAGGAAGCCGACGATCCCGAGGCTCGGCGAGCGGAGCTGATCGAGGACTACCGCCAGCGGTTCGCCAATCCGTACGCAGCGGCCGAGCGCGGCTACGTGGACGAGGTGATCGAGCCGCGCCGCACCCGCCCGGTGTTGATCGACGCGCTCGAGACGTCACTAACGAAGCAGGAGCCTCGCCCGCGCCGTAAACACGGCAACATCCCTTTGTGATCCGGCGCGCTGCGCGCGCCATGATGATCACAAAGGGATCCCTTCAGAAAGACTGGAACGGCGCGTGCCGGCAAAGCCGCCACGCGCGAGGGACCATCTCTCTTGGTTGCAGGCCCGTGCGCGCGCGGAGGCGTGACCGCGTCACGCCGCAGCGCACCCCTTGCAGCCGCCTCGCGAAAACCCAAGGAGGGGTCCCACAGGGGAACCATGGGTTCCCCTGTGTTAAGACGCCAGTGCCGGCAGAGGTGGCGCGACCTCCAAGTGGCCGCTTTGTCCGAGTTCCTCCGCGAAGGCCGCGACGATGCCGGGGTCGAACTGGGTGCCCGCACAGCGCTCGAGCTCTGCGAGCGCCGCCGGGGAAGAACGCTTCTGGCGGTAGATCCGGTCGGACGTCATTGCGTCGTACGCATCGGTGACGAAGATGATCCGGGCGCCGAGCGGAATCCTGTCCCCGCGCAGGCCGTCTGGATACCCGGCGCCGTCCCACCGCTCGTGGTGGTGCAGGACGAGATCGGCGACCGGGTCGACGCCGAGGCTGTCGAGCATCCGGAAGCCGATCTGAGGATGGCGCTCGAGCACGAGCCGCTCGGAATCGGTCAGCGTGCCGGGCTTGCGCAGGATTTCTTCCGGAATGGCGAGCTTGCCGAGGTCGTGCAGGCTGCCGGCAAGACGCGTGAGCTCGACCTGCTCGGCGCCGAGTCCCAAACGCGTCGCGACCTTCGCGGCCAGCTCGCTGACCCGCTCGGAGTGACTCCCCGTGTACGTGTCTCGCGCGTCGACTGCCTTTGCGAGCGAAGCGGCGGCCCGGTAACGCGCTGCCTTGTCGGGTCCGGCTGCAAGCCGTTTGAGCTCCGAAAGCTCCACGACGTCCGGGCGCCAAAGCCGCACCCGGTTCTTCCCGTGCTCCTTTGCCCAATAGAGAGCGCTGTCGGCAAGGCGGATCAACTCGTCCCGGCCGTGACCCTGCATCGGGAAGGTCGCGAGCCCTGCACTGACCGTCACGGTGCCGATGTGCTCGAAGTCGACCGTCGCGATCCGCTCCACGACCGAATCCGCGGCTGTTAGTGCCATGGCCTCGTCGTGGTCCGCGAGTAGCAGCGCGAATTCGTCTCCGCCGAGCCGGAAGGCCTCGCCGCCCTGGCGGAGCCTCGCGCCGACCTGCGAGAGGACGCGGTCGCCGGACGGGTGTCCGAAGCGGTCGTTGATCTTCTTGAAGTTGTCGATGTCGACGAAGCAGAGCGTCAACGGACGCGTCTGCTCCTCCGCTCGCAACAGTTCGCGCTGGAGCCGTTCGTGGAACTGACGGTGATTGCCGAGGCCCGTCAGCGGGTCCGTGAGGGCCAGGCGCATCGCCCGCAGGGCGCGGTGTGTCGAGCGCTGGTACAGCGCGATCGCGAGCAGCGGTCCGACAAGTGCCACCGACAAAACCGGCGAACGCTCCCACAGCACCACGAGCATCAGCGCCGCAGACGCCATGAACGCGAACGGCACGATTGTCGCGCGCACGTGCGTTCTCATCAGGTTGAGGTAGGGCTGCCCGCTGCTGAGGGCGATCGCCGCCGAGATCAGGACGATGTTGACGACGTTGTCCGCGGTGGCGGCGAGCACGACGCGAGCTACGACAGCGCCGACGGTCTCACCGTGAATCGGAGCGATCAGCGCACCTGCGGCGAGAGCGACAAGGGCGAGGACGGCGACATTGAAGGAGATGCGCTGCAGCGGGCGATGCTGGGCGAGCTGAACGATGGCGGTCGCGGCGAGCAGAAGCAGCGCGCCGGCAGCCCAGCCGAAGAGGACAATGGCGGCGACCGCGAACACGAATGTGAGCGAGAGCACGCCGCCGCCGGTCTCGGCGTTGATCGGCACGGGGAAGCGCTCGGCGAGCGTTGCCGCCGCGGTGAGCGCGGCGAGGCTGATCAGCGCACGGCCGCTGTGTGCCGTGGTCGCGAAGACATAGCCGGCCGCGATGAGGACACCGAGGCCGGCCAGACAGACAGGAAGAATGAGGGCGTTAAGCCGGCGGGACGTGACCGCCTGTGAGTTCACGTCAGGCTTAGAACCAGGTGAATTGTTCGAAGGAGTCCCAGGTGAACTGACCCGAGACTGCCGCGACGAGCACCAGGATCGCCATGAGAGCAATCAGCTTCGGCTTCCACTGCAACATCCGCGCAAAAACCTCCCCACACGAAGACGCCAGACCGCCAGATTCTTCCTCTGTGCTCGAACCGGTGAATCCCCCCATAGGGGGATTTAGGGGAAATAGCGGTTCTAACCGGCGGAAACGAGTCCCGCCTCGGCAAGCGGTCGACGTCCCCACGCAAGGCGTTCTCCATACCAACCGGAGAGAGGCGCGACCGCGACTCCGTAGCGTGACGAGTGGATGAACCACCCGTTGCCGAGGTAGATGCCCGTGTGGTCGATCTGCGCGGGCTTCGACTTCGGGCCTTTCGCTCCGAAGAAGAGGACGTCGGCCGGCTGGAGCTTCGGGGCAGGGATGCGTTTCGTGACCGGAACCTCCCCGCTCATTGCGTAGGTCGTCCGACCCTGGAGCATGTCCGGGAGGGTGCCCCCGTCCACGTACTGCTCGACCTTGTAGACGCGCCAGACGAATCCCGAGCAGTCGAAGCCGCCATGGACCTGGGGCCCGAACGGCGAATTGGGGAACTCGCTCTCCCCACCCCAGACGTATGGATAGCCGATGAAGCGAAGTGCCGTCGTTAGGACCTTCGTCTCCCAGGGGGTCAGCGCGGGGACGACGAATGATGCGCTGAGCTCCTGAACCGCCTGGGCGTCGCCTGCTCCGAACTTCAGTATTCGCGCCGCGGAGTACGCGGCTTCGGCGTGGGTGGCAGGCTGTCCGGGCGAGAGCTCGAGAGCGTCGAGCGCAGCCGGGTGGTTGATGCGGAGACCGAGGAGCCGAGCTACGGCTTCGGTGCCGAACCGAGAAGGAGGCGCGAGACCCGCTGCTTTGGCTACCTGCGTGAAGACCTTCGCGCTGTCGGCCAGCCCGAGTGCCGTGACGAGCCTTGCGTCGAGGGCCGCGATCGTGACCTTGGCCGACGGCGAGGCGGGCGCGACGGCCTCGGTGTGCGTCAGGCCTGCGACGATCGTCTCGAGCTCCGCGCGGGTGAGCGGATCGTCGGGTCGCGCTGCCGCCGCCTTGGCCATTATTCCGGCGGCGACTACGGTCTTTAGCTCGGCCTGTGCCCACGATGTCCCCGGCGTGGTGGCGGCGGTGGCCGGCGACAGCGCGAAGAGCATGACGAGCGCGCAGACGTACGCAAGGCGGCGGCGGCGCATCTCTGTCCTATCGGCGGGTCGACCTATCCCTTTAATCTCTGGTCGCGTGGACGTCGAGATCACGCCGGAACCCACGGAAAAGGAGCGCCGGGCGATCCTCGAGGCGCTCGAGGAGGAGGGTCGCAGGCCAGCGGCGCCGTCGCCCTGGCGTCGAGCCGGTCTAGGCCCGGGCCCCGAGGACGAAGCGGATCAGGCCGTGGCGCCGCCGCGCCAGAGGCGCGGGGCAACGCGGGCGTAGTCCAGCCCGGAGATCCACGTCAGCACAACAGCGACGAGAAGCGTCCACCAGGCCACGTCAGTCCGCCAAGCCCCGGCGGCCGCAAAGCCGCCGACGGCCGCGGCAACCGCCTGCGACCAGGTCTTCAGCTTGCCGAGATCGCGCGCCTGGAGCACAACGCCTCGTTCGAGCGCGGCCAGGCGCAGGGCCGTGACGAGAAACTCTCGAACGACGATCGCAGCGACCATCCAGCCGGGGGCGACCCTCTGGTCGACGAGCATGATCAGCACCGCGAGCACGAGGATCTTGTCCGCCGCGGGATCGAGCAACGAGCCGAGTGGCGAGGACCGGCCGCGACTGCGCGCGATGCGGCCGTCGAACCAGTCCGTGGCCATGGCGGCCGCGAAGAGCGCCGTCGCCCAGTAGTTGTGGCCGTCGAAGTCCAGCGCGTACAGCAGGATGACGAAGGGGACGGAGGCGGCGCGCGCAACAGTCAGGCCGTCCGGGAGACTCACTCTCGCAACAATAGAGGGGCAGTGGCCGTTTTCAGCAAAGTGCTCGTCGCGAACAGGGGCGAGATCGCGATCCGCGTCTTCCGGACGCTGCGCGAGCTCGGCATCGGCACCGTCGCCGTCTATTCGGACGCCGACCGGAATTCGGCGCACGTGACCTTTGCCGACGAGGCGCATCTGATCGGAGCCGGCCTTCCTGCCGAGAGCTATCTGAATCAAGAACGGGTCCTCGACGCCGCACGACGAGCGGGCGCGCAGGCCGTTCATCCCGGCTACGGCTTCCTCGCAGAGAACGCGGACTTCGCGCGCGCCTGCGGCGAACAGGGGCTCGTGTGGATCGGCCCGCCCCCGGAGGCGATCGAGGCGATGGGGTCCAAGATCGAGGCGCGCGACCGGATGCGCGCGGCCGGCGTCCCGATCATTCCGGGTGTCACCCGGCCCGTCGAATCGGCCGAGGAGGTCCGCGGCCTCGGCGACGAGCTGGGCTGGCCGATCGCGATCAAGGCGTCCGCGGGAGGCGGGGGCAAAGGGCTAAAGGTCGTACGCGATCCGGCTGACGTCGAGCGTGCGTTCGAGTCGGCCCGACGCGAGGGCGAGGCTTACTTCTCCGATCCGGCCGTCTACGTCGAGCGCTACCTCGAGGATCCGCGCCATGTCGAGGTGCAGGTGCTTGCGGACGCCCACGGCAACGTCATCCACCTCGGCGAGCGCGACTGCACGATTCAGCGCCGCCATCAGAAGCTCGTCGAGGAGACACCGTCGCCTGCCGTCGACAATGCGTTGCGCGAGCAGATCGGTGCGATCGCCGTCGAGGCTGCGCGTGCGGTCGGCTACCTGAGTGCCGGAACGATCGAGGGCCTTCTCTCCCGTGAAGGCGAGTACTTCTTCCTCGAGATGAACACCCGCATCCAGGTGGAGCACACGGTGACGGAGATGGTGACCGGCCTCGATCTCGTGCGCGAACAGGTGTTGATCGCGGCGGGGCAGCCGCTCTCCGTGCGCCAGGAGGACGTGCATCTGCACGGGCATTCGATCGAGTGCCGAATCAACGCGGAGGACGTTTCGAGCGGTTTTCTTCCAACACCGGGAACGATCACGCGTTACCGCGAGCCGAGCGGCCCAGGTGTGCGTGTCGACTCCGGTGTCATGGCGGGGAGTCAGATCTCGCCGCTCTACGACCCGATGATTGCCAAGCTCGTCGTTCACGGCGTCGACCGTGAGCATGCGCGGCGTCGCATGCTCCGCGCGCTCGACGAGTTCGCGATCGAGGGAGTCAAGACGTTGATCGGCTTTCACAAGGCTCTGCTCACGCATCCGTGTTTCGTCGAAGGCGAGACGTGTCACGGCCTCGTAGAGTCCGAGTTGCTGGCGGCGCGCGCGGGCGAGTTCGAGAATGGGCGTCCCGTCGGCGGGCCTGAAGTCGGCGCGGCCGTCGTGCGCGAGGCAGTCCGCTCGGTCGAGGTCGATGGGCGTCGATTCGAGGTGCGGGTGCTCCGCCCGGAACCTGCCTTCGCCGAGCTGGGGAGGCGCCGTCGTGAGCGTTCGCGCGGCGGCGGGAAGGCGGGGGCGGGGCGCGACGCCGTGGTGAGCCCGATGCAGGGGACCGTGCTTGCAGTCGAGGTCGCAGAAGGCGACGACGTTGAAGCGGGACAGGTCATCTGCATCGTCGAGGCGATGAAGATGGAGAACGAGGTGCATGCGCACCGCTCGGGCACCGTCGCCGAGCTCTCGGTCGCGGCTGGTCAGCCTGTCAAGACCGGCCAGGTGATCTGCGTCCTGACGACCCAGTGAGATCTCGGCGCAAAACCGGCGCAGACGCGTAGGGCCTAGGCGGGTATCGTCGATCGCAGAGGGTAGTGGGTGATCACCCCCACCCTGGGTGGGGACGCGCGCGCGTGTACCTCTAGAGCGTGCACCTCTAGACATGCTCCGATCGGATGCGCGGACATGCTCCGATCCAGATGCGCGGCGACACGCGGCGGGGGCGCGGGTAGAGTGCCGCGCCGGTGGATCTCTACGAGTACCAGGGCAAGCAGGTCTTCGGGCGCTTCGGGATCCCCGTGTCCGAAGGCCGGCTCGCGAAGACGCCGGAGGAGGCGCGCGCGGCCGCCGAGGAGCTCGGGGGGCCGGTCGTCGTCAAGGCCCAGGTATTGACGGGCGGCCGTGGCAAGGCCGGCGGCGTGAAGCTCGCGCACGATCCGGCCGATGCCGAAGCGAAGGCCCGCGACATCCTCGGCCTCGACATCAACGGTCACGTCGTGCGCAAGCTCTGGATCGAGCAGGCGTCCGACATCGCGAAGGAGTACTACCTCTCGATCACCTTCGACCGTGGCACGAAACAACTGCTCTTCATGCTCACCACCGAGGGCGGGGTCGAGATCGAGCAGGTCGCCGACGAGAATCCGGACGCGCTCGCGCACCTGCACGTGGATCCACTCGAGGGCTTCCAGCCCTATCAGGCACGCCGTCTCATCTACGGCGCGGGCATCGACGATCCGGGCGAGCAGAAACAGCTCCTGGGCATCATCGAGAAGCTCTACGGCTGCTTCGTCGGCTCGGACGCCATGCTCACCGAGATCAACCCGCTGATCGTCACGCCCACCGGTGAGGTGCGTGCTCTCGACTCCAAGTTCACGGTCGACGACAGTGCGCTCTTCCGCCATCCTGACATCGCGGAAATGCGCGACGTCGAGGCAGCCGACCCGCAAGAGCGGCTCGCGCGGGAGAAGGGCGTGACCTACGTGAAGCTCGACGGCGAGGTCGGAATCCTGGGAAACGGTGCGGGCCTGTCGATGTCGACTGTGGACGTCGTCGTCGTCGCGGGCGGTAGGCCGGCGAACTTCTGCGATCTCGGGGGCGGGGGAGATGCGCAAGGCGTCGTCGACGCCCTGGAAGTGATCACGAGCGACGACCAGGTGCGCTCGATTTTTTTCAACATCTTCGGCGGGATCACGCGCTGCGACGAAGTGGCTCGCGGAATCCTTACTGCGCTCGACCAGATGAAGATCGATCTGCCCATCGTCGTCAGGCTCGACGGCACCAACGCAGAGGAGGGCCGGCGCTTGCTCGCCGAGGCGGCGCCTCCGAATCTCCATGTCGAGCCGACGATGCTGGAGGCGGCGCGGCGCGCGGTCGAGCTGGCGGCATGACTGACGCCTGGTCGCAGCGGGCCGAGGCCTTTCGAGAGAGCCCGATGCATCGCGAAGGACCGGACCTCGATTTGCTGGTCGAGTGGTGCGACCCGGGCCACGGCGTGAAGGTGCTCGACGTCGCGACTGGGGGAGGCCATGTTGCGAGACGGCTACGCGAGCACGGCTGCACGGTGGTCACCGTCGACCCGGCACCTGGAATGGGTCCCGACGTCGTGTCGAGCGCCGAGGAGCTGCCTTTTCAGGACGGGAGCTTCGACGTCGTGACGTGCCGCATCGCGGCCCATCACTTCCAGGACATTCGCGGGGCGATCGCCGAGATGGCGCGTGTCGCTCAGCACCTCGTCGTGATCGAGGACAACGTCTTCTCCGACGAGCGCGTCGAGGAGGCCGAGCGGCTGCGGGACCCGACTCACGTGCGCTGCTATTCCGAGAAGGAGTGGAAGGAGATGCTCGCCGAGGGCGGCCTCGAGGTCGAGCAACTCGAACACTTCGAGCGGCACCCTGTCGTCGACGACTGGCTCGCACGCGTGCAGACGCCGCCGGCAGCTGCCGAGCGCGTCCGCGAGCTCCTCGCCGACCATACGCACGACGGCGTGCTCACTCTGAAGTCGATCGTCGTCAGAGCGCGGAGGTCGCAGAAATAGTGGCGATCATCGTCGACAACGACACGTGGCTCGTCGTGCAGGGCCTCACCGGCAGCGAAGGCCGCTTCCACGGGTTGCGCAACCGCAACTATGGAACGCAGGTGGTTGCGGGGGTCACGCCGGGCAAAGGGGGCCAGGACGTCGAAGGCATCCCGGTCTTCAACACGGTCGCCGACGCCGTGGAGGAGACCAGCGCGAACACGACGCTGATCTTCGTGCCTGCGCGCTTTGCGACGGATGCGATCTACGAAGCGGTCGACGCAGGCATCGGGACCGTTATCTGCATCACCGAGCACATTCCGGCTCACGACATGCTGCGTGTCTACACGTATATCCGCGGCAAGGGCGTGACGATGATCGGACCGAACTGTCCGGGCGTTCTCTCCCCGGGCAAGGCGAATGTGGGGATCATCCCAGCTGAGATCTTCTCCGAGGGCGCCATCGGCCTCGTCTCGCGCTCGGGCACCCTCACGTACCAGATCGGACACGAGCTCACGCAGCTCGGGCTCGGTAATTCGACGATCGTCGGCATCGGCGGCGATCCGGTCGTCGGTTCGTCCTTCATCGACGTCCTCCAGCGTTTCGAGACGGACCCCGAGACTGAGTTGATCGTTCTCGTCGGTGAGATAGGGGGCGACGAGGAGGAGAAGGCCGCGCGCTTCGCGCAGGATCGCGTGACGAAGCCCGTGATCGCCTACATCGCCGGGTTCTCGGCGCCGCCCGGCAAGACCATGGGCCACGCCGGCGCGATCATCTCGGGCTCCACCGGGACGGCGCAGGCGAAGAAGGAAGCGCTGGAGGCGGCCGGCATCCAGGTCGGCACGACGCCGACCGAGGTCGCGCAGCTCGTAGCTGAGCGCTTCGGGGCCCGCACCTAGACTCAAGCCGATGGAGACGATCTCCTTCGCGCGGGGCGTTCCCGCTCCCGAGTGCCTCCCGGTCGAGGAGCTTGCCGATTGCGCGCGCGTCGCGCTCGAGCGCGACGGAGCCACCGTTCTGTCATACGGATCGGCGGCGGGTTACGGGCCGCTGCGGAACTGGATCGCGGAGCGTCACCGCGTCGACCCCGCGCGTGTCCTCGTCACGAACGGTTCGCTCCAGGGAATGGTCTTCCTTGCCGAGCGGTTTGCCGGCGAACGCGTCGTCGTAGAGGCCCCGACCTACGATCGCCCGCTGAAGATTCTCTCCGCGCGTAGCGTTGAGACGGTAGCGGTCGACATGGACGACGAGGGCCTCGACCTGGATGCGCTTGCAGAGGCGCTCGACAGCGGCAGGAAACCATCCTTCCTCTACACGATTCCAACCTTCCAGAACCCGAGCGGCAGGACGCTGAGCGAAGAGCGCCGTCACCGCCTCGTGGAGCTCGTGCGGGAGCACGAACTGCTCGTGCTGGAAGACGATCCCTACGGGCTCGTTCGCTTCGAGGGTGAGGCGCCGCACACGCTGTTCGATCTGGAGGGAGGGACCAGGGTCGCCTACTCGTCCTCGTTCTCGAAGACGATCGCGCCGGGGCTGCGCGTCGGCTATTTCGTCCTGCCCCAGGTTCTCGAGCAGGACCTCGAGGCGTTGGCGACCTCGACGTACATCACGCCGGTCCTGCTCGGGCAAGCGACCGTGTTCGAGTTCTTGCGCCGGGGGAACTTCGAGCCGAATCTCGAGCGGGTGGCGACGCTCCTTCGAGCCCGTCGCGATGCCATGCTCGAAGCGCTGGAACGCGAGCTTCCTGACGCGCGCTGGAGCCGGCCGCAGGGTGGTTACTTCATCTGGCTGGAGCTACCAGGAGGCGGCGATGCCGCCAAGTTGCTCGAACGCGCAGCGTCCGCAGGCGTCACGTTCGTGCCCGGCGCGGACTTCGGAGGCGCACCGAATACTGCGCGGCTCGCGTTCAGCTTCGTTTCTCCGGACGAGATCCGGGAAGGCGTGCGCAGGCTCGCAGCTCTCGTTCGCGAGCCGCTGCAGGTCTAGCCGGCGGCGGCGACCTGAGCGAAGTCGCCGAGCGGCCTCGGGATGAGGCGGGGCTGGCGCGGTGGGACGAGAGACCCGCGGCTGTGCAGCCGAAAGGTCGGGCAGGGAGCATCGGTCGGAAGGGCACAGAGCCCGGCGCGACGGAAGTAGCAGTCGTCGCACGTCAGTTGTTTCTTGATCAATTTGCTCCCCTGCCTAGAAACTACGCCCGCAGCAACAACGGGGTGATACTACGAAGGCCACTCGTGCTTACAAGGGTTGCCGCACATGAAAACTAAGCATTTTCCGGTAGATTCGATCTTGCCGAAAACTACTCTGTTTTAGCCCTTGGGCGGCAGTGTTGCCAGCGCCTGCAACGCCTGTTGAAAACTCTTCACAGGGATGATCCGCAGGCCACCCGCGTAGCGCTTCGCGTCGCGGGCGTTGTCCCCATCGACCGGCACGAGGAAGACGTCGACGTGCGATTTTCGCGCTCCGATCGTCTTCTGCTTGATGCCGCCGATCCTGGCCACCGATCCGTCGAGTTGGATCTCACCGGTGGCTGCGACCTTGTAGCCGTGATCGACGTCGCGTCCTTTCTTCTCCAAAAGCTCGAGCGCGAACGCGAGCCCGGCCGATGGTCCGCCGACCTTGCGAAGGTTGAACTTGATGGGGAACGGCAGGCGAATGCTCAGGGCCTGAATCGGCAGGACGCCGACGATCGCCCGCTTCGGATCCTGGGTGTCGGCCGTCGTTTTGATCGTGAACGTGAGTTTCTCGGCGCCACGCTTGATGGTGATCTTGACCGTGTCCCCGGGCTTGAGCCGGCCGAGTACAGCGGCAAGATCGGTTCGCGTGAACACCTTCTTGTCATCGGCACCAACGATGACGTCGCCGGGACGCAGCACCCGGCCGGCATGGGAGCCCGAGGTCACTGCGACGATGCGAACGCCGCCGGGGCGGATGGGCACGCGATAACCGAGCTCGCGCAGGGCGACGACCGAGGCGACGTCCTGTGAGGCCTTCATCGTCGCAAGGTCGAGCTTGCGACGCTCCTGGTCCGAGATTCCCGGCTCCACGATCTGTGCGCGGTCGATCAGCGCCGAGCCCTCGGGGCGAACGTACGGGACATAGGACTCCAGCAATGAGGCAGGCTTGAGCAGGACGTCGACGTAGTAGATTCCGCCACCGTCGGCGTCCGCTTTTGCGTGCGGCACCTCTACGAGGTCGGCCAGCGGATGAGCGTTGTCTGGGACCTCGAGGTATTTGTTGCTCCCCTGCGTCACGAGGATGGCGACGGTCGCGACCAACACGATGAAGCCAGCCGAGGCAAGCCGGAAAGGCGATAGCACCCGGCCGAGCGCGGACACCGGCTAAAACAGGCCTCGCGAGAGTCCGCCGTCGATGACCACGGTGGCCCCGTTCACATAACGGGCGCGGTCCGAGGCGAGGAAGCACGCAACGTCGCCGAACTCCTGCGGGGTGCCCCAGCGTCCCACCGGAATCGCCTTCAGGTCGGCTTCGGTCGGTCCCTCCGGGTACAGCTGCGCGAGGCGTGTGGTCTCGATGCGTCCCGGCGCGAGGCAATTCACTGTGATGCCGCGTGGGCCGAGCTCGCGGGAAAGCGTTTTCGCCCAGCCGTGGACACCCGGCCGCACGGCGTTGCTGAGCGCAAGATGGTCCGTCGGCTCCTTGGCGGCGAGCGACGTGAAGACGAGGATGCGGCCGCCCGGACTCTGAACCAGGTGCGGCAGGCAGAAGTCGACGAGGCGCAAGGGCGGGAAGAAAAGGAGCTCGACGGCTTCCTCGAGCGACTCGGCGCTCATGCCGACCGCCGGCCCCGGCGGCGGACCGCCGCTGTTCCAGACCAGGATGTCGACGCCGCCGAACGCGGCGACGGTCTGTCCGACGACGGCTTCGAGATCGCGCGGGTTCGTGACGTCGCCACGCACGGCGAGCGCGCCGATCCGATCGGCCTCACGTTGGAGCACGTCGCGCCGCCGGGCAAACATGGTCACGTTGGCGCCTTCGGCCGCCAGGGCCTCCGCCGTCGCAAGGCCGAGACCGGAAGATGCGCCGGTGACGATCGCAGTCCGCCCTTTGAGACCGAGATCCATGGCTACGAGGCGAGCAGGCCGACGACTTCGCGCACGGCGCCGGCCGACTCGGTCAGCATTGCCTGCTCGTCAGCGCCCAGATCGAGCTCGTAGATCGCCTCGATGCCACCGGACCCGAGCCTGACGGGCACGCCCATGTAGAGGCCGTCGATCCCGTACTCGCCCTCGAGATAGGCCGTACAGGGAAGGACGCGTTTCTCGTCGAGCATGATCGAGTCGACCATTTGCGCTGCAGCGGCACCAGGCGCGTACCAGGCGGATGTCCCGAGGAGCTCGACGAGCTCACCACCGCCTTTCGCTGTGCGCTGCACCATCGCGTCGATGTCGGCTTCGCCGACCAGCTTTGCTAGTGGGATCCCGCCTACCGTGGTCGCGCTGACGACTGGCACCATCTGATCACCGTGGCCTCCGAGGACCATGGCTGTGACGTCCTTGACGGACGCCTGCGTCTCCCAGGCGATGAAGGTCGAGAAGCGCGCGGTGTCGAGGATCCCGGCCATCCCGAATACTCGCTCCTTAGGCCAGCCGGACACGTTCTTCGCGACGTGACACATGGCGTCGAGAGGATTGGAGACGACGATCAGGATCGCCTCCGGGCTCCGCGCGATCGTCTTCTCGGTCACGTCCTTGACGATCTTCTCGTTCGTTGCGACGAGGTCGTCGCGGCTCATTCCGGGCGACCGCGGCAGACCTGCCGTGATGACGACGACGTCGGAGCCCGCCGTCTCCTCGTAGCTGTTAGAGCCCGTGACCCGTGGCTCGTACCCGAGCACCGCGCCCATCTGGTTGATGTCGAGTGCCTTTCCCTGCGGAAGACCTTCCTTGATGTCGACGAGGACGACGTCCGCGTAGTCGTGCGCAGCCAGGACCTGCGCGCAGGTGGCGCCGACGTTCCCTGCGCCGACGACTGTCACCTTTCGCCTCATACGCGCACTCCCAGCTTCTCGATGATCGCGTCGGCGACCTGGCGGGTTCCGACTGCGGTCGGGTCGGAGCGGGTCGGCTTCATGTCGTAGGTGACGCTCTTGCCCTCGGCGATGACCTCGGCGATCGCATGCTCCAGGCTGGCAGCAGCTTCGCGCTCGTCGAGGTGCCGGAGCATCAGCATTCCCGAGAGCATCTGCGCCATCGGGTTGACCTTGTTCTGGCCCGCGTACTTCGGCGCGGAGCCGTGCGTCGGCTCGAAGATCGCGATGCTTTCACCGAAGTTCCCGCCGGGGGCGAGCCCGAGGCCGCCGATCATTCCGGCGCAGAGATCGGAGAGGACGTCGCCATACAGGTTTGGCAGCACGAGCACGTCGTACTCCTCCGGGCGCTGGACGAGCTGCATGCACATGTTGTCGACAATGCGGTCGTCGAACTCGATGTCGCCGTTCTCCGCGGCGACCTCCTGTGCGACCCGCAGGAACAAGCCGTCCGAGAACTTCATGATGTTCGCCTTGTGCACTGCCGTGACCTTGCGGCGGCCATTGCGGCGCGCGTAGTCGAAGGCGAACCGCACGATGCGTCGCGTGCCCGTGACCGAGATCGGCTTGATCGAGATGCCCGCGTCGTCGTGCGCAAGGCGATCGCCGTGTGCGTTGATCCACTCGATCAGCTCACGGGCTTCCGCGGAGCCTTCTTCGTACTCGATCCCTGCGTAGAGGTCCTCGGTGTTCTCGCGGACGATGATCAGGTCGACCTCGTCGAAGCGGGTTCGGACGCCGGGATAGGTCTTACATGGCCGAACCTGGCCATAGAGATCGAGGCTCTTCCGCAGCGCCACGTTGACCGAGCGAAAGCCCCCACCGACCGGCGTCGTGATCGGCCCTTTGAGCGCCACGCCGGTCTCGCGGATCGCCTCGAGGACTTCGTCGGGAAGCGGATTGCCGCCGTACTTCTCCATCACGTCGGCGCCGGCTTCCCGGACGTCCCAGTCGAATTCGACGCCGGTGGCCTCGAGGACCCGGCGCGTCGCCTCGGTCAACTCGGGCCCGGTGCCGTCCCCGGGAATGAGCGTCACTCTGTGTGCCACGGCGCCGGACTCTATCCATGCGCGGTATTGTGCCGCGCCCATGTCCCTCGTCGAGGCAGCGGCGAAAGCCGACGAGCTCGCTCAGTCGGGCGACGAGCGCGAGCTGGCCACGCTGCGCAGGCAATGGGAGGACGAGCTCGAATCCGCGGCCCGGAGTGGCGACTATCGCGAGCGTGCCGTTGCGTATCGGGCGATCGGCCAGTTCCGCTTTCGCCAAAAGCTCGAGCTCCTCCGGCGCGGGCTTGACGACGAGAGCCCGGCGGCACGCGGATCGGCACTCCTCTCGGTGCAGCTCCTGTCGAAAGACAGCCCGGGCGTCGTCAACGCGATCCGCCCGGTCCTGCACACGATGGTGTCCACGGACTCGAATCAAGCAGTGCGGCGCCTCGCAGTTCTCTGTCTCCGGAACGGCTCGGCTCAACGCGAGACGATCGTCTTGCTAACCGGGCTGTCAGAGGACGACGAGCAGGATGCAGAGCTGCGAAACGCCGCCCGGACCGTGGCGGCGGACCTGAAGAAGCGAGCGGGAGCGAAGACTTAAGAGGTCTGGTGTGAAGTTCGGCCGTCGTCGGAGGGCGCTACGTGCCGCGGGCGAGCGTGCTGATCCGGCGCCGTGTCTGGTGCGTCATCCGGCCCGGCGGAACTTCACATCAGGCCTCATATTCAGTCTGTACAGGCGCGACAGACGCGCGCCTCGATTTGACGACCGCAGCTGGGGCACACGCGCTGCCGTCGCTTGAGCTCGAGTGAGCTCTTGCTGAGTCCCGCGACCATCATCAGGTACCCGATGCCACATGTGACGACGGCGAGAAGTGCGATGTTCAGATCGAAGTGCATTGACTCCTACTTCAGTTTTCTCCGCGCATGGGGATGCGCCTGGAAATACAACTCTCGACGGCGCCGATCGGATACGTGTGTGTACAGCTCGGTCGTCGCGAGATCTGCATGCCCGAGCATCTCCTGAACGGAACGTAGGTCGGCCCCGCCTTCGAGGAGATGCGTTGCGAAGGAGTGACGGAGCAAGTGCGGATGGACTCTTTCCGGTTCGAGCCCGGCCTTGGCCGCCAGGTTGCGCAGGATCAGGAAGGCGCCGGCGCGAGTGAGCCCGCCGCCTTTCGCGTTGAGGAAGAGCTCGGGCCGGTGCCGCGCGTCCAGGAACGGGCGTCCCCGTCCCAGGTAACGCCGCAGTGCCTGTGCGGCCTGCCGGCCGATCGGGACGATTCGCTCCTTCGAGCCCTTGCCGATGCAGCGAACGATGCGTGCGTCGAGGTCGACGCTCGACTTCTGAAGGCCCACGGCCTCGCTGACCCGCAGGCCGGCGCCGTACAGCAGCTCGACGAGAGCGCGGTCACGCAGCGCGCGCGGCGTCGTCCCGTTTGCCGCTTCGACGAGCCGCTCCGCTTCCGCCGGGGAGAGAGTGCGCGGAAGCGTGCGCCGGCGGCGCGGCAGGTCGAGCTCGGCCGCTGGATTGTCGGAGCGTACGCCGAGCAGGGCCTGGTGCCGGAAGAACGTGCGGATCGCGGCGACACGTCGCGCGATCGTCGACGGCGACAATCCTGCGGCGCGTAGCTCGGCGAGGTACTGCTCGAGCTGCTCTGTCGTGATTCGGCCGACCGGGCCGTCGAGCCAGGCCGCGAGCGCTGCGAGGTCGCGGCGATAAGCGTCCACCGTCTTGGGCGCGCGCCGGGTCGCGAGCAGCGCGAGAAAGCCGTCGATTTCAGGATCGCGCGGAGGTGGTTCCATCGCGCACGGTTTCGTGGCGAGCAGCGAATCGCCTGCCTTTTGCCCGGTTCGCAGGCAGGGGCGCCCGAACGAGATCGCGGCTCTTCCTAGGCCGCTTTCCCGCCTTGAACCCCGAAACGATGCACCGAACTGTCGCGGCTCTCCAGGTCTGTGGATGGAACGTCACGCCTCCGTGACAGAAGACGTGTCCTCTCTGCGCTGAGAGACAGGGCTGTGGCGCGCATGTCCAGGGACAGTCCCTGGACATGTCCTCGTCTGGCTCGCGCCGGGAATCAGGAACGCGGATGCGCCTTGTCGTACACGCGGCGCAGGCGGCGGCCGTCCACATGGCTGTACAGCTGCGTCGTCGAGAGCGAGCTGTGGCCGAGGAGGTCCTGGATCGTGCGCAGGTCGGCGCCGCCCTCCAGCAAGTGGGTCGCGAACGCATGGCGCAGGCTGTGGGGATGCGCGAACACACGGCGCAGAGTCGACGTGTCGAGCCGGCGTCCGCGAGCCGACAGGAAGAGCGCGTTGTTCGCCCCTGCGGCCAACTGAGGTCGCGCTTCGTGGAGGTACTGCGCCACGAGGTGACCGGCCTGTTCTCCGAGTGGGACGATCCGCTCCTTCCCGCCCTTGCCGCGCACGTGGAGCTGCTCGCGGTCGAAGTCCACGTCGGCGAGATCGAGCCCGACCGCTTCCGCACTGCGCAGCCCCGCCGAATAGACGAGCTCGACGAGGGCGCGATTACGCAGCGGCAGGGGTCCGTCGCCGACTAGCGCATCGAGTGCGGCCTCGACCTCCGCGGTCTTCGGCGTATCTGGCAGCCGCTTTGGGCGCCGCGGCGCGAGCGAGGCGTCCGGAACCTTCTTCGGCCCGAGCGTGAACCTGAGGAAGCTGCGGATCGCCGCGATCTTCCGGGCGATCGTGGCCGGGGCGAGCTTCCGGGGTCGCGCCCGTCCGAGCTCCGCCGCGTACTCGGTGAAGACTCGGACGTCGACGTCGTCGAGGCCGAGGCCCAGGCTCTGCAGCCAGCGGCCGAACTCCTCGACGTCGTGGCGGTACGACCGCCGGGTCCCCTCGCTGAGCGAGGGTGAGTCGAGGAACCGCTCGATGGCCTGCATAGTCTTCATGCAAAGCCATTCGCGGCCAAGCTAGCATCGCCTTCCCCATGGCCTCCCCCGTCGAACGCCTCGCCGACCTGCTCGTCAACTTCGGCGCCAACGTCCAGAAGGGTCAGATCCTCGACGTCGGCTCCGGCTTGGGGAAGGAAGAGCTCACGCGCGCCATCGCGGGGAGCGCATACAAGCGCGGCGCCAAGTTCGTCGACGTTCACTACTGGGACCCGTATCTCAAGCGGGAGCGCGTGCAGCATGCGCCCGAGGACGTGCTCGATTTCGTCCCGCCCTGGTATGGCGAACGAACCTTGCAGCTCGGCGAGGAGCGCGGAGCGACGATCTCCCTCAGCGGTCCGATCGAGCCTCACCTCTTCGACGATCTGGACCAGGAGCGCTTAGGCCGGGACGTCTTTCCGCGGGTCAAGGAATGGACGACGGTCATCAACGAGCGCACGGTCAACTGGTGCGTGGCGCCCGGCCCGTCCGACAAGTGGGCGCAGCTCGTCTTTCCGGACCTCGAGCCGCAGGCCGCACTCGACAAGCTCTGGGAGCAGGTGGTGCACATCTGCCGGCTGGACGAAGACGACCCCGAGGCCGCCTGGCGGGAACGAAGCAGCGTGCTGAAGGGGGTGGCGCAGCGTCTGACCGACCTGCGTTTCGACGCGATCCACTTCGAAGGGCCCGGGACCAACCTGACGGTTGGGCTGCTGCCGACGTCGCGCTGGATCGGCGGGGGCGACGCGACGATCGACGGGATTCCCCACATGGCGAACCTTCCGACCGAGGAGATCTTCACCTCGCCTGATCCGGAACGCACGGAAGGAATCGTCCGCGCGACGAAACCGCTCACGACGCAGGGCCGGATCGTCGATGGGCTGACGGTGCGTTTCGAAGCCGGCCGCGCGGTCCAGATCGAGGCGGAGTCAGGCGCCGAGACGCTCCGCGCGATGGTCGCGCAGGACGAAGGCGGCGCTCGCCTCGGCGAGCTGGCTCTGGTCGACCGAGAGGGCCGGATCGGTCCGCTCGACACCGTCTTCTACGACACGCTACTCGACGAGAACGCCGCGAGTCACGTCGCGCTCGGCTCTGCGTACGACGCTGCGGTGGGGGACGAGGATCGCGAGCGGCTGAGCCGCTCCAGTATCCACGTCGACTTCATGATCGGCTCCTCGGAGGTGGACGTGACGGGGATCACGCGCGACGGGGACCGCATCGCGGTGCTGCGCAACGCGACCTGGCAGATCTAGCTTCCCACCTCCTCCGGAAGCAACGAGAACATCACGAAGTCGACGCGGCGCTGCTCGCGCGGATTGAAATGCACGGAGCGGAGGACGCCTTCGCGCGTGAAGCCTGCCTTCTCGGCGACACGCTGAGAGGCGACGTTGTCCGCGTCTGCGCGCAACTGCAGCCGCTCGCAGCCCAGTTCCGCGAACGCCCAGCGCGAGACGAGCGCGACTGCGCGGCCGGTCAGTCCGCGGCCGCGCGCTTCCGAGCGCAGCCAGTAGCCGACTTCGCCGACGCGCTCGTCGCCGACCCAGCCGAAGCCCACGCCCCCGAGCACTGCTCCCGTCTCGGCGTCCGTGACGGCGAAAGGTGCCGAAGTCCCGGAATGCCAGTAGGAGGAAGCCTGCTCGATCCACCCACGAGCTTCGGCATCGAGATATGGCTGCGGGATCGCATCCATCCAGCGGGTCATCTGCTCGTCGCCGTCGATGCACTCGACGAGCGTGGTCACGTCTTCTGCCTCCCAGCGGCGTAGGGTCACGACTCCGTCCGTCAGGGGTGGATCGGGTGCGGCGATCACGCCGCGAGGCTAGCTCAGGGAAGCGGCGGCAGCGCCAGAGGCGGCGACAGTGGCGCGGGCGCTTCGGGCAACTGGACAGGAAGTTCGGGGAGAGTGACCGTCACCACCGGCAACGAAACCACCGGTACGGACACTCCGAGTGGCGGCCCCGACGCAGAGGCGGTCGTCGGGCCCGTGACGTCTCGCGGTTTGGATTCGGTCTGGCGCGGTGATGCCGGCGTCGGACTCGCGGTCGCGGATGGCGCGGATGACGTCGGTGTTGGAACGACAACGGCGCGCGGACGAACCACCCGTGCTCGCGAGCGCTGCCGCCTCGGCTCCGGCGAAGCCTGCGGCAGCCTCTGCACGGAGCCGGAGACGGAGTCAGCCTGCGGCAGAATCAGCACGGCCGACGCATGCGGATCGCGGCCGGCATCGAGAGCCGAGGGGGAGGCTGACCCGACGCCGAAGAGCACGATCGCGCTGTACAGGACCGCAGACGCAGCAGTGGCAGAGAGGCCGAGCCTCCAGTGGCCGCTGGGATTGTGCCTTGCGAGTCCCATAACCCCCTTATCGGGGTAGTCCGTTCGGCCTATGACCCTCTTGCGAGGGAACTGTTACCTCCGGGCAGCGCCTAGCTGACTGCAGCGACGATCTGCGCGGAGAGACTGCCGAACCTGGCGAGGAACTCGGTGCGCTCTGCCTTCAGACGCTCCACCTGCGCCCGATACTCCTCCGCGCGTCCTGTCCGCTCGTAGAGCTTCCGCGGCTGGAGAACTTCGATGTCGTCCATCCCGGGAACAGCCGAGGCGACGAGATAGCCGAAGTCGGGGTCGCGCTCCCACTCGATCGTGCCTTCGGCGATGCCCTTCACGATCGCGGAGGAGTGCTTGATGCGTACCTTCTTCGAGCGCTCGTCCTCTTCCGGGCCGCCCACGCGTCCGGTATTCAAGAGATAGACCTCGAGCGGGTGCTCCTCGAGCAACTCGAGGAAGCGGTTTCCCTGCAGGTCGTGCAGCATCGGAAAGAACGGGTTCGTACCCGGCACCCGCAATGACTTGCCGGCTTCGTCCGCGCCTCCCGCGGCGGTGCCCTTCGTCTCGCCGAGCATGAAATATGCCGCTGCCTGCGGCCCCACGAGCTTCGCGACGGCCGGAATGACGTTCTCGTTGCGATTGAGGATGAGCAGGAAGTGCGCGTCGTCGATCTCGCGGTCGGCCGCGGACTCGATCACGCCGAAGGGGAAGGTCGCGCGTCCGTTCTGCGTGTAACTCTCGTCGTAGAAGTCGACGTCGTCGCCTCTCTGCGAGACGTTCTCGAGGTAGGAGTCCGGCTGCGTGACCGCCCCGTAGATGGTCGGCTCGTCCTCCGGGTTGAGCCCGTAGGTCTTCGCGAAGCAGCCGTTCTCTGTCACGTACACGCGGCCGTCGGGCATCCACGCGACGAAGTCGTCCTGCACAGGAAGCGAGCCGTTCTGCTTCGTGAACGTCGTAGTGGTCTTGCCCGTCCCTGAAAGGCCCACGGTCAGGCAGACCTTGTCGCCGTTCTCGGTCGGGATGATCTTGCAGCCGGCGTGCAGCGGCAGGCCGCCGCGGTCGTAGACGAGCTTGTTCCACATCCGCAGCCCACCCTTCTTCGACTCGCCGAAATAGTCGGAGTTGAAGACGCGGGTCACGCCCTGCTCGAGGTCGACCATGATCAGCCGGTCGTCGGGGAACCCGTCCGCCTTCAGGTTCGGCGTGTAGATCACGGTGAGCTCCGGCTCGAAGTCGTCCTCGGGCGGCCCGAAGTAGAGCTGCCGCTGCATTCCGGCGATGTTCGCGTTCGCAGCCTCGACG
This sequence comes from Actinomycetota bacterium, assembly GCA_005883355.1. Lineage (GTDB taxonomy): Bacteria > Actinomycetota > Thermoleophilia > Gaiellales > Gaiellaceae > 3-1-20CM-4-69-9. Next base: position 7,238 of record VAXG01000009.1, on the reverse strand, counting down.
TAGAGGCGCGTCGGCGTTCGGAACTCCGGGTCGTTACCGATGTAGCCGTCGATCACGACCATCTCCTGGCCGGCGATGTACTGGTCTTGCCGCTCGGCCCACTTGGCCGCGTCGTCGGTGGAAAGCGCCTGGTTCTGGCCGTCCGGCTCGTCGGTGACGAGGAACGTGGAACGCTTGGAGCGCGCGAGCACCTGCGTCTGCACGTTCAGGTTGCCGTACTTCGTCGGGCGCGCGGTCGGCATCTTCGCGGCGAGCTCCTTGACGGCCTCAGGGCTCGGGTTCGCGATCACCCGCTTCGCCTGCGGCAGTCGGAACAGCATCTTCGCCAAGCTGGTCAGCTCCTTTTCGACGGCTGGGACCGTGGAGTTTAGCCGTGCCGCGAGATTCGACCCGGGTCGGAGGCCGGCCCCAGTGCCCGCCCACTCTCGCAACCCTTGTTGCGAGGTCCGCAACAAGCGTCCATTCGATAGCTTCCTCAATGGTGGAGGCCAAGCACGACGTCCTCGTCGTCGGTGCCGGCTGCGCGGGCATGCGCGCGGCCATCGAAGCGCACGATGCCGGGGCCGACGTCGCGCTGCTCTCGAAGATCCACCCGGTCCGCAGCCACTCGGGTGCGGCCGAAGGAGGGATCAACGCTGCGTTGGGCAACGCCTCCGAGGACAGCCCCGAGGAACACGCGTACGACACGGTCAAGGGCTCCGACTATCTCGGCGACCAAGACGCGATCGAGATCTTGTGCAACGAGGCCCCCGGCGACGTCTACCAGCTCGAGCACTGGGGGGCTGTCTTCTCGCGCACCGACGACGGGCGCATCGCGCAGCGTCCTTTCGGCGCTGCTGGAGCGCCGCGCACGGCCTATGCGGCCGACATCACGGGCCACGTTCTCGTGCATGTCCTCTACGAGCAGGTGATGAAGCGCGAGATCCCGACGTACGAGGAGTTCTTTGCGTGGAAGCTCGTCATGAACGACGACCGCTGTCAGGGAGTGATCGCCTGGGATCTGCTCGACGGCGGCCTCAAGTCGATCGGCGCGAAGACGGTCATCCTCACGACCGGAGGGGCGGGCCGACTCTACGTCGGAACCACGAACGCCTATGCCTGCACCGGCGACGGCATGGCCCTGGCGCTCCGCGTTGGCGTACCGCTGAAGGACATGGAGATGATGCAGTTCCATCCCACGACCCTCTCCCCGACCGGCGTCCTCATCACCGAGGGCACTCGCGGCGAGGGCGCGTACCTCCTGAACTCCGAGGGTGAGCGGTTCCTGAAGCGCTACGCGCCGAATGCGATGGAGCTTGCATCGCGCGATGTCATCTCGCGCGCAGAGCAGACCGAGATCGACGAGGGGCGGGGGATCAACGGCAACGTCATCCTCGACCTGCGCCATCTCGGCGCGGAGAAGATCCTCGAGCGGCTGCACGATCTATGAGCCGATCCCCGTCCGCCCTGGAGCTCATTACCACATGGGCGGCGTCGACACCGACGTCTGGGGGCTGACCGAAGTCGAAGGCCTCTACGCCGCAGGCGAATGCGCGTGCGTGTCGGTCCACGGCGCCAATCGCCTCGGTGGGAACGCGTTGATGGAAACGATCACCTACGGCAAGCGAGTCGGCCGCCACGCCGCCGATTGGGCCCTCGCCAACACGACGGTCGAAGTGCCGCCGTCGGTCGAAGCCGACGCCGAGCGCGAGCTGAAGGAGCTGCTCGACCGCCGCGAAGGAGAGCGGCCCTGGTCGATCCGCGACGAGCTGGCCGGATCGATGCACGAGAACTTCGGTGTCTTCCGCCGCGAGGAGCAGATGCGAAAGCAGGGGGAGATCGTCGAAGGGCTCAGGGAACGCTACGAGCGCGTCATCGTCGAGGACAAGGGCAACGTCTTCAACAACGACCTCACGCAGGCGCTCGAGCTCGGCTTCCTGCTCGAGCTCGCCGCCTGCATGGTTCCCTGCGGCATCGAGCGCAAGGAGAGCCGCGGCGCGCACGCGAGGCCGTACGACTACCCCGACCGCGACGACGAGCACTATCTGAGGCACACGCTCGTCAGGTGGGTCGACGGCGGCCCGAGAGTCGACTGGAAGCCCGTGACCATGACCAAGTGGCAGCCCCAGGAAAGGACGTACTAGTGACCCTCTCGGCCCCGTTCGGTGGCGCCTGGCCCGCGATCACGCGGCGCGCTGCTGCGTCCTCAGTCGCGCCCGGGCAAACCAGCCCGGGCCCTCCCTGCGTCCTTGCATCGCTTGGTGCTCGCGACCCAGGCATCCACCAACGAGACCGAGAGGATCACTAGTGCACTCCGAGCTCGCCCCGGCCCCGGGATCGACGACGATCGACGTCGCGCTGAAGATCTGGCGCTACGACGCCGAGACCGGCGAGAAGGAGCTGAAGCGCTACGAGGTCGAGGCGCCCGACTGGGTGACGCTGCTCGACGTGCTCGACATCATCAAGGACAAGCACGACGGGACGCTCGCGTATCGCAAGAGCTGCCGGATGATGATCTGCGGTTCCTGCGGGATGCGCATGGACGGCGCCGCCGTGCTCGCGTGCAAGACGCGCATGTACGACATCGCGAAGTCCGGCCACGTGCCCGTCATCTCGTCGATGGGGAACCTGCCGGTGATCAAGGACCTGGTCGTCGACATGGATCCGTTCTGGGGAAAGATCCGGCGCATGAAGCCCTGGCTCGACCCCGGCTACGAAGAGCCGCTCGAGAAGGAGCGCATCGTCTCGCAACAGCAGACGAACGTGATCCACAAGGAGGCGCTCTGCATCATGTGTGGCTGCTGCGTCTCCGAGTGCAACTCGATGGAGTCGGATCCCGAGTTCTTCGGGCCCGCGGCGCTGGCGAAGGGAATGCGCTTTGTCGGCGACGTGCGCGACCAGGCCGATGTGGCGCGCCTGAACGATTACAACGACGAGCACGGGATCTGGGACTGCACGCGCTGCTACTTCTGCAACGAGCGCTGCCCCAAGGGAGTCGACCCGCGGGACGCGATCGCGAAGCTCGGAGCGGAGTCGATCAAGCAAGGTGTCGATCAGGACTGGGGCGCGAAGCACGCGAAGTGGTTCGTCACCTCGGCGAAGACGACCGGCTGGCTGCGCGAGACCGAGCTCGTCCCGAAGACGCAGGGCGTGGTCTCGGCCATCAAGGAGACGAAGTTCGCCCTGGCCCTGGCGAAGCACGGCAAGGTGCCGCCGCCGATTCCGCCGCACGTGGCCGCCCGGGTCGGCGAGGCCCGCAAGCTCTACCACCTCGTGAAGGCGCAGGGCCGTGACGGCGCACTCGGCATCGTCCAGGGCGAACACGCGCTCGGCCGGATCGAGTTCTCGGAGCAAGCCGGTGTGAAGACCAGCGATCCCGAAATGCGGCCGGGTGTCGAGCCGCCGCACGCAGAAGGATGAGAAGAGTCGCGTACTTCAAAGGCTGTCTAGCCTCGCTCTCGGCGAAGGAGCTCGACTCCTCGACCCAGGCGCTGGCCCCCAAAGTTGGTCTAGAGCTCGTCGAGCTCGAGACAGTGACGTGCTGCGGCGCCGGTGACATCCACGAAGCGGAGCCGGATTACTACCTCCACCTAAACGCACGCATCCTCGCGTACGCCGAGGCGGCCGGCTGCGACACGCTGCTGACGGTGTGCAACGTCTGCACGCTCAATCTCAGGCAGGCCAACTGGCAGTTGAAGAACGACGAGGACCTGCGCGACAGGGTCAGCACCAACCTGAAGCGCGTCGGCGTGCCGCCGTACAGCGGCAACGTCGAGGTGCGGCATCTGCTGTGGGAGATCGCGGAGGGCGAGGGCTACGAGCTCCTGAAGCAGTCGGCGCACAAAGGCCTGAAAGGGTTGAAGATCGCGCCGTTCTACGGCTGCCAGATTCTTCGCCCCTCGAAGATTCTCGGTTTCGAGGATCCGGACCGTCCCTGGTCGCTCGAGCGGATCATCGAGGCGTGCGGGGGCGAGGCGATCGACTATCCGGCGAAGATCAAGTGCTGCGGCTTCCCGATCATCCAAGCGCGCGAGGAGACTGCGCTCGGCGAGCTGATCCAGCCGATCGAGCAGGCGAAAGAGGCCGGCGCAGACGTGATCGTCACCCCGTGCCCGCTCTGCCATCTGTCGCTGGACGCGTGGCAGTCCAAGCTGAAGAAGGCGACGGGCAAGGACTTCGCGATGCCGATCCTGCACCTCTCGCAGCTGGTCGGGGTCGCGGCCGGGCTGGAGGAGTCGGAGCTGAAGTTCAGACGCCACGTCGTACCGGTGACTCCGGTCCTCGAGAAGCTCGAAGTCTGACTCGCGCAGGGAGCCTGCTCGGCGGCGTTGCCGGAGCCGCGGTCGGCTGGGGCTGGTTCGAGGCGGGATGGGTGCGGCTGCGGACGCTCGACGTCCCGTTGGCTCGCCTGCCCGAAGACCTTGCCGGCCTACGGATCGCACATCTCTCGGACTTCCACCTCGGCTTGCCCTCGCGCGGAGAGGTCGCCGTCGAGCGCGCGGTCGAGTGGGTCGCCGAGCGGAAGCCCGATCTCGTCGCGATCACCGGTGACCTCGTCTCGCGCCCGCGCGGCGAGCGGCTGCTCCGGGAGCAGCTTGCGCGCCTCGATCGACCGTTCGTCGTTCTGGGGAACCACGACGTCGAGCACAGTCGCGATCCCTTTTCCCGGGCGGCGGGTCTCACGGATCTGTCTCCGGCGCGGTTGCTCGTCGACGAGAGCGAGACGGTCGAGCTGCGCGGGCATCGCGTGCAGGTCGTGGGCGTCGACCCGCGTGCGTACCGGCGAGGGAGTTCGCGGCCGTGGGAGCTCGCAGATGAATCCGCAGACTTGCGCATCCTTCTCTGCCATTTCCCCTATGTCCTGAGCTTTCTGCCACCCGGAGCGTTCGATCTCGTGCTCAGCGGGCACATGCACGACGGCCAGATCGCCCTGCCGCTCGGACGCGACCGGAAGTTCCGCTTCGCGCATCCGAACGTGCGCTTCGCGACGGGCCTCTACGAGCGCCCGGGGGGAACGATGCACGTCTCGCCGGGGCTGGGAACCACGTTCGTCCCGTTCCGGATCTTCGCACGGCCCGAGGCGACCGAACTGGTGCTACAACAACGCCATTGATGGCGACGATCTCGACCGACATCCTCGCGAGCTATGCCGCTGACGCCGCGCGGGAGGTCGAAGGGGTGCGAGGGCTGGTGGAGAGTGCCTTGCACAGGCACAAAGGCGTGCGAATCGTCGACGAGGACGGACGTGTACGGGTCGAGTTGCATGTCGCAGTGGAGTGGGGCGCCTCGATCCCGGACGTCGGACGCGGAGTGCAGGAGCGCGTCGCCGCCTACCTCGACCAGATGGCGAACGTCGATCCCGAAGCGGTCGACGTGATCGTCGACCAGATCGGACCGCCGTGAGCGGGCCCCGCGTCGCGGGGTTGACCGGCGTGACCTTGCAGGACACACCAACGGTGTGCCACGACTGCATCTGGTGGCAGTCCCGCGAGGGCCGCACCACCGACAAGCGGAAGTGGATCGAGAAGGCGGAGACGGAGTGGGGGCCCTGGGGGACCGTGTACTACGACGCAGACGGTCACGTGCTCGGCTCGATGCAGTACGGCCCTGCCGGCTTGTTCCCTCGTGCCGCGGAGCTTCCGGCCGGCCCGCCGTCGGACGACGCCGTCCTGGTGACGTGCGCGTACCTGGTCGAGACGTCGAGCCCGTGGGTGATGCAGTCGCTCTTCCTCGCGGCGATCGGCGACTCGCGCGATCGCGGGGCGAAGGCGCTCGAGACGTTTGCGTACCGCTACCGCGAAGGGGAGTCGCAGTACGAGCGCTTCCTGGTGCACAAGACGATCTTTCCGTCGGACTTCCTCGCCGACTTCGGCTTCCAAACGCTACGCCGCTTCGGGCACGCCGAGCTGGCACGACTCGAGTTCGGGGGCCTGGCCCCGGTCCTGGAGGGAACGCGTGAAAAGGTGATCCGCGTGGTGAAGGAGGCGTTTACGCCCGCACCCGCGCCGGTCCCGCCGGGGCCCTGATGCGCAGCGGTTTTCGCCGTTGAGAAGGCTCAACGGCGAACGGGTCTCGTAGCCCTTGCTCCGCGTGCGCGCGGACGAGATGCTGAGGGAGCCCTAGCTTGGGCACCCCAAAACGACCTGGCGCTGCTCCCCGCAGTGCCGACCCCTCGTCCGAGAGCCCGACTTCCCCGGTCGGGCTCTCTTTTCCTACCGAGCCTGGCCGTCGGCGTTGAGGAAACTCGACGCCTAGTGGGCTAGGCGAACGCGAGCAGAACGCGGAGCCCGCGCTCCGACCCGGGCCACAGGTCCTCGACGACCTCGCGTCCTGCGGAGCGCGCGACGTATGCGATCGCTGCCGCGATGAGAATTGCATCGTCCAGCTGCCCGGCGACCGGAATGAAGTCGGGGACGAGATCGAACGGCATGGCGAGGTACGGGATCAGCAGGGCCAGCGCCAGCTTCGCCCGGCGCGGCACTCGCTCGTCGTGGACGAGCCGTTTGCAGAGAACGAGGCAGTCCGGGATGAAGCGTGCGATGTCGCGTGCGTCGCGGCCTCGGCCGAACAACAGCAGCAGGACGATCAGGAGCAGCCACAGCGCCGTCGTCGCCGCCAACGCGACGGCAAACCAGGCCCAGCCGCTCAGGCGGCGACCGGGCGGCCCTGGAGGATGAGCTCCGCGATCTGAATCGCGTTGAGCGCGGCGCCTTTCCGTAGATTGTCGGCGACGACGAAAAGCACCAGTCCGTGTTCGACGGTGCGATCCTGGCGGACCCGGCCGACGAGCACGTCGTCCACGTCGAGTGCGTCGCGAGGCGTCGGAAAGTCCAGCAAGCGAAGGCCCGGTGCGCGGCCGAGCAGATCTCGAGCCTCGTCGGCGGAGAGCTGCTCCTCTGTTTCCACCCAAACCGCCTCGGCGTGGCCGACCAATACCGGAACGCGCACGCACGTCGCACTGATCGGCAGCTCGGGCAGCTCGAGGATCTTTCGCGTCTCGTCGCGCAGCTTCGACTCCTCGTCGAACTCCTCGCCGTCGAAGTCCCAGTCCATCGACAGGTTGCCTTCGCCCGACGGCGTGGCGCGCAGTTCTTCCATTCGCTGTGCTCCGGCGCCGGACGCCGACTGATACGTGCTCACGCGCACGCGCGCGAGGCCGGCTGCGTCGTGGAGCGGCTTCAACGCCATCGTGAGCGGGATCGCACAGCAATTTGGGTTCGCGACGATGCCGTCGTGCTCGAGGGCGCGCTCGCCATTCA
>VAXG01000008.1 GCA_005883355.1 Actinomycetota bacterium | reverse complement strand
TCGCCGAGGCGGGCAAGAGGGTTGTGCTCGTCGACGTGGACAACGCCGTCGTCGACGGCATCAACCGCGGCGAGAGTCACATCGGCGACGTGCCGTCCGAAGCCCTCAAACCGCTCGTCGATACCGGCCGCGTCTCGGCGACGAGCGACTACGACGTGCTCCGCGAGGTCGATGCGATCCTCATTGCGCTTCCGACTCCGCTGTCCAGCCACCGTGAGCCGGACCTCACGATCGTGGAGGGCGCAGCCGCCGAGATCGCGTCGCGCCTTCGCAAGGGCCAGGTCGTGGTGCTCGAGTCGACGACCTACCCGGGGACCACGCGGGAGTCCCTCCAGCCCATTCTCGAACGCAGCGGCATGAAGGCGGGCGGGGACTTCCACCTCGCGTTCTCGCCCGAGCGTGTCGACCCCGGCCGGACCGACTGGACGACGAAGAACACTCCCAAGCTCGTCGGTGGTCTTACGCCTGCCTGCACGGAGCGCGCTGTGGAGCTGTATCGCTCCGCGGTCGACACCGTCGTGCCGCTCTCGTCGCCGGAGACGGCGGAGATGACGAAGCTGCTGGAGAACATCTTTCGAGCGGTCAACATCGCACTCGTCAACGAGCTCGCGCAGTTATGCGAGCGCATGGAGCTCGACGTCTGGGAAGTCGTCGAGGCGGCCGAGACGAAGCCGTTCGGCTTCATGAGCTTCAAACCGGGACCGGGCCTCGGGGGACACTGCATCCCGATCGACCCCTTCTACCTCACCTGGAAGGCGCGCGAGTACGACTTCTACACCGAGTTCATCGACCTCGCGGGAAAGGTGAACGCGAACATGCCGTTCTTCTGCCGGTCGCTGATCTCGCAGGCGCTGAACCACGGTGCGGAGAAGTCTCTCAAGGGCTCGCGGATCCTGATCCTCGGCGTGTCGTACAAGGCGGACATCGACGACGTGCGCGAGTCGCCCGCGGAGAAGATCATCGAGCTGCTGCGCAAGGGCGGCGCCGAGGTGTCGTATCACGACCCGCACGTCGCGGATTTCGACGGGCTCCGGTCCGTCGAATACGCGCCCGAGCGCTACGACTGCGTCGTGATCGCCACCGCGCACAGCTCCATCGACTACGGAGACCTGGTCGAGCGTGCGCAGATCGTCGTCGACCTCCGGAACGCAACGGGTAGGAACGGCACCGGCAACGGGAAAGTGTGGAAGCTGTGATGGTGGCTCGAACCACACGCATGGCCCAAGTAGGCCTCGGCCAGTGGGGCAAGAACCTCGTCCGCAACTTCGACGATCTCGCGGACCTTGCGTGGCTCTGCGATCTCGACGGCGAACGCCGCGCCGACCTTGCGCAGCGCTACCCCGGCGCGAGGATGACCGCGAGCTTCGACGAGGTGCTCGAGGACGATTCCGTCGATGCGGTCGTGGTCGCGACGCCGGTGCCGACGCACCACGACCTCGCTCGGCGCGCCCTCGAGGCGGACAAGCACGTGTTCGTCGAAAAACCTCCCGCCATGCGCGGCGCGGAGATGGAGGAGCTCTGTGAGTTGGCCGAGGAGCGCGGGCGTGTCCTCATGCCGGGCCACCTTCTGCTCTATCACCCCGGCGTGCAGAGGTTGAAGCAGATCGTCGACTCCGGCGATCTCGGAGACGTCCTCTGTGTCTACGGCAACCGGCAGAACCTCGGCACGATCAGGACGCACGAGAACGCGCTCTGGTCGCTCGGCGTGCACGATCTGTCGGTCTTGCTGTACCTCATCGACGAGGAGCCGAGTGAGGTCTGGGCGCACGGGCACGCCTTCCTCAACCCACAGGTGGAGGACATCGTCTTCTGCTACCTGCGCTTCGCCTCGGGAAAGATCGCCCATCTCCATCTCTCCTGGCTCGATCCGCACAAGATCCGACGAATCACGGTCGTGGGACGCGACAAGATGGCGGTCTTCGATGACATGGAGCTCGAACGCAAGGTCACCGTGTACGACAAGGCGCCTGAGGAACCGACCACGCGTTACGGCGAGTGGAAGACCCGGACCGGGGACATCTACACACCGAAGATCCCGACGACAGAGCCTCTCAGGCTCGAATGTCAGCACTTCATGCAGCTAATCGACGGTCGCGGCGATCCGCTCCGCGCGGCGCGCGACGGTCTCGTGGTGGTGCGGACGCTCGAGCAGCTGCAGGCGTCGCTCGAAACCGTTCCAGCATGAAGGGAGAGATCGCCGAGATCGCCGAGAGCGCGATCGTCTATCCGGGGACGGTGGTCGGCGACGGCTGCAGGATCCTGGACGGCGCCGTCGTCGGCAAGCCGCCGACCCTGGGGCCGCGCTCCACGACGAAGCAGGAGGACCTGCCGCCGCTCGAGCTCGGGCCGGGAGTGATCGTTTCCACCGGAGCGATCGTCTTCGCCGGTACTCGTCTCGGCGCGGGAGTGATCATCGGTGACCAGGCGTGCGTCCGAGAGCGGTGCGAGATCGGCGACGACGTTGTGATCGGCCGCGGTGCGCTCGTCGAGAACGACACGTCGATCGGCGCCCTCACGAAAGTTCAGGCGATGGCCTACATCACGGCGCACTCGACGATCGAGGACAGCGTTTTCATCGCTCCCTGTGTCCAGACGACGAACGACAACTTCATGGGCCGCACGGAAAGACGACACGAGCTACGCAAGGGACCGACGATCCGGCGCGGTGCGCGTATCGGTGGGGGCGCCGTTCTGTGCCCGGGGATCGAGGTCGGGGAGGAGGCCTTTGTCGGCGCAGGTGCGGTCGTCGTCAAGGACGTGCCGCCGAGAATGGTCGTTGTCGGCAATCCCGCGCGCGTCCTCCGGGAGGTTCCTCTCGAGGAGCTCCTCGACGCCGCCCCGTCCTAGCGGCGCGCGATCGTCAACTCGTACGGTCCAAAGCCCCCGGCCGTGAGCTTGACCTCCGCGTAATACCAGCCACTCACCGGCGTCTTGTAGCCGATCCCGTGCGTCGGTCCGGGCCCGATTGCCTGGGCGGCGCGGAGATGTTGGTTTCGGAGGTCGTTCACGTGCTTCGTCCCGGGCTTCCAGAGCAACAGGTTCGAGGTGGAGCTTTCGGGGCCGCTGAGCGTGAGTTTCACCTTCTGGTCCTTCTTCAGATAGAGGCGGTACACGTCGATCTGGTCGTCCCAGAAGTCGATCGTCGCCTTGACCGACGTGACTTTCGTGCCGAGCCTCGCGGCTGAGCCGCCCGCGTCGTCGTTCGGCTCCAGCCGGTCCGGCGGCGGCAGCACTCCGTCGAGCGCGCCGATCGCCTTCGCGACGTCGAGCCGTCCCCAACCGCTGAACGTGTCGCGCTGCAGCGGGCACTGCTTGCAACCGTCGGAGGCGTTCACGTCGGTCGCCGTCCGCTCCAACAGGTTCAAGACCTGGTCGGGCTGCAGCGCCGGGTCGAGCGCCAACAAGACCGCCGCCGCCGCCGTGACCTGCGGCGCGGCGAATGAGGTTCCCGCCGCATGCCGGAACTCATCCGGGCCGCAGTCCGAGTACCCCTGGTTCTGGCACAGCGGGCGGGTCGCCGTCAGAGCGCGGGGAAGCGTGGAGTAGATCTCCTGGCCTGGCGCCGAGATGTCGTTGTAGATGCGGTCGCGGTTCGAGAATTGCGGCACGTTGCCCGTGGGACTGAGCGCGCTCACCCCGAGCACGTGCGGCAGCGCTGCCGGATAGCTTGCGAAGGGCCACGGCGACTGAGGCGCGTCGTCAGAGTTGCCGACAGCCGCGACCAGGACGGCGCCACGGCTGACGGCGTAATTGATCGCGCTCGCCTCCACACGGGAGAACGTGTCGCGTCGTGGATTGAACGGATCGCGCAGGCCGCCGATCGACAGGTTGATCACGCGCGCGCCTACGTCGACCGCCCAGCGGATCGCATCGGCTTCGTCACGCACGTCGATCGACTGGTCCGGGCGGGCGATCTTTGCGATCACGAGCTGCGCCGGAAACGCCATGCCCGCAATACCCTCGTTGTTGTTGATCGCGGCGGCGATCATTCCCGCGACGAAGGTGCCGTGGCCTTCTTCGTCGCTCAAAGGGCTGCCTCCGACCCAGCTTCGGGCCTGCCAGATCCGGGAGCGTGGAAATTCCGGGTGACCGCCGTCGATCCCCGAGTCGATGATCGCCACGCGGACCGGGTTCACGACGGGCAGCTCGGTCGGGAAAGCGTCGAAGGCGCGATCCTGCGCCAGGTAGTACTGCTTCGGCGCGAGGGGGTCGCTCGGGACGAAGCCGGCGCGAAAGGGAATCGCGGCAGCGGCCGGCGCCAGCGCAAGCGCCAGGACCGCAATTGCAGCTGTCTTCACGAGGTCGAGACCTGGAGCACCGGCGAGAAGCCGACAACGTAACCGTGGCCCGAGCTCACTCGGGCGCGATAGACGCCGGTCGTGAGCTGGAGCTTGGCGAGGAAGTCACCGTTTGCGTCGACAACGGCCTGGCCGACGGTAGGCCACGCCGCTCCTTCCTGCCTCTGGAAGAGCACCGTCGTCCCCGCAAGCGATGTCGGCCGGACATAGCCGGTGAGACGGTCGGGCGTTCGCGCCGGATAGAACCGCGCGAGGGGTGCAACCGGAACGCGGATCGACGCAGCGCTCACCTTGCCGCTCGTCAAGCGATAGCGCGTCGTGACCGTGGGCTTCACGAGGACGGTGACGAGCCCGTCCTGATCGGCCTTGAGCGATCCAACGTCCGTCCAGCTGTCTCCCTGCAGCTGTTGCAGCACCGCCTGCGTCAGGCCGCGCGCGACCCCGGTCAGCTTGCCGCGCCCGCCGTAGGTGACGGGCTGAGGCGGGGCGATCAGCGAAAGAACACCGACGCTGAACCAGGTCGAACGCAGTCCCAGTCGGCGGCGAACGTCTGCGCCCGGCATGGTGAGCGTGCCCTTGGTCCCGATGACGTTGAGCACCTTGACCCGACCCGACGCGTTCAGCGCAGGCTGCAGATCGACGACCACGCCCTTCATCTTCAGCGCCTTTGCGAGCTTCGCGCCCGTGAACACGAGCGGGCCCCAATCGTGGTGTGGAGAGATCGAGTCGTACGGGTCGGGCACGGAGACGAGGTATGGAACCGGCTCTCCCCAGGCGTCCTCCGCCGAAGCCGTTCGGCCGCCGGAGGTCGAGAAGAAGTACGTCTTGGCCACCTCACCCTGATAGAGCACGACCTGGCCGGCGGTCGCGTTGACGGCTGCGGTCGTGGAAGGCCTCTCGTGCTCGATCCCGAGATACACCTGGCTGCGCGTGTCGGAGTAGAGATCGAAAGCACCGGTCCTGCGCGTCGCCAGTGCGTACGAGCGCGCGACGACGGCCTGCGCCTTCAGCGCCTCCGGATGCCACATGAACGGCATCTCCGACGGGACGACGCCGTAGAGGTACTGCTCCAGCCCGACCATGTTGATCGCGCGCAGCTTCCCCGCGGTGACGTCGACCTGGATCGAGCCGCGAAAGCGATGCTTGAGACCGAGCGCTGCGGCTCCCGGCTGGAACAGCAGCGGGCCGGGCAATGCGCGTGACGCTGTCTGACCGTCCACGGCGAGCTTGAGCGCCGGCGCCAACGTGTACTTCCCCGCCGTGACGGTGTGCACGGCTCCGGTCCCGTCGCGCACCTTGAAGTCAGCCGTCGAACCGATGTCGAGCGTGGCGGTCCCGCTCGTGAGGAGGACTCGCACGCGCGAGATCGGTGCGGCTCCGAGCTCCGTCCCTGGGAAGTAATGCAGCACGATGGCGTCGTAGAGGACACCCTTCTGCGCGTAGCCGTACGCGCCGTACTGGCTCAGGCCGACGCCGTGTCCCCAACCGTGACCGGTGACGAGAAACGTCGCGGCTCCAACGGGAGCGGGTTGGGCGGGCGCTGACGTGTGCGCATGCGCCGCCGAGCCGGCGGCGAGCACGAGAACGGAGACGAGTACGAGGGTTCTACGCATCGAGCTGCCCCCAGCAAGGACGCGACCGAGGCTACCAAAGGGCCCCTTGAGCAGCAGCTTTCTTTACGGAACCCTCATCTGGATCGTTTGCGCGACCATGAGCCGGGGAACACCGTTTCCTTTTTGTGGTTGTGAAGATCACCATTCTCCCGCCTCGCTACCGCGACCCGGAACAGATCGGGCGCGGCGGCATGGGCGACATCTACCGCGCCACCGATTCGGTGCTGGGCCGTGTCGTGGCGATCAAGATCCTGGCCGATCGCCACGCTCGCGACGAGTCCGTCCGCGAGCGCTTCACACGCGAGGCGCTCTCCGCAGCCCGTCTTTCGGGAGAGCCCAACACCGTTACGATCTACGACGTCGGCGAGCACGACGACCGCCCGTACATCGTCATGGAGTACCTCGGTGGCGGGTCCCTCGACGATGTGCTCCGAAGCGGCGGAGCTGCGTCCCCCGAACGCGTCTTCACGTGGCTCGAGGAAGCGGGACGAGCTCTCGACGCGGCGCATCGCGAAGGCGTCGTCCATCGGGACGTCAAGCCCGCGAACCTGATGCTCGACGGCGAAGGACATGTGCACGTTGCCGACTTCGGGATAGCCAGCTCTGCCGGTATGGACTCGCTGACGATGACGGGGACGGTGCTGGGGACCGCGGGATATTTCTCACCCGAGCAGGCGCAGGGCGATCGCGCCGGCGCGGCAAGCGACCGCTACGCGCTGGCGATCGTCGCGTGGGAGCTGCTCACCGGCAAACGGCCTTTCGAATCCGAGAGCCCGACCGCGGAAGCGGCGGCGCACGTCAACGCGCCGGTTCCCGCGATCTCTGCCGGCGGAAATCTCCCGCGCGAGCTCGATCGCGTCTTCGAGCAGGCGCTCGCAAAGGATCCGTCACAGCGCTATGGGAGCTCGGGCGAGTTCGTTGCCGCACTGAGGTCCGGGTTCAGCGACGCGGCGGGATCGACGAGCCAGATTCCCGCGGTCGCACTCCCGCCGACGCCGGCCACGCAGCCCCGAGTCGAAGCCGCCAAGTACGTGCCTTATCCGTCCCCTGCGCGTCGTTCGCGGCGTACCTGGCCGCTCCTGGCGGCGCTCCTGCTCGCCGGCGCCCTCGCCGGTGCGCTCCTCGCGTACTTCCTCACCCGGGACGGCGGCGGGACGTCCGCGCTCACGACCGTGGTCACGCACGTGCGGACGGTGACGACCGAGGGTCAGGTCACAACCCAGCAGAAGTCCGTCACCGTCACGACGGCACCCGGCACGGGCGTCGGCTCTGGCCCCACCGGCGCAGCCTTGAACAACGCCGGGTTCACGAAGGTGCAGGCAGGCGACTACGCCGGAGCGCTGCCGTTGCTGGAGCGCGCCGTGCAGAAGCTTCAGGGCTCGAGGTCGCTCGACGAGGCGTACGCCGACTACAACCTCGCCTTCACGCGCTTCCAACTCGGGAACTGCGACGGGGTACTCGCGCTTCTCGACCGCTCCGAGTCGATTCAGGGCCAGCGCACGGAGATCGACCGCCTACGGGGGCAGGCACAGGGCAACTGCTAGCGACCTAGCCGAGGCGCGCGGCGTACTGCTTGTCGTAGTACTCCCGGAATCCGCCGGAGCGCTTGATCGGCTCCCACCAGTCGCGGTTGTCGCGGTACCAGTCGATCGTGGCACGTACGCCCTCGCCCCAGTCACGCCGCGGCTGCCAGCCGAGTGCGCGAACTTTCGCCGTCTCGAGCGAATAGCGCCTGTCGTGGCCGGCGCGGTCCTCGACGCTTCGCACGAGTGAACGATCCGCACCGAGATGCTCGACGATCATCTTCGTCAGCTCAACGTTCTCGTGCTCTTCGTCTGCGCCGATGTTGTAGACCTGCCCCGCCTCCCCCTGCCGGAGCACGAGCTCGACGGCCGCGCAATGGTCGTCGACGTGGAGCCAGTCCCGGACCTGGCGCCCGTCTCCGTAGAGCGGCAGTGGTTCGCCGTCGAGGGCGTTCGTCACGAAGAGCGGCAGAAGCTTCTCCGGATACTGGTTGGGCCCATAGGTGTTCGAGCCTCGCGTGATCGAAGCGTTGATCCCGAAAGTCCTCACAGCCGCGAGCACCTGGAGGTCCCCGCCCGCCTTCGACGCGCTGTAGGGGCTGGAGGGGCGGAGGGGATCGTCTTCGCGCGACGACCAGCCGGGTTCGACGTCGCCGTAGACCTCGTCCGTGGACACCTGGACGAATCGGGCGCTCAACTCCTCGGCCGCCTGAAGCAGCACGAGCGTCCCCAGCACATCGGTGTGCACGAAGTCCTCCGGGCCAAGGATCGATCGATCCACGTGAGTCTCGGCCGCGAAGTTCACGATCGCATCGACCGGGCCGATCTGGTCGACGTCTCCGCGCGTCGCGATGTCGCCCCGGCGGCACTCGATTCCGTCGGGCAGGTTGGCCGGATTCCCCGCATACGTGAACTTGTCCAGCACCACCACGTCCTCGCCGGCCGCGAGCATCCGTTTCACGAAGTGCGAGCCGATGAACCCGGCACCACCGGTGACCAGTAGGCGCACGGCGTCACCGTATAGACTCCCGCTGTCAGTGAGGCAATGGAGCCTCGGGCGCCTCGTCTGCGCCTGAGGCTTTTCGCGTTTCGAGGGAGGATTTCATGGCGCAAGTCGAGACACGCAACAGGGCGACATCGAGCGAGGATTCACGCAAGCGGGTCAACGGCCGAATCGAGAAGGAGGGAATCGAATTCGTCCTCCTCTGGTTCACGGACATCGAGGGCCACCTCAAGAGCTTCGCCGTCACACCGGCCGAGATCGAGGCGGCACTCGACGACGGCATGGGCTTCGACGGCTCGTCGATCACCGGGTTCAACGCGATCGAAGAGTCCGACATGGTGGCGATTCCGGACCCGGAGACCTTCCAGCTGATGCCGTGGAAGCAGGGCGAGACGAGGGTGGCGCGGATGATCTGCGACATCGTCACGCCGGATGGGAATCCCTACGAGGGAGACCCGCGCTACGTGCTCCGGCGAGCGCTCGACCGCATGGCCGCGCTCGGCTTCGACACGTTCAACGTCGGCCCCGAGCTCGAGTACTTCCTGTTCCGCGACGACAAGGGGACCGAGACCCTCGACGAGGGCGGGTACTTCGCCATGACGACCCTGGACGCGGCGAGCGAGTTGCGCCAGGAGACCGTCCGTGCGCTCGAGGGCATGGGCATTCCGATCGAGTACGTGCACCACGAGGTCGGTCCTTCACAGCACGAGATCGACATGCGGTTCTCGGACGCCCTCGCCATGGCCGACCACACGGTGACGTACCGGTTGATCGTGAAGGAGATCGCCAAGAAGTCCGGGTACCACGCGACCTTCATGCCGAAGCCGATCTTCGGCGAGAACGGGTCCGGGATGCACACGCACCAGTCCCTGTTCAAGGACGGTCGCAACGCGTTCTTCGACGGCGACGACGAGTGGCACCTCTCCGCCGACGGGAAGGCCTTCATCGCCGGCCAGCTGAGGCACGCGAGAGAGATCAGCGCTGTGTTCGCGCAGTGGGTCAACTCGTACAAACGGCTCGTGCCGGGCTACGAGGCCCCGGTGTACGTCGCCTGGTCGCGCCGCAATCGTTCGGCGCTGATCCGGATTCCTCTTTACAAGCCCGGGGCCGAGCAGGCGACGCGGGCGGAGATTCGCTGTCCCGATCCGGCGTGCAACCCGTACCTGACGTTCGCCGCCCTGCTCCATGCGGGGCTCGAGGGGATCGAGCAGGGGTACGAGCTACCGGACCCGATGGAGACGAACCTCTACCACCTCACGCCCGAACAGCGAAAGGAGCGCGGGATCGTCTCCCTCCCGGAGACCCTCGGGGAGGCCGTCGACGCTCTCGCCGGGTCGGAGCTCGTTCGCAAGGCGCTCGGCCCGCACATCTTCGACCGGTATGTGGAGCTGAAGCGAGCCGAGTGGGACGAGTACCGAGTCCAGCTCACCGAGTGGGAGCTCAAGAAGTACTTGTCCGTTCTCTGAGAAAGAGAGAGAATGAAGGCCGGTCTCGTGAGCTCTGCGGCCTACGAGATCCAACTGACGGCCGACTGCGAGCTGCCGCTGTAGAGCGCAGCTCGTGGTCGTTCTAAGCGGGAAAAGTGCAGTGCACTTTTCCCGGGTGAAGGGTTAGGACGTCGCTTCGCTCGTCGGATTTAGAGGAAGCGGCGGATGGTCTCGCGGGCGACGCGGAGGCCGACGACCTGGCTGGTGGGATCGACGTCGGCGATCGTGTCGGCCGGGACGAGGCGGCGGTGGCGCGAGAAGAAGCCTCCGCGAACCGAGAGAGCGTCGGGCACGTCGGGGACCGTTCCGTACATCGGACACTCGACCTTGCCGACGACGCGGCCCCGGTTGTCGGCCACCAGGAACCCGGCCGTGTCCACGAGATTCAGAGGGAGTGCGGACATGGTCCGAACCTATTCCCCGTCTGCAAGGAAAATTCCTTCACGGCGTAAGGGTTGTGTTAGGGGCAACGGCTTCCGGGACGCGGTTTAGTCTCCCGCTCAGCCAACCGGAGGAGGAGATTTGAACGGCGCATTTCGCATCTGGGCATCGCTCCTTTCGCTTGCGATCATCGTCCAGGTGGGGCTCGCCAGTTACGGCGCGTTTCACGCCGTCGACGAGTCCGACGACAAGGGAACGATCGGGAAGAACGCGGTCTCGGACGGCTTCAGCGCCCACGCGGCGCTCGGCTACATCATCCTGCTGGCGGCACTCATCCTGCTGGTTCTCGCGCTGATCGGACGGCGCTCCGGAGGCAGGCCGGGTCGCGTGAAGGCGAGCGGAGGCATCCTGGGGCTGATCGTGCTTCAGATTCTCTTTGCGGCGGCGGGCGGGGCTTCGGCCTGGCTCGGCGTCCTGCACGGCATGAACGCCCTTGCCGTCGCCGGAGTCGCAGGGAGCCTCGCGGGTCGGGAGTGGGCGGCTCACCGGGGCGCCGGAGGTGTCCCCGCGTAGTCTTGGTCGGCAGCGGCGTCGAGTGGCCCGGAGAACGGCGGGCTAGCCTAGAGCCTTGATGGACGTACGAGCGCGGCACCTGCGCCTTCTCACCGAGACGATCGCCGCGGTGAACTCGACGCTCGACCTCGAAGAGGTGCTCGAGCTGGTCGCGAGCAAGGTCGCCGACGCCCTACAGACGGAGGCCTGCTTCGTCTACCTCTACGACGAGGGGACGAACGAGCTGATCCTCCGCGCCACCCACGGCACGAGCGTCGAGGAGATGACGAAGCGCCCGAGGCTGCGGCCGGGCGAGGGAATCACGGGAACCGCCGCAGCCGACCGGGCGCCGGTGATGATTCCGTCGCAGGCGCATCTCGATCCGCGCTTCAAACAGTTCGCGAATCTGTCGGAGGACGCCTACGAGTCGATCCTCGCAGTGCCGATCCTCGCGCGCGACGAGCTCGCGGGCGCGCTGAACGTGCGCACGCTCGCACCGCGCGAGTTCACGCAGGACGAGATCGAGTTGCTCGTCGCGATTGCGGATCAGGTCGCGCAGACCATTCAGCACGCACAGCTCTACGCACAGGCGCAGAGCCGGGTCGCCGAGCTCGAGGCTCTGGCCAAGATCTCGGAGGCGGTCTCGGAGTCCCTCTATCTCGAGGAGTCACTCGAGGCGATCGTGAAGACGACGATGGAGGCGGTCGGCGCCACGGGCGCAGCGCTCGTACTCGAGGACGGCAACATCGCCTGGCCCGAAGGCCGAGCCGGGACGCACAACGTGCGGCTTCCCCTGCGCTGGAAGCGGCGTCAGATCGGCGAGCTCGTCTGCGACCGCGACACGCCGTTCACGGATGAGGAGCGGGCGTTGCTCGTGTCGATCGCCCACCATGCAGCGGTGGCGCTCGAGCACGGGCGCACCGTCATGCGCGGCGTGCTCGCACAGGAGATCCATCACCGGGTCAAGAACAATCTCCAGACGGTCGCGTCGCTTCTGCGCCTGCAGGCGCGCGCGACGAACGCCGATCCGCGCAAAGCGCTAGAGGATTCGGTCCACCGCATCCTCGCCATCGCGGCCGTCCACGAGGTCTTGACCGAACAGCGCGAAGAGGTCGTCGAGCTACGCGAGCTCCTCGAGCGCCTGCGCGCGATGCTCGTTCAGGGCCTCTCCGGCGGGAAGGATGTCCAAGCGAATCTCGAGTCCGTCTCGATCGCAGGCAACCGGGCCACCGCGCTGGCGCTGGTCTTCAGCGAGCTACTGCAAAACGCCCTGGAGCACGGCGGCGACACCGTGCAGATCGAGCTAGCGCAACGAAACGGCCAGGTCTTGCTCGCAATTGCCGACGACGGCTCGGGAATCGAAGCCGATGCGAGTGGAACCGGCCTGTCGATCGTCCAAGCGCTGGTCCGAGACGAGCTACAGGGTCGCCTCGACCTTACAAACGATGCTGGCACACGAGCCGAAGTGATCTTCCCCGCGTAACCCACCAGGCCCCAAAAAGCCGCAGACTAAGACCAGGCGAAGCCGGGCTTAGGGGAGGCAAACTGATGCGAAAGCGCAGCTTTCGCGCGGAGCCAGCTAGCGGACGCCGCCGTCGCCGCCGGCGGGTCGTGACCACCAGGCGCCGTCGTTCCCGGACATGGCCCCCTGGAGCTGGTCGACGTAGTTGACGAGGTCTCGCTCACGTCGGTCGAGTGTCTGCTCGAGCTCCTCGAGCTCGGTGCGCCAGCGCTCGATCCGGTCCTCGCGGAACTGGACGTCGGCCTCGAACTCGGCCTCGCGCTGTTCGAGGTCGCCCTCGAGGCGTTTGAGCTCGGTGACCCGTGCGTCCGCCGCATAGTCGGAAATCGGCTGCAGCCGCTGCGGGGCCGAAATCGGCTCGGGCTCGACGTCGTTTTGCCCGCCGAGGAGGGGCGCGAGGGAGGCAGCCTGCTCCGCCGAGATTTCCACACGGAGCACGAGGGGTCTGGGGATGCTGAATTCCTGGTCAGACATGAGGAGCCGCACCACCACAATCGCCCAGGCTGGCCGGCGACACGATCCCTCGGCTGAGCGGTTTCCGCCAAACTCACCCAGCACAGGTGAGGATTCTGGTCGCCGAGGACGAGACGATCATCCGGCTCGACCTCCGGGCCCTGCTGGAGAACGCCGGTTTCGAGGTGTGCGGGGAGGCCCGGGACGGGGAGGAAGCCGTGGCTCTCGCCCGCTCGGAGCGGCCGGACCTGGCCCTCCTCGACGTCAAGATGCCGAAGCTCGACGGGATCGAGGCGGCCCGGCGGATCCTCGACGAGCGGCCGATTCCGATCGTGATGCTGACTGCCTACGGGCAGGACGAGCTTGTCGAGCGCGCCGCCGAGGCGGGCGTGTTCGGCTACCTCGTCAAGCCCTTTCGCGAGCAGGATCTGCTGCCGGCCATTCGCACGGCCCGCGCCCGCCACGAGGAGCTCGCCGCTCTACGTGAGGAGGCGGAGTCCCTGGCGGATGCGCTCGCCGCCCGCAAGGCGATCGAGCGTGCGAAGGGCCTGCTGATGGAAAAGGAAGGTCTCTCCGAGCAAGAGGCGTTCGCGCGGTTGCGTAAGGCGAGCCAGATTTCGGGACGTCCACTGAAGGTCGTGGCGGAGGCGCTGATCGCGACCTTCGACTAGGCCTCCGCTCATGTGTGCGCCCGCTCGAAGAGGAGCTCCCACCTCTGGAGCAAAGCCTGGAGCTCCTCGCGCGCGCGGCGGTGAGCCGCGAGCATGTCGACGTCGTTCCAGTCCTCTGCAAGGCGTTGCTCGAGCTCGGCGACCGCGCTCTCGCGGGTGGCGATCTCCGCCTCGATGCGCTCGAGCTCCGAGGGAGCCTTTGGCTTGACCGTCGCCTTGCGCGACTCGGCCGCGGGCTTTCGCTCGACCGGGGGAGGAGAGGGCGTCTGCCGTGCCTCCCGCCGCCGAACGTATTCCGCCCAGCCGCCGTCGTACGAGTTGAGGTGCCTATCCTCGATCGCGACGGTCCGCTCGGCCACCGCGTCGAGGAGCGCACGGTCGTGCGAGACGAGCAGGATCGTTCCCGGGAACGCCTCGAGCGCAGCCTCGAGCGCCTCGCGGCTCTCCATGTCGAGATGGTTCGTCGGCTCGTCGACGACGAGGAAGTTCGCGCCGGAGGCGACGACCAGTGCCAGCGCAAGACGTCGGCGCTCGCCTCCCGACAGCGCGACGACGGGCTTCTCGTGCTCGGTCCAACCGGAAAAGAGGAAACGGCCGAGCAGCTTCTGCGCGTCCGGACGTTGCAGACCGGTTGCGCGTTGAACGCACTGCAGCACGGAGCCGCGCGTGTCGAGCTCCATCTCCTGCTGGGAGAAGTACGCCGGGACGACGCCGTGCCCGAGTCGTGCCGAGCCGTCATCGGCCTCACGGCGCTCCAGGATCGTTTCGAGCAGTGTTGTCTTCCCCGATCCGTTCGGACCGACGAGCCCCACATGCTCGCCGCGCTCGATCGCGAAGCTCGCGTCTTCGAGCAATACGCGCTCGCCGATCCGGAGGTCTAGACCTTCGACCTCGAGTACAGTGCGGCCGCTGCGCGCGGGTTTGAGGAACTCGAAGCCGAGGCTCCTGCTCCGGCGCGTGAGCAGATCGATCTCGCTCTTGGACTTGGCGCGTTCCTTCTTCAGGCGCTCGATCTGCGTCAGCTTCACCTGTGCCTTCCGCGCCATCTTCTCCGTCGAGGCTCGGAAGCGGGCGACGAAGCGCTCCAGCCGCTCGATGTCCCGGCCGACACGGTCGGCCGCCTTCGCCGCGGCGTGGAGGCGGGACGCTTTCTCGAGACGCCAGGCATGCCAAGGGCCCTTGAAGTACGTCGAACGTCCCGCATCGAGCTCGAGCACCACGTTTGTCACCGCTTCCAGAAACCAGCGATCGTGCGCGACGATCATGATCCCGGCGTCGAGGGACTGCAGCTCCCGCTCGAGCCATTCCAGGCTCTCGACGTCGAGATGGTTGGTCGGCTCGTCGAGGAGGAGGAGATCGGGATCGCCGCCGAGCGCCCGCGCCAGCGATGCTCGCGTGAGCTCGCCTCCGGAGAACGTGTCGAGCTGACGGTCGAGCTGCTCGTCCGCGAAGCCGAGGCCGCGGACGACCGCGGTTGCGCGCTCGCGCCAGTCGTAGCCGCCGGCATGCTCGAGCCGCGCCTGGGCCTCGCCGTACCTGCGAATCGTCGTGTCGTCGTGATCGCCGGCTGCCATCGCCCGCTCGAGCCGCCGCAGCTCTTCCTCGAGGGCGATCAGGTCACGCGCGCCTGAGAGGACGTACTCCCGCAATGTCAGACGCCGCTCGAGCGGGGGCCGCTGGTCGTGCAGAGCGACACGCGTCCCTTTCTGGAAGGCCAGGTCACCGCCCTGGAGGCTCGTCTCGCCCACGAGCGCCCGGAGCAAGGTCGTCTTGCCGGCGCCGTTGGGCCCGGCGAGCGCGACGCGGTCGCGGCGCTCGACCTTGAAAGACACCCCGTCGAACAACGGGTCGCCGGAAAACTCCTTGCGCAGATTGGACGCAATGACGACGGCCATGGGCTAGAGGCTAGTCGGGGTACCCCGCACGAGGGATCGCTCTTGGCCTGCGCAAGTTTTCGTCGCACGCTCGTTCTAGCCCTATCGAGTGAACATGCAGATCTCGAGTCAGCGGCGCATCGGCCTGGCCAGCAGCCTGGTGATCGCGTGCATCGGGGTCGCACTCGCCGTGACGGTATGGAGCTACAGGAATGCGGTCCACGCCCGCTCGGTTGCGTTGGGCGCCGTCCGCGAGGAGACGACCGCGCAGACGGCTGAGACGTATCTCTGGCGCCAGCGCGAGGTGATGAACGAGTACCTGCTGACGTCTAGCCCTGGTCTCCTGGCCGAGGCCCGCGCGATGGAAAGAGGGTTCGAAAGGGAGATCTCGCAGGTCGGGGTCGGCGAGCCCGAGGAAACCGGCCTCGTCACGCGCGCGATCAGAGCCGACAAGCGCCCGGTCGCGACCTTCCAACCCCGGATCCTCGTGGCCGGCGACGGTCAGCGGGCCAAGCGGCGTCTCAACTCCGAGCTCAGTGCGGCGGAGGACGACATCTTCGTGCCCCTCCGCGCACTGCGTCAGATCAACGCTCATCAGGGGCGAGACCTTGGCCAAGACGCAGTCAACTCGAGCGGGCGAGCTCTCGTCGCGGCCATTCTCGCGGGAGTGCTGGCGATCGGGGGAGGCCTTGCCTTCGCCTGGTACGCCGCTCGCCTCGTCAGACGGATCCGCGTCCAGAACGAGGAGCTCCGTAAGCACGACCGCATGAAGGACGACTTCGTCGCTTCGGTCTCGCACGAGCTTCGCACCCCCTTGACGTCGATTCGCGGCTACCTCGAGTTACTGACCAGCGGAGAGGTCGGCGAGCTGAACGAGGAGCAGGAGCGCTTCCTCTCCGTTGTCGACCGGAACGCCGACCGCCTGCTCCACGTCGTCGGAGACCTCTTGTTCGTCTCACAGGCCGAGGCGGGAGTCATCTCCCTCGAGAAGAGCCCGTTCGAGTTGATCGGTCTCCTGACCGAGGCAGTGGATGCGGCTCTTCCTGCCGCCGAGGCAAAGGACCTCGCCATTCAGCTGAACGCCGATCATGTCGCCGAGGTCGATGCGGATCGCGCCCGTCTGGCTCAGGTGTTCGACAACCTCATCTCGAACGCGATCAAGTTCACGCTGCCGGGCGGACGAATCGACGTGAGCGCCGTCGGCCGCGGCAATCATGTCCACATCGAGATCGCCGACTCCGGGATGGGCATCTCGGCCGAAGACCAGCGGCGTCTCTTCCGGCGCTTCTTCCGGACATCGACGGCCAACGAGCAGGCGATTCAGGGCACCGGCCTCGGACTTGCGATCGTGAAGGCGATCGTCGATGGGCACGGGGGTCGCGTCACGGTGGAGAGCGAGGTCGGATCCGGAACGACCTTCTGTGTCGAGCTCCCGCTGGCGGTCCGGGAGATGGTGGCCGTATGACTGAGACCGCGGAACGGCCGGTCATCCTCGTCGCGGACGACGATCCGGACATGCTCGAGATGGTCGCGTTCCGGCTCGAGCGGGCCGGCTCGAGATCGTCCGCGCGAGCGACGGCGAGGAGGCTTTACAGCGGGTGTCCGAGCGTGCCCCCGACCTCGCGGTGCTGGACGTGATGATGCCGAAGCTGACCGGCTACGAGGTGACGCAGCGGATTCGTGCGAACGAGGCGACGAGCGACATTCCCGTGATCCTGCTCACAGCCCGCGTCCAGGAGGCCGATGTCGAGCGCGGTTTCGAGGCCGGCGCGGACGACTACCTGAAGAAGCCGTTCAGCCCGCAGGAGCTGCGAGCGCGGGTGCAGGCCGTCCTCGGCCGCGCGTTTGAGGCGCCCGGCCGCGTTCTAGGCTCTTTCATACCGCTTTCACACCCGAACCCAGCCTTTTGGCAACTCTGTTCTGGAATCATAGGCAGCGTGGGATGCATCCTCATTCTCGAGCCGCAGCCCGATATCCGGGAGCTCGTTCGGCGCGTCGCCGTCCGCCTCGGGCACGAGGCGGTCATGCACGTCCCGTCGCAGGATCTCGAGGATCCCGAGATCGATGCCGTGGTCGTCGAGCCCGAGGGCTACCGGGCCCTCACGCTCGCGCAACAACTTCGCGATCGCTCGCCGGACCTCCCGATCATCTGCGCGAGCATCGCGCCTCCGAACGACAGGACGCGGGAACTGCGCCCGGCGGCGCACCTGCAGAAGCCGTTCACCCTCGAGGAGCTGCAGCGCGCACTTGCGGCCGCGGTGCAGGCTCCTTCCGCCGGCGCCGCCTGATCGCCGCTAGCCGGACGTTATCGTCCGGCGCGTGCCCGGTCTGCGCATCTTTGCTCTCGATGTGGGCACCTCGTCGGTGCGCGCGCACCGGTTCGACGAGACGGCGGAGGAGCTCGGCGAGCCGGCACGGCGGGAGTACAGCGGCGAAGCGGATGCGGATCGCATTGTCCAGCTGACGCGCGAGGCGATCGAGGAAGCAGGTGGTGCGGAGGGCGTCGATGCCGTCGCGACGTCGTGCTTCGGGCACAGTCTTCTGGCGCTCGACAAGGCCGGGAGACCGTTGACGCCGATTCTGTCCTGGCGTGACACGCGCTCCGCAGATGCCGCCGACTGGTTGCGGCGCCGTCTGGACAACGAGACCGTTCACGCGCGTACCGGATGTCAGATCCATACGAGCTACTGGCCGGCGAAGCTGGCGTGGCTCGCGCAGGAGGACGCAGAGGTCTTCCGGACCGCAGATCGCTTCGTCTCCTTCTGCGACTACCTCTACGAACAGCTACTCGGCCGAAGAGTCGGTGCCGGCATCGCGATGGCTTCACCGACCGGACTCGTGGATCTGCGGAGGCGTACGTGGGACGAGGAGCTGCTCGACACGCTCCGGATCGACGAGGAACGACTGCCCGAGATCTCGGATGCTCCGGTCGACGGGTGGTTCCCTGCGCTGCTCGACGGTGCGTGCTCCAACTTCGGCGTGGGCTGTGTGACGCGTGAGCGAGCCGCGCTGATGATCGGAACTTCGGGGGCGGTTCGGACCGTCTACGAGACGGCGCGCCCGCAGCCACGGCCCGGGCTGTTCTTGCACTGGGTCGACGACACGCGTGTCGTCGAAGGCGGCTCGCTTTCCGACGGAGGCAATCTCTACGCGTGGATCGAGGCAACGCTGGCAGACGGCGGCGGCTCGCTGGCCGGGCGCGACCCCGATTCCCACGGCCTGACGTTCCTGACACTGCTCGGTGGCGAACGCAGCCCCGGCTGGCACCAGCATGCAAAGGGGGCCATCCACGGGCTGACCTTCGACACGACGCCGCTCGACCTGCGCCAGGCAGGGCTCGAAGGCGTTGCTTTCCGCTTCGCCGACGTCGCGGAGCTGATGCCGGAGATCGAGGAGGTCGTCGCCACCGGCGGCGCGCTCCTGCACGACCCCGACTGGGTGCAGATCATGGCCGACGCGCTCGGGCGGCCTCTGACGACATCGGGCGTCGAGGAGGCGTCGTTGCGCGGCGCCGCGGTTCTGGCTCTCGAGCGCCTTGGCGCCCCGCCCGCTCCGGCGCAGCTCGGACGCGTCGTCCAGCCCCGCCGCGACAGGACGGAGGCGTTCCGCGCCGCCCGTGAGCGGCAGCGCCGGCTCTACGAGGTCGTGACTTCCGAGCCGACCAGCTGACGCGCCGCGGCCGCGATGTGCTCGGCATCGATGCCGTAGGCACTCAGGAGCTCTTCCGGCTTGCCCGAGCGCGGCATCTCACGCACCGCCAGCTTCAGCACGCGCGGGTGCTCGTCCTTCTCGGCGAGCGCGGCCAAGACGGCGTCGCCGAGGCCTCCTTCGGGGAAGTGGTCCTCGACCGTCACGATCTTGCCCGTCGCCTCGGCGGCTGCCTGGAGCGTGTCGCCATCGATCGGCTTGATCGAGTAGGCGTCGATCACTCGCGCGCTGATGCCGTCGTCCTCCAATGCGTCGGCCGCCTGCAGCGCCTCGTGAACCGTGATGCCAGTGCCGACGATCGTGACGTCGTCGTCGTCCGATGCGCGGATGACGCGGCTGCCGCCGACCTCGAACTCCTCGTCGGGCCCGTAGATCACCGGCGTGTTCGGCCGGAGGGTGCGCAGGAACACGATGCCTTTCGTGTCCGCCATCGCCACCACGAGCCTGGCCGTCTGATTCGCGTCGCATGGGTGCAGGACCACGCTCGAGTGAATTGCGCGCAGCGACGCGATGTCCTCGAGTGCCATCTGGGACGGACCGTCCTCGCCGATCGACACGCCTGCGTGCGAGCCTGCGAGCCGCAGATCGACGCGGCTGATGGCGGCCATGCGGACGAAATCGTAGGCGCGCGAGAAGAACGCGGCAAAGGTGGAGGCGAACGCGTTCCAGCCGCGCGCGTGCAGGCCCACTGCGGCGGCAATGAGTTGTTGCTCCGCGATGTACATCTCGAAGAAGCGGTCGGGGTGCGCCTGCTTGAAGATTTCGGCGAACGTCGAGTTGCTGACCTCGCCGTCCAGCGCGACGACGTCTCCGCGGGCGGACCCGAGCGCGGCCAGCGCCTCGCCGTACGCCTTGCGCGTGGCGACCTGCTGTCCCAACTCATAGCGTGGCAGCTCCAGTTGACCATCAGGGAAGCGGTGCGGCTCGGCCGGTTCGGGCTTTACGACGTCGACGTGGATGTTCCGGATGCCGCCGAGCTCCTCGATCGCCGCGTCGGGATCGTCGAGCGCCTTGCCGTGCCAGCCTTCCTTGTCCTCGACCGCTTTGACGCCCTTTCCCTTGATCGTGCGCGCGACGATGACCGTCGGGCGGCCGGTCGTCTCCTCCGCCTCCTTATAGGCGCGGTCGATCTCCTCGACATCGTGTCCGTCGATTTCGATCGCGTTCCAGCCGAACGCACGCGCGCGCGCGACGTAGACGCCGGTGTTCCAGCCGATCATCGTCTCGCCGCGCTGTCCGAGGCGGTTGACGTCGATGATGGCGGTCAGGTGCTCGAGCTCGTAATGCGACGCGTGCTCGAACGCCTCCCACATCGACCCTTCGGCCATCTCGCTGTCCCCGCAGAGCACCCAGACACGGGTGGGGAGGCGGTCGAGGTACCTAGCGGCGAGCCCCATGCCGACGCCGATCGGCAGGCCCTGTCCGAGCGAGCCCGTCGCAACGTCCACCCATGGGATCAGCGGCGTCGGGTGTCCCTCGAGCATGCTTCCAAACTTGCGGTACGTGAGCAGCTCGTCGTCGGTGATGGCTCCGGCCGCGCGCAGGATCGCGTAGTACAGAGTTGAGGCATGCCCCTTCGAGAAGATCAGCCGGTCGTTGAGCGCGCTCTTCGGGTCGCCGAAGTCGTAGCGGAGATGGTTGGCCACCAGCACGGCCATCAGGTCGGCGGCCGACATCCCGGAAGTGGGATGGCCTGATTTTGCGACCGCGGCCGGGCGGATCGAGTCGACCCGGAACTGCTGGCCGAGCTCTCGGAGTTGGTTCGGGTCCATCGCGGTCATTCTAAGAGCCAGGCGTCAGCTTCTGCCGGTGGGGTACGGTCCAGTCGTGAAGGTGGCGATTGCATTCGACCACCGGGGCGTTCGCCTGCGCGAGGCTGTGCTCGAGGCGCTTGCCGGGCACTCCGTCGTGGACCTGGGTACCGACACCGACGCGGTCCGGATCGACTATCCGGAGAAGGCTCGCGAGATCGGCGAGGCCGTTCAGCGCGGGGACGCCGACCGTGGAGTGTTCGTCTGCGGTTCCGGTGTGGGCGCCTCCGTCGCCGCCTCCAAGCTTCCCGGTATCCGCGCGGCGATCTGCCACGACGTCTACTCGGCTCACCAGGGCGTCGAGCACGACGACATGAACATCCTCTGCCTGGGCTCCGAGGTCGTCGGGCCGTCGTTGGCGCGTGACCTCGTCACGACGTTCCTGGCGGCACGATTCGACGGCGGCGAGCGGTATGTGAAACGACTCCAGATGATCGAAGACTTGGAAAGGAACACCTCTCATGCCTGAATCGAACCTGCACAAGCTGTCCGCGCTCGGCCAGAGCGTCTGGAGCGACTACCTCTCGCGCCAGATGCTGCAGAGCGGCAAGCTCGCGAAGATGATGGAGGAGGACGCCGTCGTCGGCGTCACCTCGAATCCGACCATCTTCCAGAAGGCGATTGCCGAGGGTGACGCGTACGACGACCAACTGCGCGAGATCCTCGAGTCGGGCGAGGAGGATCCGAAGGAGACCTTTCTCCAGCTCACCTCGCACGACATCTCCGATGCTTGCGACCTGTTGCGCAAGGTCTGGGACGAGAGCCAAGGCCTCGACGGGTACGTCTCGTGGGAGGTCGATCCCACGCTCGCGTATGACCGCGACGGCACGGTTGCGGAGGCGCGCCGGCTGCACGAATGGATCGACAAGCCCAACCTCTACGTGAAGATCCCCGCGACCGAGCCCGGTCTCGGGGCGATCGAGGAGATGATCGCCTCGGGGAAGAACATCAACGTCACGCTCATCTTCTCGCTCGAGCGACACAAGGAGGTCATGGAGGCGTACATCCACGGTCTCGAGCGCCTCGTCGAGAGCGGTGGCGACCCGAGCCAGGTGCGCTCGGTCGCGAGCTTCTTCGTCTCCCGGGTGGACACGGAGACCGACAGGCGGCTCGACGAGATCGGTGGCGACGCGAAGAAGTTGAAGGGAAAGCTCGCCGTCGCCAACGCGAAACTCGCGTACCAGAACTACCTCGACGCTTTCGCCGGCCCACGCTGGGACGCCCTCGAGGCGAAGGGCGCCTCGAAGCAACGCTGCCTGTGGGCGTCCACGTCGACGAAGAATCCCGACTATCGCGACGTCATGTACGTCGAGGAGCTGATCGGCCCAGAGACGGTGAACACGATGCCCGAGGAGACGATCCGCGCCTTCCAGGATCACGGCAAGGTCGAGCTGACGTTGACCAAGGACGTCGACGCGGCCCACAAGCTCTTCGACGACCTGGCTGTCGCCGGGATCGACTACGACGACGTCTCTGACACGCTGGAACGCGAGGGTGTCCAGAAGTTCACCGATTCCTTCCGCGAGTTGTTGGACGGAATCAGCGCCAAGCGCGGCGAGCTCGTTCAAGCGTGACAGTCGCGACGCAGCAGGAGCTGGTCGAGCGGATCTGGGAGCGGGACGGCACCGTCTGGACCGGCTCGGACGAGGACAGGTGGCTCGGCTGGCTCGACGAGCCGAAGCGAATGCGGGAGCGCGCGGGCGAGATCGTCGAGTTCGCCACTCGAGCACGCAGCGGGTTCGACACGTTCGTCCTCCTCGGCATGGGCGGTTCCTCTCTGGCCCCCGAAGTGTTGAAGCGCACGTTCGGCGCACAGCAGTTGCACGTGCTCGACACCACGCACCCCGCGATGATCCGGCACGCCGAGAAGTCGCTCGATCTGAGCAAGACGATGTTCATCGTCTCGTCGAAGTCCGGCGGGACGCTCGAGACGCTCTCGCACTTCGAGTACTTCTGGGAAAAGACAGGTGGGCATGGCGACCAGTTCATCGCCATTACGGATCCGGGCTCGTCCCTCGAGCAGCTGGCTAAGGCGCGCGGCATGCGCGTCTTCGCGGGCGAGCCGACGATCGGCGGCCGCTACTCGGCGTTGTCGCCGTTCGGCATCGTGCCCGCCGCGCTGATGGCGATCGACATCGAGCGTCTGCTCGAAGGTGGCGAACGCATGGCGGAGGCCTGCCGCCGCCAGGCAAATCCGGGTCTTCAGCTGGGCCTCCAACTCGGTGAGCGCTGGCGCGAGGGGCGTGACAAGGTCTGCATCACCGAGACGGAAGGCAACTTCGGGCTGTGGGCCGAGCAGCTGATCGCCGAGTCCACGGGCAAACAGGGCCGAGGTCTCGTGCCGGCGCCGGGTGAGAGCCCGGACGGCCCGGATCGCCAGCCTGCCGACGTGCAACTGGGAGACCCGCTCGAGATCGGCGCCGAGTTCTTCCGCTGGGAGTTCGCTGTCGCAGTCGCGGGAGCGATCCTCGAGATCAATCCGTTCGATCAGCCGGACGTCCAGGCGGCGAAGGACAAGACGAAGGAGGTGCTCTCGTCAGGCGAGGATCCACGACCAGAGCCAGCAGGCTCGCTGGACGAGCTACTGGCCCGCGCCGAGCCGCCGAACTACATCGGGATCCAGGCGTTCATCGATCCGATGCGCGAGCGCGAGCTGCAGTCGCTGATCGACCGTGGGCACAAGACCGGCTGCGTCGTCACGCACGGCCTTGGGCCGCGCTACCTCCATTCGACGGGGCAACTCCACAAGGGCGGCCCCCCGACGGGGCTCTTCGTCCAGGTCGTCGACGAGACCGGCGAGGAGATCCCGATCCCCGGCCAGGACTTCGGCTTCGGCCGCCTCATCCGGGCCCAGGCCGAGGGGGACTACCGTTCGCTGCGGGAGCGCGGGCGACCGATCGTGCGAGTCAGACTGGAGGATCTCTAGTGCAGCTCGGAATGATCGGGCTCGGGCGCATGGGGTCCGGTATGACCGAGCGCCTGCGCGAACACGGCCACGACATCCACACGTACGACCCCAACGTCGGCGCGCGCACTGCCGACTCGCTCGGGCAGCTCAAAGAGCAGCTGGACGCCCCCCGCGCCTTCTGGATGATGATTCCCGCCGGCGAGATCACGGAGCAGACCTTCCACGAGCTGCTCGAGATCGCGGACGACGGCGACACGATCGTCGACGGCGGAAACTCGAACTTCCGGGACTCGAAGCGACGGTACGTCGAAGCGAAGCATCGCGGGATCCATTTCGTCGACGCGGGCGTATCCGGCGGCGTCTGGGGGCTCGAGGTCGGTTTCTGCCTCATGGTCGGCGGCGACGGCGAGCCTGTGGGGCGACTCGAGCCGATCTTCAAGGCACTTGCGCCGGAAGAGGGGTATGCGCACGTCGGCCCGTCCGGTGCCGGCCACTTCGTGAAGATGGTGCACAACGGGATCGAGTACGGCCTCATGCAGTCGTACGCGGAGGGCTTCGAGATCATGGAGCATTCCGAGTTCGACCTCGATGCGCACGAGATCTCCGGCATCTGGCGCAACGGCTCGGTCGTCCGCTCGTGGCTGCTCGAGCTTCTCCACGCGGCGTTCGAGACGCACGGCGCGAAGCTCGAGGACATCGCCCCGTACGTCGAGGACTCGGGTGAGGGCCGCTGGACGATCAACGAGGCGATCAACGAGAACGTGCC
>VAXG01000007.1 GCA_005883355.1 Actinomycetota bacterium | reverse complement strand
TGAGCCCGTTCTACCCACGCGAACGCGAGCTCGGCGCCGTCTTCTACGAAACGGCCGGCTGGGAGCGGCCGTGGTGGTACGCGTCGAACGAGCCTCTGCTCGAGGAGTACGGAGATCGAGTGATGCCACGCGAGGCGGAATGGGAGTCGCGCTGGTGGTCGCCGATCATCAACGCAGAGCATCTCGCGATGCGCGACCGCGCGGCGATGATCGACCTCTCGGCCTTCGCCGTCTTCGACATCGTCGGCGCGGGAGCGCTCGACTACTTGCAGCGCCTCGCGCTTGCGGAGATGGACGTCGCCGTCGGACGAGTCGTCTACACGTCGATCCTCGACCAGCACGGCGGCTTCAAGGCCGACCTCACGATCATGCGGCTCGACGACAGCGTCTTCCGCATCGTCACCGGCGGCATGGACGGTCCGCGCGACCGGAAGTGGTTCGAGGACCATCTGCCCGCGGACGGCTCCGCTGCGCTGGATGATGTGACCTCCGCGTGGTGCACGCTCGGCCTCTGGGGCCCGCGCGCGCGCGACATCCTGAAAGCGACCACGAGCGCCGACGTCTCGCACGAGGGCTTCCCGTTCCTCCGCTGCCGCTGGATCGACATCGGGCCGGTGCGCGCCCTCGCCTCGCGCATCTCCTACGTCGGCGAGCTCGGCTGGGAGCTGTACGCCCCGATGGAGCAGGGCGCCGCACTGTGGGACACGATCTGGGAGGCGGGACAGCCGCTCGGAGTCGTCCCTTCGGGAATCGGCGTCTACGGCACGACCGGCCGGATCGAAAAGGGCTACCGACTCTACGGAGCGGAACTGGAGACGGAGTACAACGTGGTCGAGGCCGACATGCAGCGGCCGAAGGTGAAAGACGCCGACTTCATCGGCAAGGAGGCGCACGTGGGCCACCGGAACGAGGAGCCGGCGGCGATTCTCTCCACGCTCACCGTCGACGACAACACGTCACCCTCGAACGGGAAGAAGCGCTACATGCTCGGGCGCGAGCCGATCCTCACGCCGGACGGCGTGCGGATCACCGACCGTAAAGGACGAGGCTCTTACGTGACCAGCGCGGGCTCGGGGCCTTCCGTGGGCAAGCACGTGCTGCTCGCATACCTGCCGCCGGAGCATGCGCAGGAGGGCAACAAGCTGCTCGTCCAGTACATGGGCGACCGCTATCCCGTCACCGTCGCGGTCAAGGGCAGCCGCTCGCTCTTCGATCCGGAGAACACACGGGTTCGCAGTTGAACGTCTTCGTGTGCGTTAAGCGCGTTCCCGAGACGGGGGCACGCATCACGCTCACGGCCGACGCGCAGGCGATAGACACGAGCCTGCTCGGCTTCACGATCTCGCCGCACGAGGAGTGCGCCGTCGAGGAAGCGCTGCGGATCGTGGCGGAGCACGGCGGGTCGACGACAGTCCTGACGCTGGGACCGCCCGGCGCGGCCGAGCAGCTACAGAACGCAATGGCGATGGGCGTGCAGAACGCGGTGCTGCTCGAAACGGATGGGAGCGATTGGAACGCGGAGGCGACGGCGGCCGCACTCGCAGAGGCGATCCGCGCGCAACCCGAGCCGTTCGACGTGCTGCTGTTCGGCAACGAGGCGGCCGACACCGGCGACTACCAGGTGGGCGTGCGCGTCGCGCATGAGCTCGGCTTGCCGTGCGTCACCGGCATCAAGGGCATCGCGATCGAGGATGGGAAGCTGACGGCGCGGCGCGAGGCAGGCGGCGGCTGGGAGATCTTCGAGCTGCCGCTGCCGGCGGTTGTGACGGTGAAGGAAGGGATCAACTTGCCGCGCTACGCGTCGCTGCCCGGGCGGCTGCGCGCGAAGAAGACGCCGATCGCGAGGATCGAGCCACAACCGCGCGCGAGCGCGCTGGAGACGATCAGGCTCGTCGTCCCGCCGGAGCAGGAGACGCACGTCAAGATCCTCGGCGGCGGCGCCGACGCGGCGCCGCGCGTCGTGGAGGTGCTGCGCGACCTCGGCCTCGTTACGTCGTGATCCTCTGCCTCGTCGACGGCGACCCGGTCTCGCTCGAAGCTCTGACGTTCGCGCGCGGGCTGGGTGAAGTCGAGGCCCTGGTCTTCGAAGAGACAGACGTCGACGGCTACACGACACGGGCACGCCGCGTCGTGCACCCACGGCTCGGCGACTACGCGCCCGCGGCGTGGGCGCAGACGGTCATCGAGCTCGAGCCGGAGGTCGTGGTCGCGCCGGGCACCGACCGCGGCCAGGAGGTGCTCGCGCACGTCGCCGCACGTCTGGGCGTTGCGCTGGCCGCGAATGTGGTCGCGGTCGCAGCCGACGGCGACGCGTTGCAGATCACGCGCCAGCGCTGGGGCGGCAGCCTCCTGGAAGAGGCAAGGCTCACCGGAACGCCGAAGCTGCTCACCGTTGCGATACATGCCGTCGAGCCGCAACCCACCGGCGTCGCGACCGCAACGGAGGAGTTCGCTCCGTCACTCGCCGACGAGCACTTCCTCGTGCAGGTCTCCGGCCGCGAGCAACCGACCGCCGGCACGGTCCGGCTCGACACCGCGCGCGTCGTCGTCGGCGGCGGCCGCGGCGTCGGCAGCAAGGAGGGCTTCGAGTTGCTCGAGGAGCTCGCGAACCTCCTCGGCGGTGCTGTCGGCGGCTCTCGTGTCGTCACGAACCTCGGCTGGCGACCGCATTCCGACCAGGTCGGGCAGACGGGCGCGCGGATCGCTCCCGACCTCTACGTCGCGTGCGGCATCAGCGGCGCGATCCAGCACATCGTCGGCTGCAAGGGGGCGAAGCGAATCCTGGTGATCAACAAGGACGAGCACGCACCGATCGTCGCCCGCGCGGACTGGGCGGTGATCGGCGATCTGCACGAGATCGTCCCCGCGATCGTCGCCGAACTGCGCAAGAACGGGCGGTAGCGGCCAAAGCTTGACGCGGCCGGCCGGGGCCGACACAATTGCGTGGAACGCCCGTTCCACTATGTGAGATGGCGAGCGAGCCCGGCACCCAGGCGATCGATCGAGCGGCGGAGCTGCTCGTCCGCGTGCTCGAGAGCGGCGAACCGCTGGCCGTCGGGCAACTCGCGGCGTACTCCGGCCTGCCGAAGAGCACGACCTCCCGCCTGGTCGGGGCGCTCGAGCGCAGCGGCCTCGTCCAGCGCTCGGCCGACCGCGGCCGCCTCTCCGCCGGCCCGGTGCTGCTGCGCTTTGCACACCGCGACGGCGGCCAGATCCTCGTGGAGCTCGCCGAGCCGGTCCTGGAGCATCTGGCGCGCGAGACCCGGGAGACGATCAATCTCGCCGTGCCCGGACCACTCGGCGCGGAACATCTCTCCCAACGCGATAGCGAGCATTTCGTCGCCGTCACCAACTGGGTCGGGCGCCGCGTGCCGCACCACGTCGCCGCCAACGGAAAAGTCTTCATGGCCTTCGGGGCCGCCGCCGTGCCGGAGCAGCTCGAACGCTTCACGCCCCGGACGATCACGAACCGCAGCGTGCTCGAGAGCGAGCTCGCGAGCGTCCGTAACCGCGGCTACGGGACGGCGGTGGACGAGCTCGAGCTCGGCCTTGCCGCGGTGGCCGCCCCGGTCCGCAACGCCGGCGGTGACGTCGTCGCCGCGCTCTCCATCTCCGGGCCCACGTCCCGCCTGACCGCCGGCCGCATCGAGCAGCTCGCGCGCCTGCTCGTCGAGCAGGCCACGTCGCTCGGGGGCCGGCTCGACCACCGCGACCACAAGGGAGGTGCAGCATGACCCACGAAGAGATCATCCAGGGCCTCTACGACCACACGCTGGTCGGCAATGCCCCAGAGGTGCGCGACCTCGTCAACCAGGGTCTCGCGGACGACCTCGATCCGGAGAAGATGCTCTACGACGGGCTGATCCCCTCCCTCGAAGAGGTCGGCGCCCGCTTCGAGCGCGGTGACTTCTTCGTGCCGGAGATGCTGATCGCTGCGCGCGCGATGCAGGGCGCACTCGACATTCTCCGCCCGCTGCTCGCCGAGACGGGCGCGAAGCAGGTCGGGACGTATGTGATGGGCACCGTCAAAGGGGACGTGCACGACATCGGCAAGAACCTGGTCAACATCATGCTCGAGGGCGCAGGCTTCACGGTGTACGACCTTGGCGTCAACGTCGCGCCGGAGACGTTCGTGCAGCAGATCCAGGAGCACTCGCCCGATGTCGTCGGCTTCTCTGCCTTCCTGACCACGACGATGCCCATGTTCAAGGCGAACATCAATGCACTCGAGAAGGCCGGCATCCGCGACGACGTGATCGTCATGGTCGGCGGCGCGCCGGTGACACAGGAGTACGCGGACAAGGTCGGCGCCGACGGCTATGCGCCGGACGCGTCGACGGCCGTGCGCCTCGCGAAAGACCTGATCGAGCGCAAGCGTTCTGCAGTGCCTGCGTGATGAAGCCCCTGGCCCTCGTCGAAGCGGCCGTCAAGAGACCCGTCTTCGGCTGCCGGATGTGCGGGCAGTGCGTGCTGCACTCGACGGGCCTCACCTGCCCTATGAACTGTCCGAAGACCTTGCGCAACGGCCCGTGCGGCGGTGTCCGGCCCGACGGTGGCTGCGAGGTGATCCCGGAGATGCGCTGCGTGTGGTTGAAGGCGGTCGAGCGGTCGCGCAAGCTGCCGTGGGCCGAAGAGATCCACGACCTGCGCCCGCCGGTGGACAACCGGCTCTGGGGGACCTCCTCCTGGCGCAACTTCCTGACCAAGCGCGACAAGCAGACGCCACCGGGTTGGCATGTCGAAGCTTGAGGACGCGATCGCCGGCGGACGGTTCGTCTTGACCGCCGAACTGCTCACGATCAACTCCGGCGGGCTCGACGCGGTGAGCGAACGCTTCGAGCCGTACGAGCCCTGGGTGGACGCCGTCAACGCGACGGACAACACCTCCGCGCACGCGCACGCTTCACCCGTCGCCGTCTCGATCGCGCTCAAACAGCTGGGAATGGAACCGGTCATGCAACTCGTCTGCCGCGATCGCAACCGGCTGGCGCTTCAAGCCGATATCGCCGGCGCCGCGCTGCACGGGGTAGAGAACATCTGCTGCCTGACGGGAGACGACGTCACCGCGGGAGACCAGCCCGAATCCCGCCGCGTCTTCGACCTCGACAGCACACAGCTGCTCGTCACCGCCACAGGCATGGCTCGCGGACGGTACCTCTCAGGCCGGGCGATTCATCCGGCCCCGCACCTCTTTCTCGGTGCGGTCGAAAACCCCGGCGCGCCTCCGTTCGACTACCGCGTCGAGCGCGCTCTGGAGAAAGTGCGGGCCGGCGCCCGCTTCTTCCAGCTCCAGGTCTGCTTCCAGAAGGAGCTGCTCGAGCGGTTCATGGCCGAAGCCGTTGCGCGCGGGTTGGCCGACCAAGCCGCGCTGCTGCCTTCGATCTGCCTCGTCCGCTCGACCGCTTCGCTCCGGTTCATCGACGAGAAGGTGCCGGGGATCTCGGTGCCGCCCGAGCTGATCGAGCGGTGCGAGCGCGCACCCGACCCCGAGGCGGAGTGCTTCGAGCTCGCCTGCGAGCTCGCCGAGCACGCGCGTGCGCTTCCGGGGGTGGCGGGCCTCCACCTGATCAGCTTCCGCCGAGAAGCCGGCATCGCACGCCTGTGCCAACGGCTCGGCATCCCGACTCGCGTCGAAAGGGAATCCCGTGGACACGGTTCTTCGGTCGCGGTCTAGGACCGTCGTCATCGGCTCCGGGCAGCCGTTCTGCGTCATCGGCGAGCGCGTCAACCCGACCGGGCGCAAGGGGTTCCAGGCGCAGCTGCAGGCCGGCGACCTCTCCCAGGTCGAGGTCGACGTCGCCGAGCAGGTGGCCGGCGGCGCAGACATGCTGGACGTGAACGTCGGCGACCCGCTGGCGGACGAGGTCGAGTTGATGCGACAGGCGATCCCGCTCGTGCAGGAGCTGACCGACCTCCCGATCTGCATCGACTCGTCGATCATCGAGGCGCTCGAGGCCGGCCTGGCCGCGTACGAGGGCAAGGCGCTCGTGAACTCCGTCACGGGAGAGGACGAACGGCTGGAGGCGATCCTCCCTCTCGTCGCGCACCACGGCGCCGCGGTGATCGCCCTCGCCAACGACGACGAGATCCCGATGGAGCCGCAGCGCCGGCTCGCGATCGCGCGCAAGATCGTCTCGGCGGCAGGCGACTTCGGCATCCCGCCCGAGGACATCGTCATCGACGCGCTGGCGATGCCGGTCGGCGCCGAGCCCCGCGCCGTGACGCTCTTCGTCGAGAGCGTACGCCTGATCAGCGAAGAGCTTGGCGTGAACACGATTTGCGGGGCGTCCAACACGTCGTTCGGACTGCCGGGACGGCATACGCTCGGGGCGACCTTCCTCGCCATCGCGCAGAGTCACGGCCTGACGAGCGCGATCATGGACGCTCGGGCGCCTCAATGCGTCGAGGCCGTGCGCGCGGGCGACTTCCTGCTCGGCCACGACGAGTGGGGAGCGCGCTGGATCGCCGACTTCCGCGCGAAGCAGGCGGCGGCAGCCACGTGAGCGCCGAGCCTTCCGTCGAGCTTCCCGAGCCGCACCCCGACCGGGTCCGGCTCCGCTTCCTGCAACGCGCGGAGGACCGGACGCTCCGGGAAACGCGCGTGCTCGCAGGAACGACGATCTTCGATGCGGCGAGCTGGAACGGCATCGCGATCGACTCGACGTGCGGCGGTCACGGCACGTGCAAGAAGTGCAAGGTGCGCGTGGTCTCGGGGCACGCACCGGTCACTCCTGTCGATCCGCGCGCCTTCTCGATCGAGGAGCTGAACGCCGGGTGGCGGCTCGCCTGCCGCGCGCTCGCGCACGACGACCTCACCGTCGAGGTGCCACCGCTGCAGACGCGTCCGAAGGCGGCTCTCGCAGGCGTCGGCCGTCACGTCATCCTCCGCCCCGCCGTGCAGAAGCGTTACCTCGAGCTCGAGGAGCCGACCCTCGAGGACCAGGCCTCCGACCTCGAACGAGTCCTCGCAGCCATGGACGACGTCGAGCTCCGCGTCCCGCTCGATCTTCTGCGCGGCCTCGGAGGGACGCTGCGCGAGTCCGACTGGAAGGTGACCGCAGTCCTGTGTGACGACGTCCTGATCGCCGTCGAGCCCGGCGACACATCGTCGAGCCGCCACGCGATTGCATTCGACCTCGGCACGACGACAGTCGTTGCGACGCTGCTCGACCTCGAGACGGGCCAGCCCGTCGCGGTGAGCTCGATCCTCAACGCCCAGCAGCCGTTCGGCGCGGACGTGATCTCGCGCATCTCGGCAACGATGCTCGATCCGGCGGCGCTCGAACTGCTTCGCGCCCGCGCGCACGAGACCCTTTCGTCGCTGATGCACGAGGTCTGCGAGGAGGGCGGCGTCGAGCCGGCCGCCGTCTACGAGGTCGTCGTGACGGGAAACGTAACCATGATCCAGCTCGCGCTCGGGATCGACCCGGAGCCACTGTCGATGGCGCCGTTCACGATCACGGCCCGCCGCCTGCCGGAGGCGACGGCCGCCGAGTTCGGCATCGACGTCCATCCACGCGCGCCTGCGGTCCTCTTCCCGGCGCTCGGCGCCTACGTCGGCCCGGACATCGTGGCCGGCATCGTCGCGACCGGTCTCACGCTCGACCGCCGTGTGCGCCTCTTCATAGACGTGGGCACCAACTCGGAGATCGTGCTCGGCTCTTCCGCGCGGACCGTAGCCTGCGCGGCTCCTGCAGGCCCTGCTTTCGAGGCCGCGCAGATTCGGTGCGGGATGCGCGCCGCGGACGGTGCGATCGAAGGCGTCAAGATCGTCGACGGTGAAGTCGAGCTGACAGTGATCGGCGACGTCACGCCGGCCGGACTGTGCGGCTCGGGGCTGGTGGACGCGGTCGCCGAGCTGGTCGCGGCCGGCCTGCTCGACCATTCCGGCCGGTTCGTGCTCGAGGCGTCGGAACGGTTCGGGAAGATCGGCGAGGAGAACGTCTTCCACCTCACGGATGACGTCTTTCTCTCGCAGCGCGACGTGCGCGAGCTCCAGTTCGCGAAGGCGTCGATCGCGACGGGCTGGGCGATCCTCTGCCGAGAGTTGGGGATCGCGCCCGAAGAGATCTCACAGGTTCTGCTTGGCGGCTCGTTCGGCTCGTACCTGACGCCCGCGAGCGCCGTGAACATCGGCCTCGTTCCGAAGCTCCCACTGCCTCGCATCATCTCCGCCGGAAACGTCGCGGGCGAAGGCGCGAAGATCGTGGCCCTGTCCGTGACAGAGCGCGCCGCCGCAAATGCGATCCTCGACGAGGTCGAGTACATCGAGCTTTCCGGCCGCATGGACTTCAACGACCTCTTCATCGATCAGCTTGCGTTCCCGGCATGAGGCACGTCATCGTCACGTGCGGGGCCCTGGCGCTCCACGTCAAGGCGATCGCCGCCCGGCGCGGCTGGCAGCTCGAGGTGCGCGCGCTGCCGCCGGAGCTCCACAGCAGACCCGAGCGGATCGCGCCGGCAGTTGCCGCAGCAGCCGCGGGCGAAGACGTTCTCGTCGCCTACGCCGACTGCGGCACGCGCGGCGCGCTCGACGGCCACATGCGGCTCGAGGGCGAGCACTGCTACGACCTCTTCGCCCGGGACGAGGTGCGCACCCTGATGAGCGAAGAGCCCGGCACCTACTTCCTGACCGATTTCCTCGTGCGCGCCTTCGACCGCATTGTCGTGCGCCCGCTCGGTCTCGACCGTCATCCGGAGCTGCGGGACGAGTACTTTCGCAACTACACGCGCGTCGTCTGGCTCGCGCAGGCGCCGACACAGCAGCTGCGAGCCGACGCGGAGCGCGCCGCGCGGAAGCTCGGCCTGCCGCTGGAAGTGCACGAGACGGGCGAAAGCGGTCTGGAGCAAGCGCTCGAACGACTCATCGAAACCCGGGAGGCGACGTGCTAGTCAACGAGATGCCGCGATACGAGATCCTCGACGAGGCCGCCATGCAGGAGCTCGAGCGCGGCTGGCGCCGGATCGTCAGCGAGCTCGGGATCGAGTTCCTGCACGAGGAGTCGCTCGACTACCTGCGCGGGGCAGGCCAGCAGGTCGAGGGACAGCTGGTCAAGTTCGACCCGGACTGGATCCTGGAGCAGGTCGCGAAGGCGCCGTCCGAGTTCGACCTCCAGGCGCGCAACCCCGAGCGCACCGTCCACATCGGCGGCAAGCACATGGTCTTCGCAGCCGTGTACGGCTGCCCCTTCGTCCGCGACGGCCTCGAGCGGCGCGATGCGACCTACAAGGACTTCGAGAACTTCGTCAAGCTCTCGCAATCGTTCCCTCAGCTCGACTCTCCGGGCGGGACGATCTGCGAGCCGAACGACAAGCCGCTCGACTCGCGACACCTCGACATGGTCTACGCGCTCCTGACGCTTTCGGACAAGCCGTTCATGGGCTCGGTCACGTCGGGCCCCAACGCGGTGGACACGATCGCGATGGCGAACATGGTCTTCGGCCACGACTCGCTCGAGCAGACGCCGGCGATCATCTCGCTGATCAACGTCAACTCGCCGCTCCGCTACGACGACCGCATGCTGGGCGCACTGGTCGAGTACGCAAAGGCGAACCAGGCGACGGTGATCACACCGTTCCTGCTCATGGGGGCGATGTCGCCGGTCTCGGTGGCAGCAACGCTCGCGCAGCAGGTCGCCGAGGGGCTCGCGGGGATCGCGCTCGCCCAGACGATCCGTCCCGGCTGCCCCGTTGTCTTCGGATCGTTCCTCTCGAACACCGACATGCAGTCCGGCTCGCCCAGCTTCGGGACGCCGGAGTCGGCGGTCGGGCTCTTGTGCACCGGGCAGATCGCTCGCCGCTTCGGCCTGCCCTTCCGCGCCGGCGGAGGGCTGACGTCGTCGCAGGCGGTGGACGCCCAGGCGGGCTACGAGTCGATGATGTCGATGTGGCCGACGTTCCTCGCGGGCACGAATTTCGTCCTGCACTCGGCGGGCTGGCTCGAGTCGGCGCTCGTCTCGTGCTACGAGAAGTTCATCGTCGACGTCGAGATGCTGCGCATGCTGTACGAGGTGTTCAAGCCACTCGAGATCAACGAGGAGACGCTGGCCTATTCCGCGCACCAGGAGGTTGGACAGGGCGGCCACTTCCTCGGCGCGGTGCACACGCTCGAGCGCTTCCGCGAGTGCTTCTACCGGCCGCTGCTCTCGTCGACGGAGAACTACGAGCGCTGGGCGCGCAACGGTGGGCGCGACGCGGCGATGCGGGCGAGCGAGATCTCGAAGAAGACGCTCGAGGAGTACGAGGAGCCGCCGATGGAGGCTGACCTGAAGGACGAGCTGAAGTCCTACGTCGACCGGCGGCGCAAGGAGCTCGGCGACTGATGCAGATGTTCGTCGCGGGTGAGTGGGTGGGCGCAGCGTCAGGCGACACGTTCGTGGCGGAGTCGCCCGCAACCGGCGAGGAGATCGGAGCGGTCCCGGAGGGCGGCCGCGAGGACGCGCAGCGCGCGATCAACGCTGCGAACCGCGCCGCGGAGAGCTGGGCACGAACGACGGCATTCGAACGCGCGGCTGCGATGCACCGCGTCGGCGATGTCATCGAGGAACGCCGGGACGAGCTCGCTCATACGCTCACGCTCGACCAGGGCAAGCCGCTCCGCACGGAGGCGTATGACGAGGTCGAAGAGCTCGTCGGCTACTGGCGCATGGCCGCCGAGGACGCCAAACGGCTCGAGGGCCGCCTCGCGAACTCGTTCTCTCCGGGCAAACGAGTGCTTCTCGTGCGGAGGCCGCGTGGCGTCGTCGGTGTGATCACTCCGTGGAACTGGCCGTACACGATGCCGGCGGAGCTGATCGCTCCAGCATTGGCATGCGGCAATACGGTCGTGTGGACGCCCGCGTCGACAACAGCGGTAGCGGCAATTGCCCTGGCGGGCTGCGTCGCCGAGGCCGACCTCCCGCCTGGTGTCTTCAACCTCGTGACCGGCCCCGGCGCCATCGTCGGCGACGAGATCGCGCGCAACCCGGGTACCCACGGCATCGGCTTCATCGGCTCGACCGAGACCGGCCGCAAGGTGGCCGAGGCGGCGGTCGGGAAGGCGCTCGTGCTCGAGCTGGGCGGCAATGGGCCGGTGGTCGTCCTCGACGACGCGGACCTCGACCAGGCTGCGGAAGCGACGGTCACCGCCTGCTTCCTCTGTGCCGGGCAGAGCTGCACCGCCGGCGAGCGGCTGCTCGTGCATCGCGACGTGCGTGAGGCGTTCGTGTCGCGGCTCGCGAGGCTCGTGACCGAACGCGTCGTCCTCGGCGACCCGTTCGCGGACGGGACGACACTCGGCCCCCTGAACAATGCCGGTGTGGCGGTGAAGATGGACGCGCATGTGGCTGACGCGGTCGAACGGGGCGCACAGGTTGTTTCAGGCGGCAAGCGCGCCGACGGCTTCCCAACCGAGCTCTACTGGCCGGCGACGATCCTCGACGATGTCGGCCCCGACTCGCTCGTCGCCAAGGAGGAGACCTTCGGTCCCGTCGCACCCGTCGTTGCGATCGATTCGCTCGAACATGCGATCGAGCTGGCAAACGCCTCGCCGTACGGCCTGCTCGCGGCCATCTTCACGGGTGATCTCGCCCGCGGTCTCGAGTTCGCAGACCGAGTCCGCACCGGCTGGGTGAACATCAACGAGTCGTCCAACTACTGGGAAGGACATCTTCCGTTCGGCGGACGCTCGGGGACGGCGAGTGGAATCGGCCGCGTCGGTGGGGCGGCGCCGATGGAATCGTTCACCGAGCTCCAGACGGTCGTCGTGTCGTGAGCGAGCGCCGGTACGACTACGTGATCGTCGGCGGTGGGTCGGCCGGCTGCGCGCTCGCGAACCGCCTGAGCGCGGACCCGTCGACGCGCGTGCTCGTGCTCGAGGCCGGACGTCCCGACTACGCGTGGGACGTCTACATCCACATGCCCGCAGCGCTGTCGTTCCCGATCGGGAATCGCTTCTACGACTGGAAGTACGAGTCGGAGCCCGAACCGAACATGAAAGGCAGGCGCATCTACCACGCCCGTGGCAGGGTGCTCGGCGGCTCGAGCTCGATCAACGGGATGATCTTCCAGCGGGGTAACCCGCTCGACTACGAGCGCTGGGCTGCCGACCCTGGAATGGCGAGCTGGGACTACGCGCACTGCCTCCCGTACTTCAAGCGCATGGAGACCTGCACGGCAGGCGCCGACGACTATCGCGGCGGCGACGGGCCGCTCGTGCTCGAGCGCGGAGCGGCGACGAACCCGCTCTTCACCGCGTTCTTCCTCGCTGTGCAGCAGGCGGGCCATCGGCTCACCGAAGACGTGAACGGCTACCGGCAGGAAGGGTTCGGCGCGTTCGACCGGACCATCCGCCGCGGCCGGCGGCTGAGCGCTGCTGGTGCGTACCTGCATCCGGTCGAGTCCCGGCCCAATCTCGAGGTTCGCTGCCGAGCGTTCGTGAGCAGGATCCTGTTCGACGGTCGGCGCGCATGTGGCGTCGAGGTCGAGGAGCGCGGCCGCTCGCGCACGATCGATGCGGACGAGGTGATCCTCTGCGGGGGCGCCATCAATTCCCCTCAGCTGTTGCAGCTGTCAGGCGTCGGCAATCCACGGGAACTCCAGGAGCTCGGAATCGACGTCGTGCACGACCTGCCCGGCGTCGGGGAGAACCTGCAGGACCA
Organism: Actinomycetota bacterium; assembly: GCA_005883355.1. GTDB lineage: Bacteria > Actinomycetota > Thermoleophilia > Gaiellales > Gaiellaceae > 3-1-20CM-4-69-9. The sequence continues at coordinate 12,458 of VAXG01000007.1, read as the reverse complement.
CCTCGAGGTCTACGTCCAGTACGAGTCGAAGCGTCCGGTGTCCGTCGCGCCGGCGCTGAAGTGGCGCAACCGGCCGGCGGTCGCGTTCAAGTGGCTCTTCCTACGCTCCGGGCCGGGCGCGACCAACCACTTCGAGGGCGGTGGGTTCGTTCGCAGCAACGAGGACGTCGAGTATCCAAACCTGATGTTCCACTTCCTCCCGCTCGCCATCCGCTACGACGGCTCGGCGCCGAAAGGTCACGGGTACCAGGTGCACGTCGGACCGATGTACTCCGACGCCCGCGGCTCGATCAAGATCCGGTCGCGCGACCCCAGAGAGCATCCGGCACTCCGGTTCAACTACCTCTCGACTGACCAGGATCGGCGCGAGTGGGTCGAGGCGGTCCGCTGCGCGCGGAAGATCCTGAAGCAGCCGGCCTTCGATCGCTTCAACGCCGGCGAGCTCTCCCCCGGTCCCGAGGTCGAGAGTGACGAGGAGATCCTCGACTGGGTTGCGCGCGACGCCGAAACCGCGCTGCATCCCTCATGCACGTGCCGGATGGGAACTGACCGGATGGCCGTCGTCGACCCCGGCACGCTGCGGGTTCACGGTCTCGACGGCATTCGAGTCGTGGACGCATCGGTGATGCCCTATGTCACGAACGGGAACATCTATGCGCCGGTGATGATGATCGCCGAGAAGGCCGCTGACCTGGTCCTCGGCAAAACCCCGCTGGCACCGGCCAACGTGCCTTTCTTCCGGCACGAGCATGTGTACGCCACGCGTGACAGCTAACAAGGCGTCTGGCTGGATCGGAGCTCTGCCAGGTTCTCCGCTGGAAAGCTGTGGATTTATGCGCGGTTCGTGTGCGGAGCCTCCGGCAGCTGAGCCTGTAGGACATGCATGTCTCGCCAGGTCATGGGCGCGATTGCCAGTCCAACGCATCGAGGCCGATCGTGCCGCCGATCGCGATCGCCGCAGCCTCCCCGACAGCGCGCGTGTCGGTCGCCACGGCCATGATCACGAACATCAAGAAGAACGTCATCACAAGCTCCCACAGAAACGACTGGCCCTGCGAGGCGGAGGGCAGCGTGGCCCCGACCTGGGCGATGTCGCCGAGCGAGCCGCGCAGAACCGCGGCGGCGGTGACAGCACCAACGAATTGGGCGAGCCAATAGCCGGCAGCGCGCGGCCAGGGGAAGTGGCGGGTGAGCGCGAACGCTAACGTGACGGCGGCGTTGAAGTGCGCGCCGGAGATGTGCCCGACGGCGTAGACCATCGCCATGATCACGAGCCCGAAAGTGATGGCGACGCCGACGTGCCCGAGCGCGTCGTCTTCGCGTCAACCATCACGGCGCCCGCCCCTGCGAACACCAGCGCGAAGGTCCCGATTGCCTCAGCCGCCAGTAGTCGCACAAGCGGGGGTGGCGGCATTTAGCAGCAGCCAGCGCTCGCCGCGGGCTGAATGACCGGCAGGGCCTTCGTGGCCCGAGCGCGTGTCTTCGTCGCCTTTACGATCGCGCCGTGCATGCCATCTGCGACCTGGTGCGTGAACTCGACCGACACTTCCTCGAAGCCCGCTGCTTCCAGTCCGGCGAGGTACTCGGATCGAGAGAGCGCACCGGCGATGCAGCCGACATAGCTGCCGCGCTCCGCCCGCTCGTCGGCGCCTAGGTGGTCCTCGGCGACGACGTCGGAGACGCCGATCCTGCCACCCGGCTTCAACACGCGCGCCATCTCCGTCAGCACAGCCGGTTTGTCGACGGAGAGGTTGATCACGCAGTTCGAGATCACCACGTCGACCGACGCCGCCGGCAGCGGCACCTGCTCGATCACACCCTTCAGGAAGTGCACGTTCGTGGCACCGGCTTCGGCCGCGTTCTTGCGCGCCAGCGCGAGCATCTCGTCGGTCATGTCGAGCCCGTACGCAACCCCCGTCGGACCCACCCGCTTCGCCGACAGGATCACGTCGATACCGCCCCCCGAGCCGAGATCGAGGACCGTCTCGCCCTCGCGGAGCTCGGCAACCGCGGTCGGGTTGCCGCAGCCGAGCGACGCGAGCACCGCCGCATCCGGTAGCTCGCCGCGTTGGGTGTCGGTGTAGAGCGCGTCGCCGAAGTCGCCCACCTCGCCCGCGCAGCACGCGCCGCTGCCGCAGGCCCGGCCTTCTGCCGCGCGCGCGGCCTCCGCGTAGCGCTGCCGCACCTGCTCGCGCAGGGTCTCAGACACCTCAGTGCTCATCAGACCACCTCCGAGATTCGAACGAGGCGCTCCAGCTGCGAGTTCGCCTCCGGGTTCAACGAGAAGTAGGCCCACTTCCCGCGCTGCTCACGCTCGAGCAACCCGGCCTCGGTGAGCTTCTTCAGGTGATGGCTCACCGTCGGCTGCGACAGACGCAGTGCCGGCTCGAACTCACACGCACAGACCGCCTCGCCGCTCGTCGCGAGCAAGTTCACGATCGTCACTCGCGCCGGATCCGCCAACACGCGAAACAGCGCCGCGGTCGCCTCGGCCTCATCATCCGAAAGCGTCGCCGCACCGAGCGGACGGCAGCACTCGATCAGCTCTAGCGATCCAGCTACCCGATTTCGCATCGACGCGCGTCAATATATCGACTCGCGTCGATACGAGTCAAGAACTACGTCCCGGAGTCACTCGCCCGGTTCGAGTATCGGGTGTTTCGTCGCCGAGCGATCAGACACGGCCAGGTCGGCGATTGCAGGAGTTTCGTTGTCACTTCGACAACGAACGAATGGAGCTAGCCGGGCTCGAACCGGCGACCTCCTGGGTGCGATAACGCCGCACCCACGGTAAAACGAGAGCATCGCAGCGAGTTACGCCTGCCGCGTTCGTCAGCTATGAGCGCCCGGGACAGGACAGACGCGGGTAAAGGCGAGGTATCCGCATGGGTCGACTGAGACTTTCGCGGAGGTGACGGCGTCGAGCTGCACCGTCGTCGAGGTCCCGAGAATGTCGAACGCCACAGTCGCGCCGGGTCGAGTGACTGCGTCAGTGAGATCGTAGCCGGCCGCCACGATTCGCCCCCTGCTGTCGAGAACAACACCGTAGATCGTTGCGCTTTCGGGTAGCGGCTTCTTGTACGGGTTGGTAAACGACCCAATGACGCCTCCGGAACTCGTCACCGATACATGCTTAACTGGCGGCAGTCTTCGACGTCGGGGCGCGGTTTGTCCGACGTGTACCTCGGTCTCGATGCCGGCAAGCTCAGGCGAGCCTCTCCAGATCAGCGCGCCGCTGATGACGAAGTCTGCCCCGGCGGGTACTAGGGTGACGGCGGTATAACTGTCCGTGAGCGACAGGCCACGACCGTCGACTGCCTCCACCTCGACAGTGACGTCGATCGCGTCCCTGGTCAACGACCGGTTCCGAAGCACCAGCCCGTAATCCGCGTAGCCGTAGTCCCCGCCGCCGAGCCCATCTCCTTCGGGCATAACCCCGCTCGTGATCACGACGACCTTCGCTGTCCGGTCGGTCGCTGCACGGCCGCCCCCGCCAGAGGAGACCAGCGCGAGCACGGCGAGCGAGAACGCGATCGCGAGAACACGCCGTCGCACCATCTGCATGAACCGATTGTCGGGCCGGCGCCCAAGGAACTCAAGAAGCCCCGGGCTGCCGAGGCTCTGGTCGAGGTAGAGCTCGATCCCGTCGGGGTCGACGCGACAAAAACAGCCTATCGCGAGGCTCGCTCGAGGTCTTGAGGAGGTACCTGCCGCCACACATCTCAGAGGCGCCCACAGCCCTTGCCGCCCGGAAGTCGGCTCTGCAACGTGGCGAGCAGCGATGAACCGGGCCCTTCCATGAACTGTCGACGCTTGATCGTCGCGCGAACGAGATCGGCGCGGCAGTCTTCACCTCACACGGAGCAGCCGGACGAGGCGTCGGGCAAGCTCTGGCGGACGACTACGGGAGGAGACAGTGCTTCTTGAAGGACGAAACGCGATCGTGACTGGCGCGGCAAGTGGGATCGGGAAGGCGACCGCCGAGAGGCTCGGCGCCGAGGGCGCGAGTGTCTGCGTCAACTACTACTCGGAGCGGGAGCGGGACGACGCCGAGGCGGTCGTTTCTACGATCGAGCAGGCGGGCACAAGGGCGTTTGCGTTCCAGGCGGATATCGGCGAGGAGTCCGCGGTCGAGCGCATGGTCGCACAGGCCGCAGAGCAACTCGGCGGCGTCGACCTGCTCGTCAACAACGCAGGAATCGAGAAACAGGTGGCGCTGCTGGAGATGTCGCTGGAGGACTGGAATGCGGTCCTACACACGAATCTGACGGGCAGTTTTCTCTGCCTGCGCGAAGCGGGCAAGGTGATGGCCGCAGCTGACGGCGGGACGATCGTCAACATTTCGAGCGTGCACGAGTTCATCCCCTGGCCGGGTTTCGCTCACTACTGCGCGAGTAAGGGCGCGCTGAGGTTGCTGATGAAGACGGCGGCGCGTGAGCTCGCCGGTAAGCGGGTCCGGGTACTCAACATCGCTCCGGGCGCGATCGTGACGCCGATCAACAAGTTCGTCCTGGACGATCCCGAGGCAAAGCACGCGGTCGAAGAGGAGATCCCGCTCGGGCGGATAGGCAATCCCGACGAGATCGCCGCCGCGGTCGCCTGGCTTGCGAGTGATCAGGCGAGCTACGTGACCGGAACGACCCTGGTTATCGACGGCGGCATGTCGCTCTACCCCAAGTTCGTGTGAAGCGGGAGGCAAGTAGCGAGTCACGTCTGCTCGAGCATGGGAGCTCGACCGTGCTCCCCGACCTCAACGACACCCTGATCACGAAGGCAGGTAGTGTCTTCTGCCTGTGTGCCCGCGACGGCGATCTTGACGTCGACGTGAACGGGAGCCACGGTCTCTACTTCCACGACACGCGCTTTCTCGAGCGTGCCACGCTTCGAATCGACGGCCAGCCGCTGACCGTGCTGCTCTCGAGCGCGTTCCAGGACGACCGCTCGGTCTGCGAGCTGACCAATCCTGACCTCGAGCTCGCGGACGGGACGGTGCTCCCGAAGGAGCGGCTGAGCATCCGGCGCGAGCGCGCGCTCGGACGGAAGGTGGTCGAGACGATCGAGGTACGTAACTTTGGGGCGGAGCCGGTCGGCTGCCGGCTCGACCTCGAGTTCGCCACGAGCTTCGACGACATGTTCGTGATCCGCGGAGCAGCCGTCGGCAAGCGCGGCAAGCTCCATCGCCCGGGCTGGACGACGGGCGGGCTTCTCCTTCGATATGACGGTGCCGACAAGCGGAAGCGCACGACTCTCATCGGTTTTGTGCCGCCGCCCAGCGCTAAGGGGCACGGCGCGGTCGCCACTTACAAGCTCGCCCTCGAAGCAGGGGAACGGGCGACCGTGCGGATCACGATCTCGCTCGAAGACCGGGGGCCCGGTGCGCTCGAGACGAAGCCCGTCTCTTCGCGCCGAGGCGAGGCATCGTTCGCGACGGTCTCCGTCAAGAGCGACAACGAGCTCTTCGACCAGGTGCTTGCGCGCTCGTTCGAGGATCTGCGCATGCTCGCAACGCGCGAACGCGGTGAGACATTCTTCGCTGCGGGGGTGCCCTGGTTCGTCTGCCTGTTCGGACGCGACAGTCTCGTCACCGCGCTGCAGACGCTCGCCTACGACGCGCGCGTGGCCGCCGACACGCTGCTTCTGGTGGCTAAGTACCAGGGCCGCCGCCACGACGAATGGCGCGACGAGGAGCCAGGCAAAATCCTGCACGAGCTGCGGGTCGACGAGAAGGCCAACCTCAACGAAGTGCCGCAGACCCCCTACTACGGAACGATCGACGCGACGCCGCTCTTCATCTGCCTGCTCGCCGAATACGTCCGCTGGACAGGCGACCTGGCGCTCTTCCACAAGCTGAGAGGCAACCTCGAACGGGCGCTGCGCTGGATCGACGACGTCGCCGACCATGACGGTGACGGCTTCGTCGACTACGAGTCGCGCTCGAGCAAGGGTCTAGCCAACCAGGGCTGGAAGGACTCCGGCAACGCGATCACCAACCAAGACGGGTCACCGGTCGTTCCCCCGGTCGCGCTGGTCGAAGTTCAAGGCGCCGTCTATCGAGCGAAGCTTGACGCGGCGTGGCTCCACCGGTTAGAGGGCGACGCTGCGCGGGCACGCGAGCTCGAACGAGCCGCTGAGACTCTGCGCACTCGCTTTCAGCGCGCCTACTGGCTGCCCCGGCGTCGGTTCCTCGCGGTCGCGCTCCAGCAAGGCAGCCGCCCAGCGGCGTCGCTCGCCTCAAACCAAGGCCAGGCACTCTGGTCAGGAATCGTCGACCCCAAGCACGCTGACGCCGTCGCGAAGAGACTCCTCTCCACGCCGATGTTCAGCGGCTGGGGAATACGGACACTCGCCGTCGGCGAGGCGGCCTTCAACCCGATCGATTACCAAGTTGGCGCCGTCTGGCCGCACGACAACTCACTGATCGCAGCCGGGCTCAAGCGCTACGGCTTCGAGCAAGAGGCCCTGCGCGTCTTCACCGCGATCTACCAGGCGGCGACCCGCTTCCCCAACTACCGCCTCCCAGAGGTCTTCGCCGGCTTCGCGCGCGAGCGCTATCCAGAGCCCGTGCAATACCCAGTCGCCTGCAGCCCACAGGCATGGGCGGCGGGCGCGCTCCCCTTCATGCTGCAGACCGCGCTCGGCCTGACGCCCGACGCCACAAGACGCGAACTTGTGATTCGCCGCCCGGCCCTGCCGGACTGGCTCGGCGAGGCAACGGTAACCGGGCTTCAAGTCGGCGAAGCGAGCCTGGACCTGCACTTCCGGCGCAGCGGAACGGCGACGCACGTCAAGATCTTGCGCCAGCGGGGCAAGCTCCGGGTTCGCGTCGAGTCGCAGCAACGACAAGCGTCCGCAGCGACGCACACGAAAAAGCGCCCTGTTTTTTGAGAAGTGACCGGAGCGCCACCTCTCAACCTTCGCCGACGATCTGACTGGGGTCAATCTCTGCGGCCTGAACGTGTCGGCGATGGATCGCGCGCCCGAATCGTCCTCTCGCTGTCCCGTGGCCGGTCATCGATTTGGACCGCAGGGGCGACGGCCGACCAAATCTTACGAGAGTGGCCGCCGAAGGGGGTTCGAGAGCTACGGATCACCCGGCCCGGTCGGCTTGAACACCACTTTGTAACCGCTGATCGGGTTCTCGACATAGACCTGGAGGGCCCAGTGTTTGCCGTGCCGCCCCGCCGCAGCGTTTGTGATTTCGTCTACGAAAGCCTGGGCATCGGCCGGCGGCCAGGGTTTGCCTGGCGGAAGATTGACCTCGATGTCCGCCATTTCTTATCTCCTTTAGGTCGGGAGCTGAGTACCCAGTTAGCGTAACTCCATTAGTGGTGACAAGGCGAACGCCTCGCCCTTCGCGAACTCATATCTGACACGGGGCGGGTTAGCGACGTCAGGCCGTGAGTTCTTCGAACGGCTCCGAGGCCCTCTACTCACCATTTTGCTCACCATTCAGCCTGCTCGAGCTGACGCGCGCGGCGCTGCAAACGGCCTGGTTGAGCGATGGGCGGAACTTGTCGGTGCGCAAACCACCATTCGTCGAGGGTGACGTAATCGGGATCCTCTGAGATGATCGCCTCCGATCGCGCACGACCACGCCAGGAGAGAGGAGATCCATGGCCGAGTACACGATCGTTTCTGTCGCGGACGTCCCGGACCAGGCCGCGGAGGTCGGAATGGATCCGGAGCACTTCGAGATCCGCTTCCTCCGCGAAAGTCTCGACCTCCGCAACTTCTCCGTCACCTTCGAACGCTTCGGCGGCGGGTGGCAGCCTCCGCAAGGACACCCGCACCGGCGCGGGCACCGGCACACGGTCCAGGAAGAGGTCTACTTCCTCGTGTCGGGCCGCGCGCAGGGCAAGTTCGATGGCGAGGTCGTCGACATCGCGCCCTGGACGGCGGTCCGCGTCCCGCCTGAGACTGTGCGGTCGTTCCGTGCAGCCGGAGAGGAGGATGCGGTGTTCGTGACGATCGGGGCGCCCCAGGCCGGCCTCGACGACGTCGAGTTCATCCCGGACTACTGGACGGACTAGAGAAGCGCCCACGTCCGCGCGGCGTGCCAGTCGAGGCCGAGCGCCTCGAATCGGCCAGCCGTGCGCTCGATCAGGCTCGCGTCCTCGCGCACGACGCCAAGGGCGCGCAACGCGAATGGTTCGAGATAGGTATTGGGCTGCAGTAGCCGGCCCGCCTCGGCCTCGACGCGCTCCCGCTCGCCGAGAGCCGCGAGCCCGTCGAGGTGCGTGGCCATCGAGCTTAGATAGTAGGTAGTTGCCCGACGCACGCTGGGCTCGCCAAGCAACGACTCGACGGCTGCAAGATCGTTGCGGTGGAGGGCGAGCTGTACGCGCGGCGCGTCCTGCAGAGGCCCGTAGCCGCTCATTCTGTGGGCCCCGGCCTCCTGCTCGAGCCGGTACGCCTCTTCCTCATCCCCGAGGTAGGTGCGCGCGAGCGCGCAGACCAACAGGGCGCGCTCATTCAGAACGCATGGCGTCGCGATGTTCGCCGCCACGGCGTCTTCAACGCGAGGCTGCAATCGGCTCACTGCCCCCCAGTCACCGAGGAGCTCCTCGAGCACCTGGATCTGGCCGACGCCGTGCAACCGATGATGAGGAGAAAGCCGGCGGGTGATCTCTTCCCCGGACCTGGAGTACCTCCGTCCTTCGTCGAATTGCCCGCGCGCGACGACAGGAGCAAAAGCGCCGCTGTAGATGTCCTGCTGGTGATCCGGATCGTCGATCTCGTCGACGAGCGAGACGCGCCGGCGCGCCCAGTCAGCTGCGTCGTCCCAGTCACCCGCCGCGAACGCCGTCAGGCACAGGACGTCGTAGCCGTAGGAGCGGGTAACCGGGTCGCCCAATCGTTCGGCGATTCCGCTCGCCTCGCTCGCGAGCTCGGGAGACTTGTCGTAGGCCGAGTAGCAGCGGGCGATCAGCGCCTTCGCGCGGGCCACGGTGTCGGGCGGCGCCAGCTCGAGCGTCCGTCCGATCCAGCCTTCGACGAGGTCCGCCTGCGGCGGGACGCCCCACATTCCTGCTCGGATCATCGTCTGGAAGGCAAGTTCGGCATAAAGATCCGCCGTGGTCAGATCGTCGTCAGCCAGCTCGATCGCGTGCTGCATCGCCGCCGAGAAGGCCTTGCCGTCGAAGTAGATGGCGTGGGCGTGACCAATCTCCCGCCAGATCTCCACCTGTGCGTCTCGGCGCGATTCGAGCTCGACCGCGCGCTGAAGCAGTGAGACGGCGTCCTCGATCTCGTAGCGACCGACTGCCAGGTCGGCGGCGCGGCGCAGCCAGGAGACGGCCTGCTCGCGCACGCGTGCGAGCTCGTCGTCGTGCCCCGGCCAGGCGAGATCGACGTCTTCCGGTCGCACTGCCTCCGCATAGTGATGAGCAAGCATGGCGGCGTGCTCGTCACGACCTTCCCCTGTCTGCTCGAGCCATTCGGCGAACCGAGCATGCAGGCGAGCCCGCTTCGCGACGAGGAGGCTTCCGTAGGCCACATCGCGGGTGAGCGAGTGCTTGATCGTAAATTCTGGCTCGCCGACAATCGACGAGCTCGGCCGAAGCCGAATGAAGTCGCGTTCCTCGAGGACGTGCAGGTCCGCTTCGACGCCTTCCAACAGCTCGGCGACGGGACCAGCCCAGAACGTTCGGCCGATCACGGCGGCCGCTTGGAGGGCCGCCTTTTCCGGTGGCTCCAGCAGGTCGATGCGCGCCGCGAGCACAGCCTGCACCGTGTCGGGAACGACGAAGTCGCTGGGAAGGTCCCGCACCGTCCAGTCGCCGTTGCGTCGCTCGAGCACGCCTTGATCGATCAGTGTGCGAATGAGCTCCTCGACGAAGAATGGATTGCCCTCCGCGCGCGCGAGGACGAGGTCGCGCACTGACGCAGGCAGAGATGTCGGTGTCAGCTCGTCGACCATGTGGGCTGTGTCCGACGGAGTCAGCGCGTCGAGCAGGAGCCTCTCCGCGCCGCGATCCTCGCTGACCCAGCCTGGCCGGGTCTGGGTGAGCTCCGGGCGCGCGGTTGCCAGGAGGAGCAGCGGCCCGTGGGCGCCCCGTAATCCAGCTTCGAAGAGGTCGAGTAGCGCGTCCTCGGCCCAGTGCAGGTCTTCGATCAGCACCACCGCCGCCCGATCGGCCGCGAGCGCGTCGAGGAGGGAGATCCATGCCTGGCGCAGGCGCTCGCGCGCGGCGAGTGGATGGAGGTCGACAGGTGCCTCCAGCCCGAGCGTCAAGCCCAGAATCGTGTTTCGCCCAAGGCGGCGCCGCACGATCTCCTGCGGGTCGTTCTCGGCAAGGCCGAGATGCTCGCGGACGATATCGCCGACCGGCATGTACGTGATCCCTCGGCCGTAGGAGAGGCAGCGGCCTGTGCGGAGGACCGGTTCGGGCGACCGGGAACGGAGCCACTCCCAAAACTCGCGGAGCAATGTCGTCTTCCCGATCCCGGGGTCGCCCATGACGGTCACGAGGCACGGCCGGCCCTCTTCGACGACGCGAAGGTACGTCCGTTGGAGAGCCTCGAGCTCTCGGTCACGGCCGACGAAGGCGCGCTGCAGCCCGCCGACACGCTGCTGTCTCATGGACGTCAGTGCGCGGACGAGAGGTCGACAGGCGACGCCGTCCGGCTTTCCTTTGGCCGGAATCGTCGCCGCCTCGGCGAACTCGAACGCGCCCGACACGGCCGTAGCCGTGCGCTCGCCGACCAGAATCTCACCCGGCCGAGCGCCCTGCTCGAGACGCGCTGCAATGTTGACCGCGTCGCCCGTGACGAAGGAACTTCCGACGCGGGCCTGTCCCGCGACGACCTCACCGGTGTTCACGCCGATACGTAGCGAGAGCCCACCGCCGAACAGTTCTTCGAGACGCTTCTGCATCGAAAGCGCCGCGTGCAAGGCGCGCTCCGCGTGGTCTTCCTGAGCTGCGGGAGCGCCGAAGGCTGCCATGACCGCGTCGCCGGCGAACTTCTCGACGGTTCCGCCGGCGTCGGCGATCTCAGTCGCCATTGCGTCGTAGAACCGATTGAGAAGGGAGCGCGTTCGCTCGGCGTCCTGGGAGCCGGCGAGCTTCGTGGAGCCTACGAGGTCCGCAAAGAGGACAGTTGCGAGTTTCCGCTCTTCGCTCGGCTGAGCCGGTTCGGAGATCGGCGCGCCGCAGTTGGGGCAGAATCGAGAAGCAGCAGGGGCAGAGAGCCCGCAGTTCGGACAGAACGCCACACCCGGATTATTCGCTGCTCCTTGGGCACTGCCAAGTTCAGTGGGCGGAACTTGTCAGTGCGCAAACCACCCGTTGCTATTGGCTGAGCCAGTTCGTGTGCGCGGAGGCCGGCCGTAGAATCGCTATCCGTGGCCGTCGAGCTGCGCAAAATTACCAGGGAGACAGTGCGTGCGATTTGCGACCCAAAGGTGGCAGACGAGCAGCGCGGATTCGTTGCGCCGAATGCGCTCTCGATCGCCGAGGCGCACTTCGTCCCGACGCATTGGATGCGGGCGATCTACGCGGACGAAGAGCCCGCAGGGTTCATCCTCACGCATGAGGATCCGGCGGAAGAGACGTATTACCTGTGGCGGTTCATGGTCGATGAGCGCTACCAGCGTCGCGGCGTCGGCCGGCGAGCGATGGAGTTGCTGCTCGAACGCTGGCGCGCCCGCGGAGCAGCCGCGGCGACCCTGAGCGTGATCCCGACAAATCCCGGTGCAATCACTTTCTATGAATCGCTCGGCTTCCGTCTTGCGGGAGAAGAGCATCGTGGCGAACTCGTCATGCGGCTGGAGTTCGAGCCACTCGGCAGCTAGACGAATTGGCGTGGGCGCGTGAGCTTTAGGCCGCTTCTGGCGGAGCGCTCGCCCGGAGGAGGCTGTTAGGGATTTTGCGGGTCCGAACGCGTCACGTGCTAGCGTCTAAATCTCGGCGCTGGGCCTCGGAGAGCGGGCCGGACCCGTTCGGAAACGCCTTAGTACCCTGCGGATAGATGCGGAGGCTTGGGTGGCACGTCGTCGGCCTCGCGATTGTGGTCGCGCTGCAGCTTGCTGGCGCGACTGCCAGTAGCGCTGCGGCACGATTCGGACAACAGCCTTGCGGTGTAGCTGGTTCGCTTCCGTCCCCAGCGGCGCTACGCCCCCATTACGCACTCAGCGTGCAAGTGCTTCCGGGCCTCCAAACGGTCAGGGGAGCCCTTACGGTCACGTTCACGGCCCCAACGGGACAGGGAACGGACCGGCTCGTCCTGCGCCTCTGGCCGAACGCTGTGCGCTACGCGAGAGCCGGGGCCCACTTGTATGTGTCACGGGTGCGTGAGGGAAACCGCCTCCTCCCCGTCTCATATCCGAACCCGACCACGCTTGTCGTTACCCGGCCGGTGGCAGCAGGTGAGCAGGTCGTCGTCTCGATGAACTGGCGCCTGCTCCTTCCCCGCGAGAGCGGCCTCAGGATGAAGGGCGGCGGCCGCTCCGTCCGTCT
>VAXG01000006.1 GCA_005883355.1 Actinomycetota bacterium | reverse complement strand
CCTAGACGGCGCACCGCCGGCGACGCAAAGCAGGGCAATGGGGTAACCAATCCCCGCATCGTCAGACTGACCGCAACGACGTCGTCGTCGCGCCCGGCGCCCGCTCGAGCAGCCACCCCCTCCCAATCAGCGACTGGGCGACGCACGCTACCCGCTTGACAAACGGCGCTCCATATCAGTTCAGCTACGCCTGCGACGCCTCCTCACCTGGCGATGTAGCTTTGCCGGCGTGAACGGTAGGTCTCGCCGATGAGCGCTCGGAGCCGCCGCAGTCGTTTGCGCGGCCGGGCGCAGCGAGAGCCGGACAGCCTCGAGCCGCGTACCGCTCGCATCATCCGGCGGGTGCGCGAGATCCCCGCGGGGTTCGTGCGCACCTACGGCGATGTCGATCCCGGCGCGCCTCGCCTCGTCGGCCGTGTTCTCGCGACGACCCACGATGGTCTCCCATGGCATCGGGTGGTCCGGGCCGACGGGAGCCTCGCGATGGGTAGGAAGCAGCGCGAGCTCCTCCTTAAAGAGGGCGTACCGATGCGCGGCGACCGCGTCGACCTCGATGACGCGCGACTGCCGACGGAGTTGTAGCGCCGCTCGGCATCGCCTCGGGGAAAGCAGAATGCGGCCGCAGGCCGCGACATCGCCGCGGCCTGCGACTTGTGTTTACGAGTTAAGCCGTCAGCTTGCGGCTGTTGCGCGCTGCAAGGCAGGCGTGCAGCTCGAACGACCGCGCTTCTCGAGGTACTGCTGGTGGTAGTCCTCTGCCTCGTAGAACGTCTGCGCGGGCTCGACCTGCGTCACGATCGGCGCGCCCCAGTTCCGCTGCTCTCCGGCCTTCGACTTCAAAGCAGCCTCGTGCTGCTCCTCGTCGTGGAAGAAGATCGCCGAGCGATAGTTGTCGCCGATGTCCCAGCCCTGTCGATTCAGCTGCGTCGGATCGTGCTTTGCCCAGAAGACGTCGAGCAGCTGCTCGTACGAGATACGGTCGGGGTCGTACGTGACCTCGACAACCTCGGCGTGTCCCGTCGTGTGCGAGCAGACGTCCTCGTACGTCGGATTCTCGGTCGTGCCGCCCGAGTAGCCGACGCGCGTTCGCGTCACGCCCTCGAGCTGGCGAAATGCAGCCTCGACGCCCCAGAAGCAACCGGCGCCGAACGTTGCCTTCTTCTCCACTATTCCTCCTCCAAGTTGAGTGCTGCTGAATTGATGCAGTAACGCATTCCGGTCGGTGCGGGCCCGTCGGGGAACACGTGGCCGAGGTGTCCGCCGCAATTCGAGCACATCACCTCGGTACGCACCATCCCGTAGGTCCTATCGGTCTCCTCGTCGACTGCCTCCTGGCCGGCCGGTGCGTAGAACGCCGGCCAGCCGCAGCCCGAGTCGTACTTCGTCTCGGAACTGAAGAGCTCGGCGCCGCAGCCCGCGCAGCGATACGTACCGGGCTCGAAGGTATGGTCGTATTCCCCGGAGAACGGCGCCTCGGTGCCCTTCTCGCGCAAGACGTGGTACCGCTCCGGATCCAGCTCCGCGCGCCACTGCTCCTCGGTCTTTTGGACTTTCGTCATCATCTACTCCCTCGTTGGGGTTCCTACCTACAGTCTTGCGACTGGGGCAGGCATTACGCGACTGAGGGATGGAGGATCCCTCACGGCAGGCCGATCCCTGCCCTTGAAGGAGGAGCCAAAATGAAGGAAGCAGCCGTGCTTGTGAGCTTCCTGCGGCACGACCCGGTAGGGCAGCGCTTCGGCGTGGGCGCCCTCGTCATCGCCTGGTTCGCACTCGCCTGGACGAGCCTCGCGGCGGCGATCGCCGTCCCGCTTCTGCTGGTCGTCGCAGAGGTGGTTCGCCGTCGTCGCGAAGACGAAGTGCCGATCGTCGACGACCTCGAAGATCTGTACTGAGTCCCTAAACGCTCTCCCCCAGCCTCGCCCGGTGCCGGATCCCATGCAGGACGACCGCGCTCAGCAGCAGCGCGTCGCCTGCGATCGCGAAAAGGTCTGCGAGGTTGAACGCAAGGCCGCGCGTGTCGCCCGCGACCACGAGCGGGTCGGGAACGCCCTGCGACCACGCGAGCACCGAGATCAGATTCCCGAGTGCGCCGCCGCACGCGATTCCGGCTCCGACCGCAGCCGCGTTCGACGGCACACGCGGTACGAGGACGACGAGGGCTGCGATCACCACGCCCATCATCACCGCGACGAACGACGTGCGCGCGTGATGGAACTCGGTGGGCGCGAACGACTTGTGCACGAGGTCGATCGCTGCAAAGGAAACAGCGGTGCAAACGAGAAGCGTACGACGCGGTTTCACACTGCAAAGCATGACACGCAGCTCAAGTCCGTCCGATCCGCAACCGATTATTTACCGATGGGACAACGCCGCTATCCAGAATGTGTCGCGCGCGAGGGGAAGCCTCGCTTGCGTTCGCTGGAAGACGTCGTCGCCTTACCACGCCGGAGCCCGCTGGCTGCGGAGCTGCGACGCGCGCTCGCGGCCGCATCGAGCCTGCACGGACTGCGCTCCGATCTTTCGCCGGTCCCGGTCGTCGCAACGGCGACGATCAGCGAGGCCGGCGCCTACCGCTTTCGCAAACGTGATCCGATCGACCTGCGTGTCTCACGGATCGGCGGCCGCTCCGCGCTCGGATTCCTCCACGAGCTCGGCCATCTGCTCGATCATCAGATCTTCTATGACCGCAAGACCCGCTCGTGGGCGTCAGCCGTGCACGCCGCGTTCGCGCCGTGGCGCGACGCGGCAGCGTTGCTCGAGAAGCGCGCCTTGCCCGGCGGCTACTCGCGCCAACGCTACTTCCAGTCGGTGCATGAAGTCTGGGCGCGCTCGTACGCGCAGACGGTGCTGCTCCGATCAGAGGAGCCTGCGCTCATCCGGCGCCTCGAGAAGCTGCAGGCCGAAGACGACGCGCACATCTGGCCTCGCGAGCAGTTCGCACCGGTCGCGATCGAGGTCGAGCTCGTCTTCGAGCGACTCGGGCTCAGGCAACTGAGCCTGCCGCTCGCAGCCTAGGACGACGACGCGCCTCTTTGCGCCTGGAGCTCGCGGGGCTCCGCCTTCGCGGCATGAAGGTCCGGATGGTCCTCGAAGCCGTACTTGACGATCGCGCGCTTCGCGGCCAGGACCTCGTCGAGTCGCTTCACGGGGCGCGCGTGAGGAGCCTCGCGGAGTAGCTCCGGATCGTCTTCCGCCTCTTGTGCAATCGCGAGCATCGCCTCGGCGAACTCGTCGAGCGTCTCCTTCGCCTCTGTCTCGGTCGGCTCGATCATGAGCGCCTCGGGGACGACCAGAGGGAAGTAGATCGTCGGGGGATGGAAGCCGTAATCCATCAGCCGCTTCGCGACGTCGAGCGCAGAGATGCCGTGGTCGCGCTTCAACGAACGGGCGCTCAGCACGAACTCGTGCATCGCGAGGCGATCGTACGGAAGGTCGTACGCCTCCCTGAGGCGGGCGAGCAGGTAGTTGGCGTTGAGGACCGCGACCTCGGACATTTCGCGAAGACGCGGACCGTATGAACGGATGTACGCATAGGAGCGGACGAAGACTCCGAACGGCCCCGCAAAGCCCCGCACCTTGCCGATCGATTTCGGGCAGTCGAAGTCGAGACGAAACCGGTCACCCTCCTTGACGATCGCCGGGACGGGCAGGAAGGGCTCGAGCTTGTCGCGCACGACGATCGGACCGCCGCCGGGCCCACCGCCGCCGTGCGGCTGCGAAAAGGTCTTGTGCAGATTGATGTGCACGATGTCGAAGCCCATGTCACCGGGCCGCGAGATGCCGCAGACGGCGTTCAGGTTGGCGCCGTCGTAGTACAGGAGGGCACCCGCCTCGTGGAAGATCCCTGCAATCTCCTCGATGTGCTCGTCGAAGAGCCCGAGTGTCGACGGGTTCGTCAACATCAGCCCGGCAGTCCGTTCGTTCACGATCTCTCGGAGGTGCGCCACGTCGACGTTCCCCCGCGCATCGGTCTGGACCTTTGCGAGCTTGTAGCCGGCCATCGTGACGCTTGCGGGATTCGTCCCGTGCGCCGTGTCGGCGGTGATGATCGTGTCGCGTTGATCGGCCTCGCCCCGGTCCGCGAAATACGCGCGCATCAGCATCAGACCCGTCAGCTCCCCTTGTGAGCCCGCGGCCGGCTGCAGGGTGCATGCGTCCAGGCCGGAGACCTCGATCAACGCCGCCTGAAGCCGCCACATCAGCTCGAGCGCGCCCTGGATCGCATCCTCGTCCTGATACGGATGGAGGTCTCTGAAGCCCGGAAGCATCACCAGGCGTTCGTTGACGCGCGGGTTGTACTTCATCGTGCAGGAACCGAGGGGATAGAAGCCCGTGTCGATGCCGAAGTTGCGGGTCGACAGCTCGGTGAAGTGACGGACGATCTCGGGCTCCGCGAGCTCGGGCAGCCGCGGCGGCATCTTGCGGCGCAGCCCCTCCGGCACCTCTGCGCGCGGAAGGTCGTAACGCGGCAGCTCTCCGCCGCGCCGGCCGGCCTGTGACTTCTCGAAGATCAGCTTCACGGCGTCAGCGCTTCTACGAGCCGGTCGATGTCGGCGGGCGTACGGCGCTCCGTGACCGCCACGAGCAGTGCGTCATCGAGACCCTGGTAGTCGCGCCCCAGCGCGTAGCCCGGATGCACTCCGCGTTCGCGCGCGATGCGAATGGCGTCCTGCGCGCTCCGTCCGGTGCGCACGGCAAACTCCTTGAATGTTGCCCGTTCCGGAAACACCAGTTCGAGTCCTACGTCGATCAGCCTGCGCTGGGCGTAGGCGGCGAGGCTCATGCAGGTCTCCCCCACCTCGAGCAGCCCCTGCGGCCCGAGCCACGAGAGATGCACGAGGCCCCCAAGTGCGAGCAGCGTCTGGTTCGTCGTGATGTTCGAGGTCGCCTTCTCGCGTCGGATGTGCTGCTCACGGGTCTGCAGGGTCAGGACATAGCCGCGCTCCCCCGCGGCGTCGAGCGTCTCGCCGACGATCCGGCCCGGCATTCGGCGGATGAAATCGTTCCGCGCCGCGAAGAAGCCGTAATGCGGTCCGGCGAAGGACTGGTAGTTCCCGGCACTCTGGCCTTCGCCGATCGCCATGCCGCAGCCGTAGGCACCCGGCGCCTCGAGCACGCCGAGGGAGATCGGGTCGACGTGCGCGACCGCGATCGCGCCCGCGTCGTTCGCGGCCTCGGCCAAGTCGGGTGCCGCCTCGAGGCAGCCGAAGAAGTTCGGCTGCTGGAAGATCACGCACGCCGCATCCGTCGCCGCCCGGCGTAGCTCATCCGGATCGGTCACGCCGCCTCGATGGGGCACCTCGACGATCTCGAGCCCGAAACCGGGCGCGTACGTCTTGACGACCTGCCGGACCTGCGGGCTCGTCGCCTCCGTGACGACGACCTTCCTTCGCCCTGTCGCGTGCTTCGCCACGTAGCAGGCATCGGCTGCGACGGTCGTGCCGTCGTAACCTGACGCGTTCGAGACGTCCATCCCGGTCAGCTCGCAGATCACCGTCTGGTACTCGAAGATCGCCTGCAAGACGCCCTGGCTCATCTCAGGCTGATACGGCGTGTAGGCCGTGAGCAGCTCGCCGCGCTGGAGCACCGTGTCGACGACCGCCGGGACGTAGTGGTCGTAGATGCCGGCGCCGAGGAACGAGAGCTCCTTGCTCGTGTCGACATTCTGCGCTGCGAGCTCCTCGAGGTGGCGCGAGAGCTCCTGCTCGGAGAGCGGCGGCTCGAGGTCGAGCTCGCGGGCGAAGCGCACGCCTACAGGGATGTCGCGGAAGAGCTCCTCCACGGAGGAGATGCCGATCGCCGCGAGCATCTCCTGGCAGTCCCGCTCGGTGAGCGAGAGGTAGCTCAATTCAAGCTTCGGCGACGACTTGCTTGTAGGCGTCGACGTTGAGCAGTGAGTCGACCTCCGCCGCGTCCGCAAGGCGGATCCGGACGAGCCATCCTTCGCCGTAGGGGTCGTCGTTGACGGTCTCCGGTTCCTCGACGACTTTCGCGTTCACTTCGAGCACCTCGCCAGACAGGGGCGCGATCACGTCCGAGACGGCTTTCACCGACTCCACCTCGCCGTACGCCGAGTCCCTTGCGATCGTGTCGCCCTCGTTGGGCGGTTCGTAGTGGACGAGCTCGCCGAGTGCGTCCTGCGCGAACCACGTGATGCCGAGCACCGCCTCGTCGCCGTCGACGCGGGCCCAGTCGTGCTCGGCGTGGTACCTCAGGTCGTCGGGATAGCTCTCGCTCGCGGCCACCTGGCGCTACTCCTCTCGCTTGTAGATCGGTCTCTTGACGACACGTGCCCGCCGCAGCTTGCCGCGGACGTCAATCGTCAGCTGGGTGTCGGGCGTCGCCGAGTCTGCCAGGACATAGCCCATTCCGATGCCGCGGTCGAGCATCGGCGAATGCGTTCCCGAGGTGACCTCGCCGCCGCCCTCGATCGCCATGCCCCGTCTGGGGATTGCCTTCTCCTCCATGACGAACGAGACGAGCTTGCGCTCGGGACCGCGAGCCTTGAGCTCGCGCAACTCCTCGGCGCCGGAGAATTCTTTCTCCAGCGCACAGCACCAACCGAGGCCGGCCGAGATCGCGTCGGTGTCGGGTGTGATGTCGTTCCCGTGCAGAGGCAGTGAGGCCTCGATTCGCAGTGTGTCGCGCGCGCCGAGTCCACACGGGACGGCGCCTCGCTCGAGCACCCGGTCCCAGAGGTCGCCGGCGTCCTCGGCCATCACGAGGACCTCGCAGCCCTTCTCGCCGGTGTATCCCGTGCGATTCACCATGCAGTGGATCCCGTCGATCTCTCCTTCGGCGAACGTGAACTGAGCGGCCTCCGGCAGCCCGAGCCGCTCGATCGCCCGCGGCCCCTGGACCGCGAGGAGGGCGTACTCGTCGGAAACGTCGCGGACGTCCGAGCCCGGGATCTCTCGCTCCTTCAGCCAGCGGAGGTCGGACTCGCGGTTGGCGGCGTTCACGATCAGCAGGTAGCGGAAGCCGTCGAGCCGGTAGACGATCAGGTCGTCGATGATCCCGCCGCGTTCGTTCGTCAAGAGCGTGTACTGCGCCTCGCCGGGACCGATCTTGTCCAGGTCGTTCGAGAGGGTCGCCTGCAAGAGGGCAGTTGCGCGCGGGCCCTCGACCTCGAACTCGCCCATGTGCGAGACGTCGAAGACACCGCAGTCGTCCCGGACGGCCAGGTGCTCGGGGATGACGCCTTCGTACTGCACCGGCATCTCCCAGCCGGCAAAGGGGACCATGCGCGCACCCAGGGCGGCGTGTCGGTCGTGGAGCGGCGTGTTCAGCAGCATCTGGGCCATCGCCCGACGATGCTAACGAGCGTCGGAAAGGTGCCGCTCCGGCTGGGTCCCTAGGAGGCGGCAGCCGGAGCGACGGACCGGGTCGTGGGGCCAACCGTGGAGGAAGAACCCCATGAGGGCACGCCCACAGATAACCGCGTGGAGCCGGCGGTAAACCTCGGCGACGCGGCTTAGTCGTCTCGGAGGAACGACGGCACGTCGAGCACTTCGTGCGAGGAGTCGAAAGCTTCGTTCGCCGAAGTTGCGGGCAGCGGCGCCTCCGGAGCCGACTCCCTACGCCGCGCGCGCCGGCCGCCTCGGCCTCCGAAGCCCGTGGCGATGACGGTGACCTGGACCTCTTCGCTGAGCGAATCGTCGATCACCGCGCCGAAGATGACGTTCGCGTTCTGGTCGGCGGCCCCCGTCACGACCTCGGCGGCCTCGTTGACCTCGAAGAGACCGATGTCCGAGCCCCCGGTGATGTTGAGCAGGATCCCGGTCGCCCCTTCGATCGATGCCTCGAGAAGCGGAGAGGACACGGCTATCCGCGCGGCCTCGGCGGCCCGGTTCTCGCCCGAGGCGCGGCCGATGCCCATCAGGGCCGAGCCGGCGTCGCGCATGATCGTCCTGACGTCGGCGAAGTCCAGATTTACCAGGCCGGGCTCGGTGATCAGGTCGGTGATGCCCTGGACGCCCTGGCGCAAGATGTCGTCCGCCATCCGGAACGCCTCGACGACCGAGGTCTGGCGCTCGACGACCTGCAGAAGCCGGTCGTTCTCGATCACGATCAACGTGTCGACACGGTCGCGCAGCTGGTCGACGCCGCGCTCGGCCTGGTCGGCGCGCTTGCGACCCTCGAACGCGAACGGCCGAGTAACGACGCCGACCGTCAATGCTCCGATCTCCTGCCCCAGCTCCGCGACGATCGGCGCGCCGCCGGTGCCGGTGCCGCCGCCTTCGCCCGCCGTGATGAAGACCATGTCCGCGCCTTTGAGCGCCTCCTTGAGCTCGTCTCGGCTCTCCTGCGCGGCGGCCAATCCGATCTCGGGATCCGCTCCTGCCCCGAGCCCCCGTGTCGCCTGGGCGCCCACCTGAATCTTCACGTCGGCGTCCGTCATCATCAATGCCTGCGCGTCGGTGTTCACGGCGATGAACTCGACGCCGGAAAGCCCGGCGTCCACCATGCGATTCACCGCGTTCGTGCCTCCGCCGCCGACGCCGACGACCTTGAGGACCGCGAGGTAATTCCCTGTTTGGCTCATGAGACTGAAGATGGCTCGACCTCAAGCTGGACTAAAGCGTTGGGGCTGTCGAGCGCCTCCTTCGCAGCAGGGTACGCTCCCGATACCGGGGTGTCAACGCGGAGAACCATCAAGGTCAACCTGAGGGTTGAGGGTTGCGGCCCGCGACTGGGCGCTCGGGGACGGTGATGTCCAGATAGTCCGGGCCCCCGGCGCGAGGCAGCGCGAACGTCGGAAGGATGCCCCGCGCGATCGCGATCTTCAGAGGCAGGTCGATCGGCGCGCCCAACCGGATCTCGAGCCCACCGTGCAGTCCGAGGGTGATCTGACCGTCGAGCGCGCGCACGAATGCGATCCGGCCGGAGAAGCCGCTGCCGACGAACGCGGCGAGTGACCGCGCCGCGAGCGCCCCGGGCTCGTTGGCGAGAAAGGCGCCTTTCGCGATCTCGGTGCGGGTCGGGAGCCAGATGCGCGGAAGGTCGTGCCGCGTTCTGAGTGGGATCGTCGCGATGACACGTCCCCGGGCAGACACGAGCCAGGACTCCGGCCCTCGCCTGAGCACCGCGACCGGCAGCTCCGGCAGGACGCGAATCCGGAGGGTGTGCGGGAAGGAGCGGTCGACCACGGAGGCCCGCACGGCCGCGAGGCCGTCCACACGTTGCTCGACCGCGTCGCCGTTCACCGCGACGAGGCTGCGCCCGTCGAACGAGCGAAGCTCTGCACGCACCTCGACTGCGAGTGCCGGTGAGGCGCCCTCCACCTGGATCGAGCGCACGGCGAACATCGACGTCCCTCGCGCGAGAGCGTAGAGCCCCGCCGCGAGGAGCACGATCGAAGCACCGATCGCAAACGACCGGCCCGACGGCGCAAACCGCAAGACGTCAAGACTCCGCCGGCGCGGGAGCTGGAGAACCTTCTCGCCCACGCAGGTGACTTCGCCGCTCTTCCCGCGGGTCCTACCCGGAGAGGGAAGGCAGCTCGATCCCGCCGAGGAACTCGACCTCGTGTTGCAACTCGACCCCGAACTGCTCCCAGGCGCGACGCCGCGCCTCCGTCATCAGGTCGATCGCGTCCGCGGAGCGAGCATCGTCTGCGTTCTCGATGAAGTTCGCGTGGCGAGGCGAGATCTGTGCGCCGCCAACCCGGTGGCCCTTGAGCCCGCAGGCCTCGAGCATCCTTCCGGCGGAGAGCTCGTGGTCCGGATTCTTGAAGACACTTCCACATGTGCGCTTGTTCGTCGGCTGCGCCGCCTTTCGCTGCGCCTGCAGGTCGGCTACGAGCGCCTTGATCTCGGCCGACGGACGCGGCGAGAGCCGGAACTCGACCCGCGCGACGACCTGGCCGTGCTCCAGATCCGAGTGCCGGTAGCGAAGACCGAGCTCGGCCGCCGTCCGCCACTCTGCACCGTCGCCGTCGACGACGAGGGCCCGCTCGAGAATCCCCGCCCAGTCTCCGCCGTAGGCGCCGGCGTTCATCCAGGCGCCCCCGCCGGCGGTGCCCGGAATCGCACACGCGAACTCGAAGCCGCCGAGACCGGCTGCGCGGGCGCGGTGCAGGGCGACGGCATTCGGTGCACCACCCCCGGCGACGAGCAGCTCTTCTCGCACGTCGACCTGCGCGAGGTCGCCGCCGAGCTTGAGCGCGAGACCCTCGAAGCCGCGGTCGGCGACGAGCAGGTTCGAGCCCAGGCCGAGCGCCGCCACGGGCAGACCACGTTCGCGGGCGAAGCCGAGTGCCTCCTGCAATTCGTCGACCGTCTCCGGTCGTGCAAAAGCCAGCGCCGGCCCTCCGGTGCCCAGGGTCGTGAGGCGTGAGAGACGAACCCCTTCGTCGATCTTCACCCGAGCGTCTCCAGCAGGGCTTCCGCAGCACGATCGACGTCGCCCGCCCCGATCGTGACGACCCGGTCGCCCGCCCGGATCTGACCCGCGAGGAAGCGTGCGCCCTCGTCGACCGAGGGCGTCCACGCCACCGGCATCCCCGGCCGCAGGTCGCTGAGTGCATCGACGACGAGCTTGCCGGTCACTCCCTCGACCGGCTGCTCGCGCGCGGGATAGACATCGGTCACCGCGACGACGTCGGCCGTGGCGAGCGCGACCGCGAGCTCAGCCGCGAGGTGCCTGGTGCGGGAGTAGAGATGCGGCTGGAAGAGAACGAGCAGCCGGCCCCCGTTCTTCAGCGCCTCGAGGGTCGCCGCTATCTCGGCGGGATGGTGAGCGTAGTCGTCGTACACCTCGGCGTCCCTGACCCGGCCGCGATGCTCGAGCCGGCGTGCCGCGCCCCGAAACTCGGCGAGCACACCCGCAGCTTCGTCGCGGTCCATGCCGGCAAGCTCGAGCGCAGCGAGCGCGCTGGCCGCGTTGCGACGGTTGTGCCGCCCGGCAATCGCGAGCGGTCCGTCGTACGGGGGGAGCTCTTCCCCGTTCACGACCGCAGGGACGTTCGCGAGCCAACTCTCGAAGAGCTCGGCGACCTCCGCGCGCGAGCCAAAGGTCGCGTGATGGTCGAGGTCGACGTTCGTCACCACCGCGATGCGCGGACGCAGCGCGGCGATCGTGCGATCTGATTCGTCTCCCTCGACGACGAGCCAGCCCTCTCCGGTTCCGGCGTTGCCGCCGAGCTGCGGGACGTCGGCGCCGATGAGCCAGGCAGGGTCGCGTCCGCTCTCCTCGAGACAGAAGGCGATCATTGCGCTCGTCGTCGTCTTGCCGTGTGCGCCCGCGACAACGATCGAATCGCGCAGCGACACGAGCTCGCCGAGCAGCGCAGCGCGGGTCTTCCCTCGAACACGCTCCACGAACGCCGTGGACACGAACGCCTCCCAACCCTCCGGCGGCGGCGGCGGGTCGTCCGAGATCTCGACGTCGATCCCCGCCAGCTGCTCGAGGTACGCGGTGGGAGTTCGGTCCCAACCGCGCACTTCCGCTCCCCAGGCCCGCGCGAGCAACGCATACGCACTCATTCCGGCGCCGCCGATGCCGGCGATCCAGAACTTGCGTCCATCAAGCGGCGAGGGCAATGAGCTCCTCGGCGATCTCATCCGCGGCATTCGGCCTTGCGAGTCGCGTCATCGCGGCGGACATCTCCGCGAGTCTGGGCGGATCCTCGAGCAGCGAGCGGATCAGGTCGGGCACTCGCACGATGTCGGCTTCCGGCACGACGATCGCACCCCCACCCTGCTCGAAGTAGCGCGCATTCTTCGTCTGGTGGTCGCCGGTGGCGAAGAGACCGGGCACGAGCACAGCCGGCTTGCCCGCCGCAGCGAGCTCCCAGACCGAGCCCCCCGCTCGGGCCAGCGCGAGGTCGCTCGCGCCGAGCGCTGCCCCGAATTCCTCGGTGAACGCGAAGACGCGGTAGTCCGGCCGGCTTACTCTCACATTCAGCTCGTCGTAGTCCCGCGTGCCCGCCAGGTGCAGCACCGCCGGTCCCGCTGCGCCGAAGGCCTCGATCGCCAGCTCATTCAGCACACGCGCGCCCAGCGAGCCGCCGAAGACGAGCAGCACGGGGCCCTGCTGCGGGAGGCCGAACAGCCTGCGACCCTCCTCTTGGGGCCCGGCCTGCGAGCGCGCCGGAATCGGCCTGCCGGTGATCCGGTACTTCGACCCGTCGCGTCCGGCGATCGGAAACGAGAGGAACACCCTCTTCGCGAATGGGGCGGCCAGCCGGTTGGCGAGGCCGAGATGTGCATCGGCCTCCATCAGCGCTGTCGGGATCTTTCGGCGCGCCGCTGCGTACACCATCGGTCCCGCGACATAGCCGCCGCCTCCGAGCACGACGTCGGGCCGCCGCGCTTCGAGGATGCGCGCGCACGCTCGCGGAGCTCGTCCGGCCAGTAGCAGCGCACGGGCCAGCTCGGGCGACAGCCGGCGCGGCAGGCCGGAGATGCGAAACGTGTCGAGCTCGTAGCCGGCCTCGGGAACGAGTCGTGCTTCGATGCGGTCGGGCGACCCGGCGAAGGTCACCTGTGCACCACGCCGCCGGAGCGCTTCAGCGACTGCCAGCGACGGCGCGACGTGCCCCGCCGTCCCGCCGGCTGCGATCAGGCACCGCACGTTTGGCCTCTGCTGCTCCATGCCTGCCGGCGATGTTAAGGAGGATCCCCACTCCCAGGAGCGCGACAACGAGGCTCGACCCGCCGTAGGAGATGAACGGCAGGGGAATCCCGGTCAGCGGGGCGAGGCCGAGAACGGCCGCGAGGTTGATCACGGCCTGCCCGCACACGAGCCCGACGATCCCGGCTGCGAGACGCTTCCCGAACGGATCCTTGCACGCCAGCGCTACACGCAGGCCCGCGTAGGCGAACGCGGCATAGGCAGCGATCACCGCCGTGACTCCGAGCAGTCCGAGCTCCTCGCCGATGACGGCGAAGATCATGTCGGTGTGCGCCTCGGGTAGGTAGTTGATCTTGGCGACGCCGTGGCCGAGCCCCGCCCCGAGGAAACCGCCGGACCCGAACGAGATCAGCGCCTGCACCGTCTGGAACCCGGCACCCTGCGGGTCCTTCCAGGGATCGACGAAGCTGAAGAGGCGCGCCCGCCGATAAGGCTCGAACCAGATCGCGACGAGACCGAGAGTGGCTGCAATTCCCACTCCCGCCGCAAGCGTTGGGACCGGGGTCCCCGAGATCAGAAGCACAGCTAGCAAGACGACGACGAGCGAGATCGCCGTGCCGAGATCGGGCTCGGCGAGGATCAGGAGGCAGAAGACGCCGAGCAGCAGGCCGATCGGGCGCCACAACTCCTTGAGCGTTCGCGGTGCCGGCCGCTTGGACAAATAGGCGGCCGCCCAGACGGCGAGCGCGAGCTTGGCCAGCTCGGACGGCTGGAACGTTGCGGGACCGAGCTCGATCCAGCGGCGCGCGCCGTTGATCCGCGAGCCGATCACGAGGACGGCGAGACAGCCGCCGAGTGCGGTGAGCACCAAGGCCGGCGCGAGCAGCCGTAGCCGCCGATAGTCGAACCGCGACGCCGTCATCATCAGCCCAACGCCGATGAGCGCATAGATTCCTTGCTTCTTCAGATAGGACATCGGGTCGGTGCGCTCGAGAGCTGCCGGAGCCGACGTGGCGCTGTACACCATCACCAGGCCGAACGCGACGAGGGCCAGCGTGACGAGGACGAGCAGGTGCGATTCGAGCTGCGCCTTCTTCACCACAGCTCCCCGACGAGCCGCCGGAACTCCTCACCGCGCTCTTCGAAGTCGCGAAACTGGTCATAGCTCGCACAGGCGGGCGAAAGCAGTACGACGTCACCCGGCTCGGCATCTCCTGCAGCAGCGCCCACCGCGGTTGCGAGGTCGCCGGAACGGCGGAACGAGCGTCCGGCACGGCCGAGCGACGCCGCGAGTTGCTCTGTCGCCTCGCCGATGAGATCGATCGACCGCACCGAGGCGGGAAGCTCTTCGGCGAGCTCGTCGAACGACTCGCCCTTCAACGAGCCTCCGAGAATGAGACGGAGGGGACGGCCGGCATAGGCGGCGATGCCACGCCGCGCCGCGGCCGTGTTGGTCGCCTTCGAGTCGTTGACGAACCGAACGCCGTCGAGCTCGGCCACCAGCTCGAGGCGGTGCTCGACCCCCGGAAACGTGCGGAGCGCCTCCGCGATCGCGTCCTCCGCGATGCCCGCAGCCCGAGCGGCTGCCGTCGCCGCGGCGGCGTTCTCGCGGTTGTGCTCGCCGGGGATGAGCGGCTCCGCCGGGAGCGGATCGTCCGCGCGAAACTCGACGCGGTCGGCACCACCTGGGATCGCTCCGAAGCCGCGCGGAACGACCGCGACGTCGGCCTCGGTCTGGTTCTCGAAGATCCGCAGCTTCGCGTCCCTGTACGCGTCGTACGAAGCGTGACGATCAAGGTGGTCCGGTTCGAGGTTGAGCAGCACGGCAACGCGGGGGCGCAGGCGGTGCACGTCCTCGAGCTGGAAGCTCGACAGCTCGCAGACGATCCACGCCTCCTTCTCGATAGCACCGTCGAGGCTCGTCAGCGGCCGGCCGACGTTGCCGGCGACGGCGACCGGCGTGCCCGCCGCGCGGAACATCGCGCCCAGCAGCTCAGTGGTCGTCGTCTTGCCGTTCGTTCCTGTGATCCCGACGATCGGGTTTCGAAGCAAGCGGAAGCCGAGCTCGATCTCGCTCCAGATCGGAATCCCGCGCGCACGCGCAGCCGCCGCGAGCGGCGATTCCCCCGGCACGCCCGGGCTCTTGATGAGCAGCTCGACGTCGTCCAGCAGGCCTTCCTCCTCAGTCCCGAGGTGGATTTCGACGCCCGCCTCGGCAAGCCTGCCGGTGTCGAGGTTCTCCGCACGATCGACGCCGACGGTGGGGACGCCGCGGCGGGCGAGAGCCAGGGCTCCCGCCTGACCGGAGCGGGCGAGTCCCAAGACGAGCGCCCGGCCTGGGAGTTTCACGGTCTGTGCGCGGTGACCGAGAGCCGGCCGTCCGCCGACGCCACCGTCACGCCGGCGAAGCCGGAGTCGCTGAAGAGTCGCTCGATCTCACGCGGTCCTAAGTTCAACGCCGGACCCTTCGGGTCCTGGTCGCTCGTCGAGACCTCGACCCGACCATCCTTACGGAGGACGCGAAAGAATTCCGCCGGCGAGCACTCACTCGGCGCCAGCCTGCTCAGGACGGCGTCCACGCTTCCGTCCGTGAGCGGAAGGACGTCGGCGACGCCGACGAGGTAGAAAACGTTCGGTCCGGGCGCGCTTTTGAGCATGCGCTCCAGCTCGTCGACCGACTCGTCGACGAGCAGGACGTCTCCGTCGGGTGCGACTCGCGTGGCGAGCGCCTTCGTCAATTCGCCTGCACCGATCGCGACGACGGTATCGCCGGACTGAGCAAGCTCTTCGAGGAGCCCACTCAGTGTCTGAAGAACGTGAAGTCGCGGTAGAAGAGCGCGAAGCCGATCGCGCAGAGGATCGCCGTGATGATCCAGAAGCGCACCATGATCTTCGTCTCGGACCACGCCTTCATCTCGAAGTGGTAGTGAATCGGCGCCATCAGGAAGACGCGCCGCCCGTAGTACTTGAACGAGATGACCTGCACGATCACGGAGAGCGCCTCGATCGCGAAGATCCCGCCGATGAACAACAAGAGGAAGATGGTCTGGGTGAAGATCGCCATCGCGGCGAGCGCGCCGCCGATCGCCATCGCCCCGGTGTCGCCCATGATCACCTCCGCGGGGAAGGCGTTGTACCAGAGGAACCCGATCGTGGCCCCGATCAGGGCAGCGCCGACGATGGCGAGATCGAGGCGGCTGTCGAAGCGCCCACCGGGGTTGCCGGAACGGATGTAGGTCACCACCGAGATCGCCGTGAACGTGATCAGGGCGATGATCCCCGTACCGGCTGCCAGCCCGTCGAGCCCGTCGGTGAGGTTGACGCCGTTTGCGGTCCCGGCGATGACGAGGAACAACAAGACGTACCAACCCCACGAGAGCTCGACGTTCCAATGCACGACGGGGATGAAGACGTTCGTCGGCAGCTGCTGGTGGGCCGCCGCGAAGCCGACGCCGACCGTGATCAGGGCCAGCAGCAGCATCTTCCAGCGTCCACGCAACCCCAGGGAGCGCCGGTGCGTGAGCTTGATGAAGTCGTCGAGAAACCCGATCGCTCCACAGCCGAGCGTGACGAAGAGGACCGTGAGCGCGGGAACCTTGTACTTCGAGACGGCAAGGAACGCGCCGGTGGCGACGACGAGGATCAGCAGGCCGCCCATCGTCGGCGTTCCCTGTTTCACACGGTGGCCTTCCGGTAGCTCCTCACGGATGTGCTGGCCGAACTCGTTCCGGCGCAGAAACGCGATGAACTTGGGGCCGACGACGATCGAAACGATCATCGCGATCACGCCTGCGGCGAGAACGCGGATCACGTCGTCGTCGGTATCTGAGTGAGGGCGGCTGCCACAGCCTCGAGACCGACGGCCCGTGACGCCTTCACGAGCACGGCGTCACCCGGTCGGACGAGCTCGTCCACTTGACGTAGCGCGTCGTGGACGTTCGCGACCCAGCGACCCGGGACGCCGCCGTCAAGGTACCCACGAGCGAGCTCGCCGACGGCGAGGAGCTCGTCGACACCGAGCTCCGAGGCCGCGGCGCCGACCTCGCGGTGGTACGCCGGCCCGGTGCGGCCGAGCTCGGCCATGTCGCCGAGGATGGCGACGCGGCGCCGGTCGCCCGCCCGCTCGGCGAGATACGCGAGGGCGGCTCGCATGGAGACGGGGTTGGCGTTGTACGCGTCGTTGATCAGAAGGCCGCCGCCTGCGAGCTCTTGCTCCTCCCCGCGCCAGCGCGCGAAATCGACGTCGACGGACTCGGGGCGCGGGAGGCCGAGCGCGTCGAGCGCGGCGAGCGCGGTCGCCGCGTTCTGAATCTGATGCTGCGCGGTGAAGTTGAAGCTCACACCGCCGACGACCGTTCGCCCACCGACGCGGGTCGACTGCGGTGGCCCGACCCGAACGACCTCGACATCGTCGCGGGAGATCGGAAAGTCGTCGGGGACGATTGCCGTGCCGCCCGCTGGGAGGGTGGCTATCAGCTCACCCTTCGCCCGTGCGACACCGGCGAGCGAATCCACGAGCTCGAGATGAACGGGGCCGACGTTCGTGACGACGCCGATCTGGGGCCGGGCGAGCTCGGCGAGCTCGGCGATCTGGCCGAAGCCGCGCATCGCCAGCTCCAGGATGCAGACCTCGGTGTCCTCTTCGAGGCGGCAGAGAGTGAGCGGCACGCCGATCTCGTTGTTGAAGCTGGCCTCTGCCGCGATCGTGTGCGTAGACGGACTGGTCAGCGCGGCGAGGATGTCCTTCGTAGACGTCTTCCCCATCGAGCCCGTGATGGCGACGACGCGCGCCGAGCTGCGCTCGCGCACGGCTCTCGCGATGCGAGCAAGAGCCGCGAAGGCATCGTGGGGAACGAGCGTCGCCACGGCGCCACGGGCCAGTGCGTCTTTCACGAACTCCGAGCCTCGGTCCACGGCGACAAAGAGATCGCCGGGCGCGATGCGACGTGAGTCGACCTGCACGCCTGTGAACGTGTCGGTGTGGGCGTCGACACGGCCGAGCCCGTCGAGCAGCGACGTCTCGAGTTCGATCACGTCGGCGCCGCCAGACGGCGGAGCGCCTCGCGCGCCACTTCACGATCGTCGAACGGAACCTTGCGCCCGCCGGCCTCTTGGCCCTGTTCGTGACCTTTCCCGGCGATGACGACGACGTCTCCGGCTTGCGCGGAGTCGAGCGCCCGCTCGATCGCGCGACGCCGGTCGAGCTCCACCTCGAGGTCGAGGCCGTCGACGACCTCGGCGGCGATCGCGGCAGGATCCTCGCTGCGCGGATTGTCCGATGTCACGAGCGAGATGTCTGCGAGCTCGGCGACGACCCTTCCCATCAAGGGCCGCTTCGCCCGGTCGCGATCGCCGCCGGCACCGAAGACGCAGATCAGGCGCCCTCCGGGACCGAGCTCGCGCGCGGCTTCGAGCACCGTCTCGAGCGCGCCAGGGGTGTGCGCGTAGTCGACCAGAACGGTGAAGAGCTGTCCCTCGTCGACGCGCTCGAAGCGACCTGGAACGCGGTGGACGGCCTCGATGCCCTGCTTGATAGCCGCCTCGCCGATGCCGAGCGCGCGTGCCGCGGCGGCCGCAGCGAGTGCGTTCTCCGCGTTGAAGCGCCCGGCGAGCTTCAGCTCGACGCCGGGGAGTGCATCGTCGGGGCGAAACGTCATCGCGTCCGGGAGCTCGGCTGCGAGACGCGCGCCGTACTCGTCGCCGACGTTGACGACCGTATGCCCGGCCTGAGCGAACAGGCGCCGCTTGGATTCGAAGTACTCCTCCATCGTCCCGTGGAAGTCGAGGTGGTCCTGCGTCAGGTTGGTGAAGACCAGCACGGCGAACCGAGTTCCCTCGAGCCGTCCCTTCGCGGACGCCATCGAGGTCGCCTCCATCACACACCCGCGATTCCCTTGCTCGAGCATCTCGCTGAAAAGGCGCTGCAGGTCGATCGACTCCGGTGTATTGAGGCCGACTTCGCGCACCTCGCTCCCGACGCGCCGCTCGACATTGGTCAGGAGCCCGGGCTGCTCACCGGCTGCGGTGAGAATCGCCCAGAGCAGGTAGGCGGTCGTCGTCTTGCCGTTCGTGCCGGTGATCGCCGCGACGGGCAGCCTTGCCGTCGGATCCTCGAAGAACTCCACCGCGGCCCGCGGCATCGCGGCCCGAACGCTGGGGACGACCAGCTGCGGCGCGTCGAGGTCGAGCCTTCGCTCCACGACGAGGGCGGCCGCCCCACGCTCGAGCGCCTCGGCGGCGAAATCGTGGCCGTCCGCCTTCGCGCCCGGGACGCAGAAGAACAGGGAGTCGCGCGGCACCTCCCGCGCGTCGTACGCCAGCTCGCGGATCTCGAGGGCACCGTCTCCAACGACGTCGGTCGGAGCGAGCGCTGCGATGAGCCGCTCCAGCTGCATTTCGCCGCCCAAGTCTAGTGTGGGCGCCCTACGGCGTTACGGTTGCACCCGTGCTGGCCCGCCTGCCACACCTGCTGCTCCAGCTGGAAGGGCTTGCGGTCGGGGCCGCCGCGGTCGCGCTCTACTTCCACGAGGACTTCGGGTGGATCCTGTTCGTCGCCCTGATCCTCGCCCCGGATCTTTCTTTCGCCGCTTACGTCTTCGGGCCGAAGGTCGGGGCGGTCGCCTATGACGCGGTCCATACCGAGATCTTCCCGATCGCGCTCGGCACGGCGGGCGTCGTGGGCGATTCTGGCGTCGCGACGAAGGTGGCGTTGATCTGGCTCGCGCACATCGGCGTCGACCGGCTGCTCGGCTACGGCCTCAAATACCCGACGGCGTTCAAGGACACCCACCTCGGCCGCGTCTAATAGGTAGACGCGCGAGCACTAGTGACCGGAGGCCGCGTCGGGCGGGACCTCGAGGTACTGCAGGTCGAACCTCGCGATCTGCTGGAACGCGGGCGCTGCGACCGTTCCGCCCCAGATCGCGCCGCGGGGCTCGTCGACTGCAACGAGGATGACGAACCGCGGCCGGGAGGCGGGCACGATCCCGACGAACGAAGCGACGTAGCGCCCGGTTGCGTAGCCGCCGCGGGAATCGGGCTTCTGCGCGGTGCCGGTCTTTCCGGCCACCTGGTAGCCGGGCATCGCAGCGTACTGCCCGGTGCCCTCGGCGACGACATCCTTCAGCATGCTCATCAGCTGCTTGGCGATTTTTGGAGAGACGAGCCGTCGCCGGTTCAACGAAGGACGTGCTCCACCGGCGACGTGGTCGACGAGGTGCGGGCGTGACCAGACGCCGCGGTTCGCGATCGCTGCGTAGGCAGCTGCCATCTGGACGGGAGTGACCGCGATCCCCTGGCCGATCGGCACGTTCCCGATCGTCGAGCCGGACCATTTGTCCGGCGGCAAGACGATGCCCGGGCTCTCGCCGGGGAAGTCGACGCCCGTCGTGCGTCCGAATCCGAACTTCGTGATCCAGGCGGAGAGACGAGTACGGCCGAGCATCTGTGCCAGCGTGATCGCGCCGATGTTCGACGAGTGCGCGAGGATCTGGGCAACCGAGTAGTGAACGATGCCCCGCTTCTCCGCATCGTGAATGACCCGGTCGGCGACCTGTAGCGAGTACGGCAGCGTGAAGCGTGTCGTCGGGGTGACGATTCGCTCGGAGAGCGCGCCGGCGACAGTGATGAGCTTGAACGTCGACCCGGGCTCGTACGTGTCGGTGACCGTTCGGTTCCGCTGCAGGTCGCTCGGCGCCGACGGGAAGCGGTTCGCGTCGAAGCCGGGCTGCACGGCCATCGCGAGGATGGCGCCGGTGCGTGGGTCGAGGACGATGGCGCTGGCGCTCTTGGCCGCCCACTTGTGGACGGTTTCGCGGAGCACTTGCTCGGCGTTCGCCTGGATGCTGTGGTCCAGAGTGAGATAGACGTCGCGCCCGGGGACCTCCGGACGCTCGCCCTGGACGTCGATCACACGTCCGCTTGGATCCTTGACGATCGTCTCCTTGCCGGCGCGGCCCGCGAGCGAGTGGTCGAACTGGAGCTCCAGGCCCGATAGGCCGTTGCCGTCGGTGCCGACGAAGCCGAGCACCTGCGACGCCACGGAACGCTGCGGATAGTTGCGGCGCTCCTCGGGATAAAAGCCGAAGCCGGGAAGCTTGAGGCGCTGCAAAGCGGCGGCCTGGGCCGGGTCGGCCTGGCGGGCGACGTAGACGAACCCGTGCGTCCGGTCTACGAGGGTCGGGAAGATCCGGTCGGCGTTGAGTCCCAGCGTCCGTTCGACCGCGAGCGCGGCACGGCGCGGATTCGTGATCTGCATCGGGTTCGCGTAGACGGTGGTCGCCTGCTCGCCGAGGGCGAGCTCGAGGCCGCTGCGGTCGAAGAGCGTCCCGCGCCCGGCAGGAATCGTGACGGATTGTCGCTGCTGGGTCTGGCCGAGGCTCGACAGCGACTCTGCACGCACCGCCTGCAACCAGGTGGCGCGCAGGAGAAGACCTACGAACGCAAGCCCGAGTGCTGCGAGAAAGAGCCTGATCCGCCGGTTGACAAGGCGGTTCAAGGGCTTAGCGGGGGAGATTGAAGTAGGTGGTCTGGTCGGAGGTCGCCTGGACCCAGCCGAGTTGCTTCGCCGCGAGCCTCTGTATCCGCGGCGCGGAGGCGGCGCTCGACAGCTGAGACGAGAGCTGCGCGTTCTGTGCGCGCAGGTCTGCTCGCTCGCGGCCCAGACCGTCGAGCTTCATGTTGAGGCGCAGCACGGCGACATTGGTCGCGACCACACCCGCAAGGAGCGTCGCGACGATCCCGATCCAGAACACGCCGCCCGTGACACGGCGCTCGCGCTTCGCGACGCGAGGTCGCGTGCGCAGTGGAGCGGCTGTCTCCTCGGCCCTGGCGACGGCGGCCCAGGCAGCCATGGTTAGTGGCCCTTCCGGTCACATTGGTGGATGCCTGGGTCGTGAGCGCCAAGCCAGCGGCCGCACTCGTTCGCAGCCAAGGCTGACAGCCTTGGTAAGGACGAGGGTGGGCGGTGGCGCCGCGTGATCGCGGGCCAGGCGCCGCCGAATGTGGCCGGGAGGGCCACTAGGTCTTTACTCCCACGCGGAGTCGCGCGGACGACGATCTAGGGTTAGCCGCCGTCTCAGCGGCGTTCGGGCGGATCGCCTTCCGCGAGGTCGAGCGGAGCTCCGGAGTCTTGCCGCACACGCAGACCGGGAAGTCGGGCGGACACTCGCAGCCGCGTTCGCGATCGCGCATGAAGCGCTTGACGATCCGATCCTCGAGCGAATGGAAGCTGATCACCGCGAGCCGGCCACCGGGCCGCAGCATCGAGAACGCGGACGGCAGCGCGGCCTCGAGGGAGCCGAGCTCGTCGTTGACGGCAATCCGGAGCGCCTGGAACACGCGCTTGGCGGGATGACCGTCTCCAAAGCGGGCAGGAGCCGGAATCGCCGCCTTGATCGTCTCGACGAGGTCGCCCGTCCTCTGGAACGGATCCTCCTTCCTGCGCCGGACGATCGCCTTCGCGATCTGCCGCGCGTACCGCTCCTCGCCGTAACGCTTGAAAATCGTTGCGAGGTCCCGTTCTGCGGCCTCGTTGACGATTCCCGCCGCACTCACCTCGGCGGAGGGATCCATGCGCATGTCGAGCGGCGCGTCAGCCGTGTACGAGAAGCCGCGTTCGGGGCGATCGATCTGCATCGACGAGACGCCGAGGTCGAGCAGGATCGCATCGGCCTGGACGTCGTTGCCGGCGAGTTGCTCCAGGACGACCGAGAAGTCGCCGCGGAGGAACCGCGTCTGGACTCCCGCTCGCTTCGCCAGCCGGTCGAAGTACACACGAGCGCCCGGATCGCGATCGATCGCGATCAGCTTTCCACGTCCCCGGAGATCGGCGGCCAACAGCGACGCGTGTCCGCCGGCTCCGAAGGTGGCATCCACGACCGTCTCCCCTGGCCGGACCGCGAGGAGCTCACGCACCTCGTCGGCGAGAACGGGGACGTGATCAGTCGCGCTGTTCTGCAAGACGTTCGGCAACATCCTCCGCACTCCCTTCGACTTCTGCCAGCTCTTTGCGCCAGGCGGCGCGGTCCCAGATCTCGAGCCGGTCGTTGACACCTGCGACGACGACTTCCTTGCCCAGCTTCGCGTGGTCGATCAGCTGGGCGGGAATCATCACGCGGCCTTGTTTGTCGAGCTCGGCTTCGGACGCTCCGGAGAAGAAGTGCCTCTGGAGGCGGCGGCCCCCCGGGCTGAGCGGATCCAGCGTGGACAGTCGCGAGTCGACGAGTCGATCCCAATCCGCACGACGGAAGGCGTACAGGCAGCCGTCGAGGCCGCGGGTGACGACAACACCGTCAAGGAAGGCTTCACGGAACCGGGCCGGAAGAGTGAGACGGTTTTTGTCATCGAGTGTGTGGTCGTATGCGCCTAGGAGCATCCTGGAGGCCGGGTGGAATTACCACTTCGCCCCACTTTAAACCACCATCCCCCACCTGTCCACCCCTGAAGGGGGATTTTTGGTGGGCCCCGACCTACGGCGCTAGGGCCTCGGCGCCGAGTTGCCCGGCGTAGGGCCCGCGGCCGGTCATCACGGCCGCTCCGCAGCGCGCCGCCAGCGCGACCGCGTCTTCGACCCCGTCCCCCCGAGCGAGCGCGAAGGTCAAGCCCGCGGCAAAAGAATCACCCGCCCCATAGGTGTCGACGACCTGGCCCGGAAGCGGAGCCGGCCGGAACGGGCCGCCGGGCTGCAACCAGCCGCCGAGCCCTCCGGCCGTCGTCACCGCGACCTTCGGCGGTGGCACGAGATCGCCGGGGTGATAGAGCTCGCCCTCGTCCTCCCCGCTCCCGACCAAGGCGTCCAGCTCGACCCCGGCCTCCTGAATCGTCGGCAGCTCTCTTGCAGTCGCCACCAACACCCTGGCCGTGCGGCAATGGTGCAGTGCCTCGGCATCCCCGCTGACGAAGAAGACGCCATCCATTCCGGCGAGCTCGCGCCAGGGGAGCCTGCTGTCCCCGCCACGGGGCCGTAGCTTCTCGTTCAGGACGGTGATCGTCCTCTCGCCCGTGTCGTCGACGTACGTGAAGGCGCGGCGGGTGGGCTCGGTCTCCGGGATCGCCCGGATCTCGACCGCCAGCCGGCTCAGCTCGGCGCGGGTGCGGCGGCCGAGCTCGTCGGAGCCGAGTGCGGTGAAGAGAGAGCAAGCGCCGGAGAGTCGCGCCAGTTGAGCTGCCGCGACGGCTCCGCCTCCTCCGGGCTCTTCCCAGGTCTCCAGGGCGTGGGCGATCTGGCCAGGAAGCGGCACCGCCGCGACCCGGACGAATTCGACCCACTCGACATGGCCCACTACGGCGACCCGCATGGTGGGATCCTCACACCTGGGACCCCTTCTGCGTTTCAAGATGTCGAGGATGACCTTGCCGCCCTTCGAGCGCTTCTACGAGCAGCACCGCGAGGAGATCTTCGCGTTCCTCGCCCGCCGGCTCGGACGCGATCGCGCGGAGGACGCGTTCCAGGAGACGTTCCTCCGCGCGCTCCGTGCGTATCCGACGCTGCGCCATGGGGAACATCTCCGCGCCTGGGCGTACACGATCGCGAGCCGGATAGCAATCGACGAGCATCGCCGCCCGCGCGCCGACGCCGACCTGCCGGAGCTCGAGTCCCTCGATGGTCGACCCGCGTTTGCACAGCTCGAGCACCTCGCCGACCAGCTGCCTCCGACGGAGCGTGCCGCGGTCGTCCTTCGGTACGGCTACGACCTCGACTACTCCGACATCGGAGCCGCACTCGGATCGAACGCGACCGCCGCCCGCCAGGCGGCCTCGGCCGGCATTCGCCGGCTACGACAGAAGGAGCTTCGATGAACGCTGTTTCCCCCGACCTCGATCGCCGTTTCCGCGATGCCGCAGCCCGGGAGGGTCTGCTCGACGTCGCGTACGACCTGGTCGACTCGCCGATCGGATCCCTGCTGGTCGCGACGAGCCCGCGCGGGCTCTGCCGGATCTCCTACGACGCCGACTCCGAGCGGGAAGTCGAGCAGCTCGCCCGGGCTTTCGGCCTTCGGGTGCTGCGCTCGCCGAAGCCGATCGATGCGGCACGCCGCGAGCTCGACGAGTACTTCGAGGGCAAGCGACACAGCTTCGACCTCGCGGTCGACGTCGCGCTGCTCGCCGATTTCAACCGTCGCGTCCTGCGCGAGCTCGCCCGGGTGCCTTACGGCGAGGTCGTTACGTACGGTGAGCTCGCAACGCGCGCCGCGCGGCCACGTGCCGCTCGCGCCGTCGGAATGGTCATGAACCGCAACCCGCTGCCGATCGTCCTGCCGTGCCATCGCGTGATCGGTGCGAACGGGAAGCTCACGGGCTACGCCGGCGGCCTCGAGCGTAAGGAGACGTTGCTCAGGCTCGAAGGCGCCATCCTGTAGGCTCGGCTCATTCATCGCTGGCGAGCCATCTGCTGCACGCAGCACGGCTAAGAGGTCTGGTGTGAAATTCGGCCGCCGTCGGGGGCGCTCCAGACCAAGCCGGGCGGTGCGGTCGTTCGCGGTGCATAGCGGCGCTATGTGCCGCGGGCGAACGTGCTGATCCGGCGCCGTGGCTGGAGCGTCATCCGGCGCCGGCGGAATTTCATAGCAGGCCTCCATTCCAGCCCGCCGCTTCCGGCTTACAGCATCCGTGGAAGCGGCGGGACAGGACGCGCACCTGACCCGGGTCGAGGTTGCGCGCGCCTTCCCGCAAGTCTGAGAGGAAGGTGACGCGATGCCCATGCCGCATCGCACGCAGATGCAACTGATCAAGCGCCGGCTCGTCGGCAAGGACGGCTCGGAGAGAGCCCGCGAGCTACGCGCGATCCTCGCCGAGCTGCCGGGGTACAAGAACGGCCCGTACGCCGACATCCGCAAGTGGGTCGAGGCGCAGCTCGAGCACACGCGGGTGCAGAAACGCGTAACCCACCGCGACTCGATCGCCGTCCGGCGGGAGGGTGCCGCGCAGATCGCGCTCGTCGGGCCACCGAACGCCGGCAAGTCGTCGCTGCTCCAGGCGCTGTCCAACATCCAGATCAAGACCGGCGCCTACCCGTTCACGACGACGCGGCCGGTGCCGGCGCTGACTCGGGTTGGCGGCGTGCTCGTGCAGCTGGTCGAGATCCCAGGCCTGATCGAGGGCGCGTCCGCGGGTGGCGGCGGCGCACGGCCGCTCCTCGGCGTGCTCCGTGGCGCTGATGCAATCCTCTTTTGCCACGACGCCGGCGCCCCGGTCGACGAGCTGCGGGCGGCCATGGCCGAGGTGACCGCGGCCGAGATCGAACGGCCCGCCATCATCGCTGCGACGAAGAGCGACGAGGCGGATGGGACCGCGCTGAGAGCTGCCCTCCCGGAGCTTCAGGTCGTCGAGGTCAGCGTGCTCGACGACGCGAGCATCGAGCGCTTGCGCGGGAGGATCTGGCAGCTGACGGGACTGATGCGCGTCTATCTGAGGGACGGCGAACATCCGATCGCCCTGCATCCACCCGCAACGGTGCTCGACGTCGCGGACGCCATCCACCACGACCTCGGCGCCCGTTGCGCGGGCGCGCGAGTCTGGGGCGCTTCGGCGCGGTTCGACGGTCAGCAGGTAGGCCGCGGGCACGTCCTGCAGGACGGTGACACGGTCGAAGTCCTCGACTAGCTGGTCGGCCAGCGCGGCTCGCGCTGGCCGACACGCTCGGCTTCGCGCCAGTCGTCACGCGTCGGCACGAACACGTCGATGACCACCGCACCCTCGGGCCCGACGCGGACTTCGTGCGGAACGTTGCCGGGAATCGACCACGTGTCGCCCGGACGGAGCTCGCGGCTCTCCTCGGCGACGCGAAACAGGAGCGAGCCACTGAGGCACATCCCGAGCTGCTCGTTGTCGTGCTGGTGTTCCGGGACGTGGCTGTCGGGATCGAGCTCGATCACGCCGAGCGTGATCTTCTCGCCGTGGACGACGCGGCCGTGGACGCCGTTCCAGATGCGCTGGAGGTCGAGAGAGGAGAGACCGGCGAACGCGCTCACGCAGAACGAGCTTATCCGTCGAGTAGCCGGTACCCCACCCCCCACACGTTGAGCACAAAGTTCCCGGGCGCCGCTGTACCAAGTTTCCGGCGCAGGCGCGACGCATGCGAGTCCAGCGTGCGCGTCCGGCCCAGCGACCGGAAGTCCCAGACCTCCCTGAGCAGCTGCTCCTTCGTGAACACTCGCGTCGGGTCCGTCATCAGCTTCAGCAACAACTCGTACTCCTTGCTCGCGAGTGTGACGGGAACGCCATCGACGGCCACGCACCTCGTCGCGAGGTCGGCCGTGATCGGCCCAGCTCGCAGAGTCTCGTGCGCCGCCGGCGTCGTCCGCCGCAGCACTGCTCGAATTCGCGCCAGCAACTCCTGGTAGTCGAAGGGCTTCGCCAGGAAGTCGTCGCAGCCTCGGTCGAGCGCCCGAACGCGGTCGACCATGTCCGACTCGGGCTCGCCGAGGACGATGACGGGGACGTCGCCGTGGCGCGCGCGGCATGCGTCCAGCGCAGCCGTGTCTCCGAGCAGAACGAGGTCGGGCCGCGCTTCGGCACCGACGACTTGGAAGCCGTCGTTCGTCAGATGCCGCTCGAGAAACCCGCGGGTATCGGACTGTGGTTCGGCGAGGAGCAGCGCCGTCGACATGTGATCGAAGGTAGCGCCGCGATCGTCACCTCACCAGATGTCCTTTCGCGCGAAAGCGTGACGAACGATCTACAAGCGGCCGCTTCGGACGACACCCCAAAGAAGCCACACTCCGAGCAGACCGGAGAGCGCGAAGCCGACGATCGAGATCACGTTGATTCCGAGCAGGTGCGGGCCGGCCTTGGCAAAGATCCCGATCAAGCTCGAACCGATCAGCCCGCCGGCGACGATCATCGCGATCACGAGCCGGTTGAAGACCACGTCCATGCGGTTGAGGAAATCGTCGAGGCCCTTGTGCACGAAGCCGATCTCGATCTCACCATCCCGGAACTCTTCGAGCACGTCGTGGATCTGGTACGGAAGCTCCAGCGCCATCGCGCCGAGCCGCAACGATTCCTTGCGAGCCCGGTTGGCCACCCGCTGTGGCGTGAACCGCTCCATCATCAGTCCACGCGCGTACGGCCGGGCGACCTCGAAGACGTTGAAGTCCGGGTAGAGATCGACGCCGACGGAACCGAGGGTGGCGATCGCCTTGTCCAGCAGCAGGAAGCGCGAGGGCAGCCTCAGGTTCATCGAATAGATCAGCTGGAAGGCTTCGCGGATCACCTGCAGCGGGTCGATCTCGGCGAGGCTGGCCCCGTAGTACCTGTAGTAGATCTCGCGCAACTCCGCGAGGAACTCTTCCTCCCGCTCCTTCGGATAGCGCACGCCGAGGTCGGCAAGGCGGCGTGGCAGGGCGTCGACGTTCTCCGCGGCAGCATCGATGAACATGCGCGTCAGCTTCGTGATGTCGTCATCGGTCAGCTTGCCGACGGCACCGAAGTCGACGAGACCGATCTGGTCGCCGTTGCCCAGCACGAGCACGTTGGCCGGGTGCGGGTCCCCGTGGAAGAACCCGTGACGGAAGATCATCGTCATCCAGGTCTCCGTCATCAGATACGCGATGGCGCGTCGGTCCTCGAGCGACCAACGCTCCGGATCGAGATCGACCACCTGGACCCCGTCGATCCACTCGAGCGTCAGCACACGGGTGCGCGTATAGGTCCAGAAGACCCGCGGCACGCGAACGTGCGGATGGCCGGCGAAGTTGCGGTGGAATGTGTCCGCGTTCCTCGCCTCGAGCCGGTAGTCGAGCTCCTGCCGGATCGAGCGCGCGAACTCGTCGACAAGCTGTTGCGCGTCGATGAAGTCGAGGGCACGCACTCGTTCCTTGGCTATGCGGGCCGCCTGATAGAGCAGCGCGACGTCGGCCTCGATCTGTCGCGGCGCGCCCGGACGCTGCACCTTGACGGCGACCTGCCTCCCGTTCGGCAGCGTGGCGCGATGCACCTGTCCGATCGAGGCGGCGGCGATCGGCGTCTCGTCGAACTCCGCGAAGAGCTGGGCGATCGTGAGGCCGAGATCCTCCTCGATCACCTTCTCGACATCTGCGATCGGAAACGGCCGGACGTCGTCTTGCAGGCCGCGCAGCTCCGCGATGATGTCGGGCGGAAGGACGTCGGGCCGCGTCGACAGCAGCTGGCCGAACTTGACGAAGGTCGGGCCAAGCTCGTCGAGCATCTCGCGCAGATGCTGGCCGCGCTGCGACGGCTGCCCGTCGACCTCGATCCGGGCGCCGCGTCGCGGGAAGAGGTCGGTCAGCCGGTGAGTCTCGAACCAGTAGCCGAAGCCGTGCCGCACGGCGACCTGAGCGATCTCCGATAGGCGTCCGAAGTTGCGGGTTGCTGTTTGAGCCATCGCTTCAGTGTTGCACGGAACGGTACGCTGGTCGTGTGCGGCGAGAGCGGCTCAGGTCCGTCCTGATTGTCGCTGCGAAGGTAGGAGGCGCGATCGCCCTCGTTGTTCTCCTCGTGATCTTCAAGCCCTTCGTGCATTCGAGAGAGCCGTCCTCGGGCTCCAATCTTCGGCCGTACGTCTCCGGCTTCCAGAGCCCGACGTTCGTAGCAACCGCGTCTGGTCAACCCAATCGTCTCTACGTCGTGGAGCAGGCCGGAACGATTCGCTACGTAGAAGGAGGGCGAATCGCAGGAAAGCTGCTCGACATCCGCTCGAGAGTCGGAAGCGGTGGCGAACGCGGCCTGCTGTCGGTTGCCTTCAGCCCGGCCTACGAGCACGACCATCTGCTCTACGTGGACTACACGGACAAAGCCGGCGATACGCGCGTCATCGCGTTCCGCTCGCGAAAAAGCAGGGCCGTTCTCGCGAGTGCACGGCAACTCCTATTCGTGGACCAGCCGTATTCGAATCACAACGGCGGCCAGCTGCAATTCGGCCCGGATGGGCTGCTCTACGTCGGCATGGGCGACGGCGGGGCCCAGGGCGATCCGGGGACCGTGCGCAGAACCTCCACGAGCGGCTGAGCAAGCTGCTCCGGATCGATCCGTCGAAACGAGGCGCGCGCTGGCAGATCATCGGCTACGGCCTGCGCAATCCCTGGCGCTTCTCGTTCGATCGAGCAACCGGCGATCTGTACATAGCCGATGTCGGCCAGCAAGCATGGGAGGAGATCGACTTCCGCGCACACAGCCGACTCGACACACTCGCGAACTACGGCTGGCGCGTCTACGAGGGACGGGCGCGGTTACGCCGCCGGCGCTCCGGCAGCTGCCGGCGACCTGGTCGCTCCGATCAGCGTGTACTCGCACGAGAAGGGCTGCTCGGTGACGGGCGGCTACGTGTACCGCGGCAGGGCCGCGCCCGCTGCGTTCGGGCGTTATTTCTTCGGCGACCTGTGTTCCGGCACGATCTGGAGCCTGCGCGTCGAGAACGGCCGGGCCGTCGACCAGCGCACGGAATCGTCACGCATCGGACAGCTCTCGAGCTTCGGTGAGGGACCCGACGGGGCGCTATACGCCGTGTCGGTGGGCAGCGGCAGTCTCTTCCGAGTGGTCGGGTAGAGCTTCCGCGGCCCGTCTTGCCCATGGCCCCGGCGGAGTCAGGAGCGATTCGACGCGGAGGTAGGCGACGCCGACCAGAATCAGATCGGAGAGCCGCTCCACGCAGAGGTATCGCGGGCGCCACTCCGGGGAGAACTTGCGGCTGAACACGAGCAGGCGCTCGAGCTGGAAGAGGCGGTCGCCTACGCGCAGCACGCCACGCGCGATCGCGGCGAGCCGGTTGCGCGGCGTTTCGGCGAGCAAATCTGTGAAGACACAGAAGTTGAGCGAGATCTCTTCCGCGTCCCGCTCACGCGCCCAACCGAGCAGCTCGACGATGAGGAATTCCATCAAGCCGTTGGGCGTGTCCCGGCGACGGCGCATCGCCCCCAGCGAGAACCCGCGGCCGCTCGGTACGACATGCAGGAAACCCCCGACCGTGTCATCGCGCTCCGCGATCGCAAAGAAGGTGTCGGGCTCGCGGAACTGGTCGTCCATCGCCATCGAGAAGCCGCGCTCGACGTTCGAGCCGCGCCAGGCGGCGGAGACGCTCTCCAGCTCCGCGCGGAGCGTCGTGTCGACGTCGCACGCAGCCACGACCTGAAACCGGTAGCCCTCGCGCTCGAGGCGTGTGACCGATTGTCGAACCTTTCGAATCGCGCGGCCTTCGAGCGAGAACGCGGCCGGTCGCACCACTGCCTCGTCGCCGATCTTGATCGCGCGCAGCCCCAGCGCGCGCGCCGCAGGAAGCAATTCGCCGCTCGCACCGAGAAGTGCGAGCCGCCAGCCGCGTGTGTGGCAGACGCGTTGAAACTCCGCGAGCAACTGCGGACGCTCCGCCTTGTCGCCGATGGGATCGCCGCTCACGAGCGCACAGCCGCCAACGACCTTGTAGGCGACGAAGCTCTTGCGTGTCGGCGAGAAGAAGTAGCTCTTGTCCCGCCGGAGGCTGAAGAAGGCGAGGCTGTCGTCGCCGTGCGAGCGAACGAGCTTACGGACGAGGCGTCTCTCTTCCGCAGACTGACGCACGCGCTGCGAGATCGGCCGCAGCCACAGGTGCAGCGTCCGGAAGCCGAGCACGAGACTGAAGGCAGCAAGGACGTCCTCGATCCGGTCGCCGCGAAACCCTCGCAGGTCGAGCACGACGACGAGCGCCGCCGTCGTCGTGAACGCCAGCGTCGTGACGAGGAGCGGCCGCACGAAGAGTGGGTCGCCGGGAACATCGAAGCGCTTGCGGAAACGGAACAGCGCCGCGAGCACGAGCAGGCTCAGCGACGCCTCCTCGACGTCGAGCCCCTTGGCCAGATGGGCGATGGCCAACCCGACCACGAGCAAGACGGCGAGCTGCCAGGCGCGGCGACGCCTGCGCGCGAGCGAGCGTGAGAGCCAGATGAGCGTCAGCCCGAACGTGAGCGCCAGGACGCGGGCGGCGCCGGGGAAACCGGGAGGCAGGACGCCGCGCACGAAGTCCGAGCGGTCGGCGAACTCAGGGGTGAGCGCAGACGCGATGCCTGTGGCTCCAACCGCTGCGGCGGCCCAGCCGAGCACGAGCTCCCCACGAAGTCGGCGAAGCTCCACGCCGGCCAGAGTACCTGGGTCGGCGGCTAACTGCCCGGCGGAGGCACCGCGCGCGGCCTTGACTCCACGAGCCGCAATCGATGTTCGATCTGGGCGACGCGGAGCTCGAGCTCGTCCCATTCGTCGCGCGTCACAAGACCGAGCTCCCGAAACGCGCCGTTCAGTGTCGCGCCGGCGCGCTCGCCGACACGAACGGCGTCACCGCGCCACCGCGTCGTCGCTTCGTCAATGAAAGCGCGCACCTCGTCCTTGCTCATGCCACCGCGCTCCGCGAGTGAATCCGCGAGCTCGTCCGCGCGCTCGGCCGTCAGCGCCACGGCACCGACGAGCGCGAGCACGAGACGTCTAACGGGCTCGTCCATGCGGGCGCGCCCGCCTGCGCTGGCGCCGGCGTTCGCGTTTCGCGGCT
The DNA here is from genome assembly GCA_005883355.1 of Actinomycetota bacterium. Classification (GTDB taxonomy): domain Bacteria; phylum Actinomycetota; class Thermoleophilia; order Gaiellales; family Gaiellaceae; genus 3-1-20CM-4-69-9. The sequence goes on along the minus strand of VAXG01000006.1, from coordinate 2,996 downwards.
GCGGCCGCAGCCGCTGGGCCGTCCACGGTCGGCACGGGAGCCACGATCTGCGGTGCGGGCTCGTCCGCAGCCTCCTCCTCCGCCTCTTCGAGGACCGCATCCATGCCGCTCTTGCTCAGCGTCTCGCCCTTGCGCCGAACGTATTCCGGCTCGCGCTCCTTGAGAATCGCGAGCAGCGGGGCCGCGATGAAGATCGACGAATAGGCGCCGGAAGCGATTCCGACCATGAGGGCGAACGCAAAGTCCTTGAGCGTCGCGCCGCCGTAGAGGAACAGGGCGCCGACCGGCAGCAGCGTGATGAACGAGGTCGCCAGAGAGCGACGAATCGTCTCCCACAGCGAGACGTTCACGATCGTCGCGATGGACGAGCGGCGCATGATCGGGATGTTCTCCCGGACGCGGTCGAAGATGATGATCGTGTCGTAGATCGAATAGCCGAGCACGGTCAAGATCGCCGCGACGGTGGAGCTCGTCACCTCCCTCCCGAGGAGCGCGTAGATGCCGATGCAGATGAGGACGTCGTGCAGCATCGCGGCGATCACCGGGCCCGCGAACTTGAAGTCGAAACGGATCGCGATGTAGAGGACGACCAGGAAGAGCGAGAAGAGGATGGCGACGATCGCCGACTTCGCAATCTGGCGTCCGAAGCTCGACGAGACCGTGGTCGCTCCGGGGGCGGTGGCCTGCAGCTTGTTCTCGAGCTCCTGCGTGACCCGTGTCAGCTTGTCGCTGGTGAGCGCCTTGGTGCGTACCTGGAAGCTCTTGTAGCCACCGTTGCTCGTGCTGGACCCACGGCCCTGGATGATCGCGTCGTTGTAGCCCTGGTCTCCCATGATCACGCGCACATCGCCGGTGGTGTGGGCCCCCGGAGTCTTGAACGAGAGCTGTGTGCCGCCCTTGAAGTCGATGCCGAGGTTGAGGCCCTTGAAGACCAACGCGCCCGTCCCGAGGACGAGGATGGCACCGGAGATGGCGAACCAGAGATAGCGCTTGCGCATGAAGTCGATCTGCAGCCACCGCGCGGTCTGCTGGCCCTGCGCGCCCATGAACCGCGGCTTGTTGAACCAGGAGAAGCCGGCGAGCAGGCCGAGCATGGCGCGCGTGGCGCCGACCGCGGTGACCAAAGAGATGACGGTGCCGATCAGCAGCATGAGGGCGAAGCCCTTCACCTGTGCGGTCGCGACCGCGAAGAGAACGAGGGCGGTGATCGCGGTCACGACGTTCGCGTCGAGAATCGTGTGGAAGCCCTTCGAGTAGCCGGCCGAGATCGCCGCGCGCACGGACTTTCCGGCGCGCACTTCTTCCTTGATGCGTTCGAACACCACGACGTTCGCGTCGGCGGCAACTCCAATCGTGAGGATCAGTCCCGCGAAGCCCGGCAGCGTCAGCGTGACATGGAAGAGCAGGATCGCCGCGTACAGGAATGCTGCATAGATTCCGAGCCCGATCACCGCGACGAGGCCGAGGAAGCGATAGAGGAGCAGAAGGAAGAGCGCAACGACCAGGAGGCCGACGATCGCCGCCTTCTTCGCCTGGGTCAGCGAGTCCTTGCCGAGCGTGGCGGACACGTCCGTGCGCTCGGCGGTGTCGAACGTGACCGGCAGCGCGCCGGTCTGCAGAACGAGCGCGAGCCGCTTCGCATCGCCGATCCCGCCGCCGCGGCCCATGTCGATCTGGGCGCCGTTGTCACCCGGAATGCCGTCCGGGTTGCGGACGAAATCGATGTAAGGGGCCGACTGGATCTGGCCGTCGAGGACGATCGCGAAATGCTGCGCGCACTGCGAGACAGCGTTCGACCCCGTCTGGCCCTGGCAAGTGAGCGCGCCGCGCTGGGCCTCGCGGCGGGTGATGGTGTGGAAGATCTTCTTGCCCTTGCCCGTGAACTGCATCAGCACGACCGGCGAGTTCGTCTGCGGGTCGATGTCCGCGCGGGTCCCCGAGAGCTTGAGGTCGCCGCCCGTCATCTCGGGGATCGCGTTCTGACCGTTCTTGTCGGGCTCGTGGTGCTTGAGGAGGTAGAAGCCCGTCTTGGACGTGATCTGCTGGGAGCTGAGGCAGTTGCCGCTCGCGACGTCGCAGCTCACGACGACCGTATTCTTCGGGACCTTCAGGACCGTCCAGTCTTTCGGGATGTGCTTGCCGAGACCGTTCTTCGCGACCGGCCTCTGAACGATCTGGGTCGCGAGCAACGCCTGCTTGGTCGGAGTCGGGCCGGCCCGAACCACCTTCTTCGAGTTGAAGAGGTACCACTGGGACGGCGTCCCCTTGGCGGCGAGCACGCGCGTCTGCGGGGCCGAGAGGAGATCGAAGAGGCTGGCAGACGCGACCGGAACCCGCGAGGTCAGTCCGCTGACCGACGGACCGGTGAGATCCGCCTCGAAGTCGTAGAACTGGAGCACGGCGGTCTTGCCGATCAGCTTCGCCGCCGCGGCCGGGTCGTGGACGCCGGCGAGCTGAATGACGATCTGGTCAGTCCCCTGCTTGCGGATCTCGGGCTCCGACACGCCGAGCTTGTCGATGCGCTGCCGCATGATGTCTATCGAACGCGTGATGTCGTCCGAGGTCAGCTTGTGATTCTTCGGCGGAACCGCCTTCAGGACGACCTCGAGACCCCCCTGCAGGTCGAGGCCGAGCGTGGGCTTCTTGTAGACGGGCGAGCCAGGGAGCGCCAAAAACCCGACGCCGACGAGCGCCGCCAAGATGCAGCCGAGCAGGATCAGGTGGTTACGGCGATCTTTCAAGCGGAATCCGGTGGAAGGGTAGCCGGGGTCTCTTGGTCAGGCGCCTCCTTTGCCTCCTCGTCGTCGCTGATCACTCCGGCCACTGCACGCTTCGCGATCCGCACCTCGACTCCCTCGGCGATTTCGAGCCGCACCTCGTCGCCCTCGACCGCGGTGACCGTCCCGTAGAGGCCGCCCGCGGTCACGATCTCCTTCCCCACGTCGATCTTCGTGAGCAGCTGTTGAGCCGCCTGCTGACGGCGCCGCTGCGGCCGG
>VAXG01000060.1 GCA_005883355.1 Actinomycetota bacterium | reverse complement strand
TCGTCAACATCCCGATCTTCGCCCGCCTGCTGCGCGGTTCGGTGCTCGCCCAGCGGGAGAACGATTTCGTGCTGGCCGCGCGCGCCGTCGGTGTCAGGCGCCGCGTGATCCTCTTCTCCCACATCCTCCCGAACGCGATCTCACCGGTGATCGTGCAGGGCACGCTGGCAATGGCAACGGCGATCATCGATGTTGCAGGCCTGGGCTTTCTCGGTCTCGGACCGCAAGACCCGGCAACACCGGAGTGGGGCACGATGCTCACGGACGTGAACGACTACCTGCAGGCGGCTCCGTTCCTCGCGATCATTCCGGGCGTTGCGATCGTCCTCTCCGTTCTCGGCTTCAACCTGATTGGGGACGGCCTCCGCGAAGCGCTGGATCCGAAGCTGCGTGAGCGCTAGCGCCCCGCTCCTCCAGGTCGAGGACCTTCACGTCGAGTTCACCACGCGCCGCGGAATCGTGCACGCGGTGAACGGCATCTCCTTCGCCATCGCTCCCGGCGAGACCCTCGGCATCGTCGGTGAATCCGGCTGCGGGAAGAGCGTGACCTCGCTTGCGGTGCTCGGTTTGCTCGCTCGCAACGGCCGCGTGCGGTCGGGCCGAGCGCTTTTCGAGGGGAACAATCTCATTCAGCTCAGCGACCGGGCCCTCCGCGGTCTGCGCGGCCGCGAGATCGCGATGATCTTCCAGGATCCCATGACGTCCCTGAACCCGGTGTTGACGATCGGCCGGCAGATCCGCGAGACACTCCAGACGCACTTCGACATGAACCGGAAGGAAGCCGACGCGCGTGCCGCCGAGCTGATCGATCGCGTCGGGATCCCGAGCGCAAAGGCGCGGCTACGCGACTACCCGCATCAGTTCTCGGGCGGGATGCGACAACGCGCCATGATCGCGATGGCGCTCGCGTGCGAGCCCAAGCTCTTGATCGCCGACGAGCCGACGACTGCGCTCGACGTCACCATTCAGGCGCAGATCCTCGATCTGCTGCGGGAGCTCGTCGCTGAGCAGAACGCGGCGCTCATCCTCATCACGCACGACCTCGGTGTCGTAGCAGGGATGTGCGAGCGCGTGAACGTGATGTATGGAGGCATGTTCATGGAGACAGGCTCGGCGGAGCAGCTGTTCGGGTCGCCGCGCCATCCGTACACGCTCGGCCTGCTCCAGAGCGTCCCGCGTCTCGACGCCGGCCGGCGCCTGCGGCTTCATCCGATCGAAGGCGCCCCACCGAACATGCTCCGGGCGCCGACGGCTTGTCCGTTTCAGCCTCGGTGCGCGTACGAGGTCGACCTGTCTGGGCGCGAAGTGCCCCAGCTCGTCGAGATCGAGCCCGGCCACAAGGTGGCGTGCTTCAACCCTGTGCCAATCGACGAATGGGACCGCGCCCGCACAGCGGCTACGGCGTGATGAGCACTGACGGCGCGACCGCCAACGGCGGAGGCCCACTCGTCGAGCTCCAGAACCTGAAGGTCTACTTCCCGATCAAGAGCGGCGTCGTGCTCGACCGCCACGTCGGCGACATCCGCGCAGTCGACGATGTCTCGCTGCAGATCAAGCGCGGCGAGACGGTCGGGCTCGTCGGGGAGTCCGGATGTGGCAAGTCGACCGTCGGCCGCACGATCGTGCGTCTCTACAAGCCGACGGCCGGGCGAATCCTGTTCGAGGGTCGCGATATCTCCCAGCTGGGGGAGAACGAGTTGCGGCCGCTGCGCCGGCGTATGCAGATGGTCTTCCAGGATCCGTACGCGTCGCTCAATCCCCGGCACAGCGTGGGACGCATCGTCGGCGAGCCGTTGCGAACCCACGGTCTCGCAAACCGGCGCGAGGCGGCCGGCCGGGTACGCGACCTCCTGAAGATCGTCGGCCTTCCCGGCGATGCGGCGGGGCGGTACCCGCACGAGTTCTCCGGCGGCCAGCGCCAGCGCATCGGGCTGGCGCGCGCAATCGCTCTCAATCCCGACTTCGTCGTCGCGGACGAGCCGGTCTCCGCCCTGGACGTCTCGATCCAGGCGCAGATCATCAACCTTCTCGAACAGCTCCAGGACGAATTCGACCTCACCTATCTCTTCATCGCGCACGACCTCGCGGTCGTGCGGCACATCTCAGACCGGATCGCCGTGATGTATCTCGGCTGGATCGTCGAGGTGTCGTCGGCTGCGGAGCTCTACGAGAAGCCCTTGCACCCGTACACGATCTCGTTGCTGTCGGCGGTACCGATTCCGGATCCCATCGTCGAGCGTCAGCGCCAGCCGATCCTGCTCGCCGGCGATCTGCCGAGCCCGGCGAATCCACCCGCGGCGTGCAGATTCCACACGCGCTGCCCGTTCGTGCAGCCCACGCGCTGCCGCGAAGAGATCCCGGCGTTGCGCAAGCTCTCCAGTGGACACGAGGTCGCCTGCCACTGGGCGGAGGAGATCAACGAGGGCCGGATCACGCCGCGCGAGCGCGAGGCCGTGCTCGAGGCTCCCCGTCCAGAGCCGGTGGAAGCGCCGCCGCCAGTCTGAGGATCTCGTTCGCCGCGAGCGGCGCGACGCGCAACTCGGGAGGCGGGCGGCGGAGGAACGTCCCGATCGCGAGCAGCGCGTCGAGCTCCTCGGCCGCGAGATGGTCCGGCGTCCCACGGTTTGTCTCGGCGAGGCCGGCCTCGACTTCGAGGCGTGCTCCGTCACCGCGCGGCAGCGTCCGAACGGCGGCGACACGCCCACCGGCGACGAAGATTGCCCGTACAAAACCGGGCTCGAGGGCCGGGACCACCAGGCAACAGCGCGCGTGACGCAAACTCTCGACGCGGCGTAGGTAGTTGAGGATCTGCTCGAGTGCCCGGATGCGGTCACGCAGACGGGCTGCGTCCTCGTAGCGCCGGCAGTCGGCCAGGTGGCGGAGGCGCGCACGGAGGCGGGGCAGCGCGAGCTCGGGGCGCTCGAGCTCCTCCTCGGAGGCTCCGTCGAGCGCGCGGCAGGCAAGGCGCGCGCGAGCGCGGCTGCGGATCGGGCCGAGAGGCGTCGGTGTCTGCGAGCAGACGAGCTTGTCGCCGCGGCGCCGCAGGTAGACGTAGCGATCGGGCCGTGCGTTGCGCGCGTTTGCGACAGGTCGCAGCTCGCGTAGGAGGCGCAGCTCCTCGATCGCGGCCTCGACCTCCGACCCCATGGGGCGCCACTCGATTCGCTCGAGCGCGAACAGTGCCGCCTCCACCGCGGGCCGTTGCCGCTCCGATCGGAAGTACGAGCGCAGGCGCGCCCGCAGGTCGCGTGCGCGACCCACGTACAACACCTGGTCGTGACGATCGCGGAAGAGGTAGACGCCGGGCGAGGTCGGCGCGCCGAAGGCGAGCGTCCGCTTTGCGTACACCTTGCGGACGCGCGGCGCGGCCAGGTCGACGAGATCCGCAACCGTGCGAGCACCGCGTTCCTGTGCAAGGCCGATCAGCTGCAGGAGGATCTCGGCGGTCGCCTGCGCGTCGGGTAGCGCACGGTGACACGGCCGTGCCTCGGTGCCGAAGAACTGCGCGAGCGATGCGAGGCCCGCGCGCCGTGTTCGTCCGGCCAGGAGACGGCGGGCGAGGCCGACCGTGTCCACCACCGGTCCCGCCAGCCGGCCGCCGGTCAGCCGCTCCGTCTCGCGGTCGATGAAGGCGAGGTCGAAGCGTGCGTTGTGCGCGACGAGCACGGCGTCACCCGCGAACTCGAGAAATCTGCGCACTGCGATGCTCGGATGCGGCTGGCCGCGGAGCTCTGCGTCGTGCAGGCCCGTGAGGGCGCTGATCGCCGCGGCGAGCGGGACGCCGGGGTCGACGAGTAGCTCGAACTCCTCGGCGAGCTCGAAGCCGCGCACGCGCACCGCGCCGATCTCGCAGATGCGTGAGCTCCCGGGTCGCAGGCCCGTCGTCTCGAGGTCCACGACGACGAACGATGCGTCTTCGAGCGCGAGGTCGGCCCCGGGCGGATCGGCGAGACCGACTGCATCGCCGCGCCACGCGAGCCGGGTGTCGTCACCGACGACCTCCTCGAGCAGGCTGCGGGCGAGCCCGACCGGCGCATGCCTCAGCGCGAACAGCCGGCGCGCCGCCTCTTCGGCGTAGACCGGCCCCCGCCGCTCCTCGATGAGCTCGACGAGCCGGTCCGCCGCGTCCAGCCGGAGTTGCATCCTGAAGAGCGTAAGCGAACATACGTTCGATCGCAACTCCGCTCCACCAGCGGCCTGGACCCCGGACAGGCGCTAACATCGCGCGGCGCCAGCCGTCCGAATGGCAGGGGGCGGGTACCGACTCGACTCACGGAGAGGGGATGGTTCGTTTGAAGCGTTCCGCGATGCTCTGGGCGATGGCTGTGGTCGTCGCTGTCCTGGCAACCGGCTGCGGCGGCAGTTCGAAGAGCAAGGGAGGCACGACGACTCCCACTGCTGCGGGCGGCAAGGGCGGGACATTGATCACGCTCGCGAACGCGGCGCCGGCGGGTTCACCTGATCCCCAGGTGAACTACACCCTCCAGGAATGGCAGTGGTTGATCCTCACGCACGACGGGCTGGTCGGCTACAAGCGCGTCAGCGGCCCGGAGGGGACCAAGAAGGTGCCCGATCTCGCGACAGCGATCCCGAAGCCGACGGACAACGGCAAGACATGGACGTTCACGCTGAGGTCCGGCATCAAGTTCTCGAACGGAAACACGGTGACGGCTAACGACGTCAAGGCGACGTTCGAGCGCCTCTTCAAGATCGGCAACAGCCCGAACGCAGGCAGTTGGTACAACGTCATCGTCGGCGGGGACGCCTGCGTCAAGACGCCGAAGACCTGCGATCTGTCGAAGGGGATCGTCGTCAATGGGGACACGATCACGTTCCACCTGACCAAAGGCGACCCAGAGTTTCTCGACAAGCTCTCGGTTCCGTTCGCCTACATCCTCCCGGCGGACACGCCGGCGAAGAATCTGAACCTTCCGCCCGCGGGAACGGGTCCGTACAAGTGGGTGCAGTACTCACCGCAGAAGCAGATGAAGATCGTCCGCAACCCGTACTTCAAGGAATGGTCGAAGGACGCGCAGCCGGACGGGCTCCCCGACTCGATCGTCCAGAAGTTCGGGCTGAGCGTCGAGGCTGAGGTCACGCAAGTCGAGAACGGCCAGGCTGACTGGATCGCGAACGCCGACTCGATCCCATCTGACCGGCTCCCTGAGCTCAGTTCCAAGTACGCGACCCAGGTGCACATCACGCCGCTGACGGCGGTGTACTACTTCGCCTTCAACGTGCGGGTCCCGCCCTTCAACAACCTGAAGGCGCGACAGGCGGTTAACTACGCGACCGACCGCAACGCCCTTGTGAAGCTCTACGGCGGCACGAACGTAGCGGTCCCGACGTGCCAGATCCTGCCGCCCAACTTCCCGGGCTACAAGCCCTATTGCCCCTACACGGTCAATCCCGGCAGCGGCAAATGGACCGGCCCGGACATGGCGAAGGCCAAGCAGCTCGTCCAGCAGTCGGGGACGAAGGGCGCCTCCGTGAAGGTGAACAGCGACACGACCGAGGTCGACAAGGCCTACGGCCTCTACTTCATCGGGCTCTTGAACAAGCTCGGCTACAAGGCCTCGCCGCAGTTCCTCTCGAACGACATCCAGTATCCGTTCATCCAGAACTCGAAGAACAAGGTGCAGTTCGCATATTCCAGCTGGTTCCAGGACTATCCGGCAGCGTCGGACTTCCTGGACATCTTGCTCGGCTGCGGCTCGTTCCACCCGAACAGCAACTCGAGCCCGAACATCGCCGAGTTCTGCAACAAGCCCATCCAGGCGAAGATGGACCAGGCCGGCGCCATGGGCCTGACGGACCCGGTCGGGGCGAACAACCTCTGGGCTCAGGTCGACAAGGAGGTCACCGACCAAGCGCCATGGGTCTCGATGTTCAACCCCAAGCTGCTCGACTTCACGTCGAGCCGCGTGAAGGGCTTCCAATTCAGCCCGCAGTGGTACTTCCTGCTCGCACAGGCCTCGGTGAAATAGGGGGACACGCACGGCCGAATTTGCTTACGAGCCGGAAACCGAAGTAGTCCTCGCGCCCGGCGAGAGTGCCCAGGAGCTCTCAGGAAAGAGCCCTTGGCGCCTCGCCGGGCGCCGGTTGCTCAGGAACCGCATTGCCCTGTCGGCGCTGATCCTCTTCGTCGTGATCGTCGCGGTCAGCTTCGCTGCGCCGCTCTACGCGCACCACATCGCACATACGGACCCGTTCGCGTCGAACATCACGGGGACGACGGTCGTAGGTGGGAAGCGGGTCGACGTGCTTCAGCAAGGTGGGGGGACACTCGGGATCGGCGTGGTGCCGATCGGCCCGACCTGGCACTCGAACTTCTTCCTCGGAGCCGACAACCAGGGCAGGGACGTGGCGGCTCGAGTCCTGTACGGCGGTCGGGCGTCCCTCGAGATCGGGATCGGCTCGGCGGTGCTCTGCTGCTTCATCGCGCTCATCCTCGCCCTCGTCGCCGGCTTCTTCGGCCGCTTCAGCGACACGATCCTCTCCCGCCTGATGGATCTGATCTGGGCGTTTCCCGTGTACCTGCTTGCGATCTCGCTGGCGACCGTGCTGCTGACTCTCCCGAACGGGCTCCAGTGGGGCTTCATCCACGTTCAGCCGGCGAGCCTTTGGGTTCCGACGATCATCATCGCGCTCGTCTACGTCCCCTACGTCTACCGGCCGGTTCGCGGCCAGGTGTTGTCGGTGCGCGAGAAGGAGTACGTCGAGGCGGCGGTCGCGCAGGGCGCGTCGAGCCTGCGCCTGATGTTCGGGGAGATTCTCCCGAACGTGGTGACGACGGTGATCGTGATGTTGCCGCTGATGATCGCGACGACGGTGTTGACCGAGGCCGCGCTCTCGTTCCTATCGATCGGCGTACAGCCGCCGAAGGCGAGCTGGGGGACGATCATCGACGACGGCCAGGCCCTGCTCTACAGCCGGCCGTGGGTCGCGATCGCGCCCGGCCTCATGATCCTGCTGACGGTGCTGTCGCTGAACGTGCTCGGCGACGGCGTCCGGGACGCGCTCGACCCGCGGGCTAAGTTGAGGCTCAAGGGCTAGCCAGTGGCGCTCTTCATCGTCCGCCGGCTGATCGGCCTCGTCGCCGTCCTCTTCGCGATCACCGTGCTGGTGTTCCTGATCTTCTTCGCGACGCCGGGAGTCGATCCGACGAGGTCGCTCGCGGGCCGCAACCCGACACCCGAGACGATCGCCGCGGTGCGACACCAGTTCGGGCTCGATCGCTCCAAGCCCATGCAGTACTTGCTGATGATGAAGCGCCTGTTCATCTCGCGAGACCTCGTCTCCTACGGCAATCAGGCGCTCCTCGTCGTCCCGGCGATAGCGTCAGCGGCGCCGGTGACGTTCTCGCTCGTGTTCGGCGCCGCCGTCATCTGGATCGTGTTCAGCATCCTCACGGGACTGCTCGCCGTGATCCTGAAGGGAACGATCTTCGATCCATTACTCATGATCTTCGCCCTGATCGGCATCTCGATGCCAGTTTTCTGGCTCGGCGAGGTCCTGAATCTGATCACCCAGGATCGCCTGCACAACACGTTCCTCTTCTCGTGGGTGCCGCCCCTCGGGTACGTGCCGCTGACTCAGAACCCTTGGCAGTGGTTCCTGCACCTCGTCATTCCGTGGATTTCGCTCTCAGTGCTCTACATCGGCTTTTACGCGCGTGTACTTCGTGCGAACCTGCTCGACGTCGAGAACGAGGATTACGTGCGCACGGCCCGTGCCAAAGGGCTGTCGGAGCGTCAGGTGCTGGTGAAGCACATGCTGCGCACGTCGATGATCACGTTCGTCAGCCTCTTCGGCCTCGACTTCGGGATCCTCGTGGGCGGGGGTGCGCTGCTGACCGAGGTCGTCTTCGGACTGCCGGGCGTCGGGCAGCTGACGTATCGCTCGCTCGTCTCGCTCGACCTGCCCGTGATCATGGCAACCGTGATCTACGGCGCCTTCTTCATCACCATCGCCAGCGCGCTCATCGATGTCCTCTACGCGCGCCTCGACCCGCGGATCAGGCCGGCTTAGCCATGGCCGAGCCGCTGCTCGAGGTCAAGAACCTCAAGGTGTCGTTCCGCACGGAAGACGGCGTGGTCAGGGCGGTCGACGGCGTCTCGTTCGCGGTCGACCAGGG
>VAXG01000005.1 GCA_005883355.1 Actinomycetota bacterium | reverse complement strand
CGTAATGAGGATCGAGGTGCTCACGGCCGGCGTGCGCGAGCTCGTCAAAGAACCACCGCCTTGTGTACATCGTCGTCCCGCATCTTCGCGCGGACGCGGCATTACTGCGAATGGAGCTGGTAGGCGGGCCGCGCTTCGACCCAGATCGGCAGCTCGAGCGTGGGACCTAGACGAAGCCCGGCTGTCGCAGAGCTCTTCCGAGCGTTCCGTCGGAGTCGAGAACGCTGGTCGAACCCGGATCCGGCCGAGCATCAAGCGCTGCCGCCGAACTTCCTGCTGCTGCGTACATTCTCCAACATGGAGGGAGAGTGCGCTCGCAGTCTTTTTGCATACCTTTTGTCGTGTCTATGGCGGGGTCACACTTGTGTTGAGGATCCGGACAAGCGGCGGGATGATCGAGCTGAGCGATCGGGAAGCCGGCGAGCTGCGCGAACGACTACGACGGGTCGCCTCAGCTCAACCGGCTGAGGAGACGATCGCCGTGTCGGCAAATGCGAGCACCAGCGTCACCTTCACGCACACGCAGACAGTCGCCGTGGTCGACGTGCTAGCGCAATGGATGAACGAGCTGGGAGGGGAAGAGATCGGTGAGGGCCTGTTCAAGCTGATGGATGCGCTCACCAACGACCTCGAGCGCGAGTAAGCCGACAAGCCGCGCACAGCCGATCTCACTCGCCGACATCTCTGCCCTCAGAGCCCATTAACCCGTAGGTCGCAGGTCGAAAACGCCATTACCTCGGACGACCGATGACACCGAAAATTGCTGTTCGTGAAAACACGCCGCTTCAACTCTTAGCTGTCGCGTTTTCGCGGGAAGGCGACAGTCGTGCTCGCGTCGTTACCCGCGAATTCATCGACCCCTCGGACTATGAGACCGCCTTGAGTGGATCACGCCTCACTCCAGGTCGACGCGAGTGATGAGGCCGACTACAGGGACCTGCCTACGTTCGTCCGGTGTTTCGGCCTCCCTCAAGTACTGGTGCACGAAAGCGATGGCCATGCTGCCCTCGCCGACCGCGGCAGCGACACGTTTCACGGGGGCGGATCGGACGTCGCCGCACGCGAAGATACCCGGGACGCTCGTCTCGAGCAGGTACGGGTCGCGGTCGAGGGCCCAGCCTCCAGCGGCGGTGGCGTCGGAGCCCGTGAGTACGTAGCCGTGGCGGTCGAGCGCGATCTCAGGCGGCAGCCACGCCGTCTCGGCATCCGCCCCGATGAAGATGAACAGCCCGCCGGACTCGAGCCGGGTCGTCTCCCCGGTCGCGGCATTGCGGACCTCGACCGCCTCGAGTGAGGTATCGCCGTGAGCAGCGGTCACCTCTGTCCGATCGAGCACACTGATGTTCGACCGGGTCGCGAGCTGGTCGATGAGATAGCGCGACATGCTCTTCTCGAGGCTCTCGCCGCGGCAGAGGACGGTCACGCTGCGTGCATGGCTCGAGAAAAACATTGCTGCCTGCCCAGCTGAGTTGCCCGCACCGACGATGTGGACGTCGAGGCCGTGGGTATTCGCCGCCTCACTGCGGGCCGCCCCATACGAGATGCCCTTCCCCGCAAGCCGGTCGAATCCGTCGATCGACAGGTGCCGCCACGCGACGCCGCAGGCGAGGATGATCGTCCGCGCCCGCAGAACGTCACCGCCGTCGAGGTGCACCTGATGGGTCGCGGCATCGATCCGCGTGATCGCCCGGGTCACGACGATCTCCGCGCCCAGCCTCCGCGCCTGCTGCAGCGCCCGGCTGGCGAGCTCCTCGCCGGAGACCCCTGACGGAAAACCGAGGTAGTTCTCGATCCGGGACGACGTGCCGGCCTGGCCGCCGGGCGCCTCCCGCTCGATCACGATCGTCCGCAGGCCCTCCGACGCTCCATACACGGCGGCCGCGAGCCCTGCGGGCCCACCGCCGACGATCACGGTGTCGTACCCCGCTGCGACCGCCTCCGTGGCGACGCCCAGCAGCTCGGCCACGCGGCGGAGCTGCGGCCGGACCACGGTCTTGCCGCCGACGACGCGAATCGCCGGGCAATCCTCCTCGGCCGGCAAAGGACTACCCCACTGCTCGGCCGCGTCTGGCGCATCGGGCGTAAGCCACTTGAACGAGATCTGGTTGCGCTCCAGGAAGTGTCGCAACTCGGCGCAGGAGACATCCCACCGATGTCCGACCACGATCGCCCGCGGCGGCGGCGGGTCGGCCGCGATCGCCTGCAACCCGCTTGATCCGCCGATTCGGTGACTTGCCAGCCTGCCGACTTCCTTGGCAACGTCCGGCGCCAGGGCTGCGACAGCATGGTAGTCGTGAGGCTCGACCCGCATCACACGCGACTTCTTCGCCGCCCGGAATCCGACCGGGAACACCGTCCCGAGCGTCATCGGCACCTCCCCGAAAATGTCCCCCGGGCCGCGGTCGCCGACAACGCGCTCGATCCCATCGACGAGCTTGACCGGCTCGATCCGACCCTCGAGAACAGCGAAGAGCGCGCGCTCGTCGCCCTCGTGCACGGCGTACTCGCCCGGCATGAGACTGATGTCGGCCGCTACACGGGCGAGCCGGTCGCAGTCGGCCGGTTCGAGAGCCGCGAAGATCGTGACCCGACCGATCTCGTCCGCCGTCACCATGAAAGGCACCGTCGGCGCCGACCCGTCGCCCCCGTGCCCCAGACGATCACTCGCCCTCCCGAAACCACCAGAAGAAGCCAGCGCTCAGTATCGTCCAACACGCCGATTACGCTACTGCGTCTCGTTCAGCCGTGCATGTCACACCCGTAGCAGGCTGCATGCGGAGAACTCGTGCTGTCCGCTAGTGGCTGTGCTCGAGGACGGATTTCGAGTTGGCATTCGCAACCTCTGAGATCGCGCTGGTCGCCGGAGGCAATGCACCATGAACGGGCACAGGTTCACGGTGGTGATCAGCCGCATCCATCCCCTCGGTTATCTAAGAAACAACGAACGCAGCAAAGGTATGAGAAGCCGACCCGCGTATTGATGTCGTACTCCCAACAAACTGCGACAGCTCTTTCCAAGGGTGGCCGAAAAGGGGGTTAGGCTCTTCCACATGCCTCACTGGCTCCCACCCTTCGCAGCGGCGGCGTTTGCGGTTCTGCTCCTTAACATCGCCTTGATGGTGCAGCGAGTGCGCGAGCAATCCAAAAGCTGGCCGGCACGGTTCCTGCGTGACCTGCGCCACTGGGACGGACGTCTGCCCGACGACCTCGACCGACACGTCCACACCTAAGGATTTAGGTCCCCACCGCGAGAGGCCCCGCTTGCCTCCGCGACTGTGCGCATTCACGCGGCAGCTGTGGAAACGCGGCGCGCAGCACGGGATGGCCTCAAGCGCTGTCGCTGTTTGGGTCTAGCGCTTCCGCAGTCGCCGGATCCCGCTCCCGGAGCGGGGCAGCGAGTTGTCGCTTTCGTCTGTGATCGGCGAAGTGTCGCGCGCGGTAAGACAGGCGCGTTCCTCGCGCGCCGCCTCTCTGAAGACGAGGTGGCTGTCACTAACCAGGCGTCCACCTTCCGTCGGCGACCTCGTGATCGTTCGCAGGGTGTTCCGGCGCACGGCGGATGAGTAGGGTCAGCGGCGAACGTAGGGAACACTAAGCTGGCCAACACGAGAGTGTTGCCACTCGTTGAAGTGGAAGGCCGACGAACACGACCGTTCCTGGGCAAGGCACCGTAAGTGTCGCCGCGAGCGTTTGACCGGCGACCTATATGGCGCTGATCCCTCCGGCTCGGGGTCACCGTGGCGCCGGAATGCCTGTCCCGACTGGGGCCGGGACGGTTTAGCCGCGGGATCGTCTGCGTTTCGGGCCGCGGGGGTCGAGATGCGCAATGACTTCCCCGGCAGGTCCGAACTTCTCGACGACCAAGAAGCGTCCCGGTTCCTCCATCAACACGCGCTCGCTCTCGTTGTGCACGTGGCCCGGTCTGACGACAAGACGGATCGGGATGCGGCGAATGAACTCGTACTCGCCGATCGTGAGCGAAACAAGTTCCGCACAGGCGGGGTCCGAGCATTCACAGACAAATTGGACGACTCCGGCGTCTTCGCCGCTTTGAGGGCGCTGTTCGTTGACCTCTCGGCGCAGAGCCTGATTCAGCGCGGCTTGCCGCTCGCGCTCTTGCTTTTTCCCGTTTGCTCCCAGCGATCTTCAACTCCTCCGTGCAGGTGGAATCAGGTCCGGCGAGTCGTCGCTACAGGATCGAGCCGGCCGCACAGCCGAGCATGCGCAGATCGTCGGTGCTACCCGAAAGGGTACGCCCCCAAAGGGTCTGGAACAAGCGGTTGAGGTGCCGGGCAGCTTGTCCCTCCGGGCAGCTTGTCCCGGAGGTACGCGAGGCCACACTGCGAGTGCGTGTCCCGCTTCCGCCAAGCTGCGAGGGTCCTGTTCGCCACAGCCGCTCAGCTTCGAGCGCGGCAGCGAGATCGACCCGTGTCCGCAGCTATGCGTCAGCGTGCTTTAGCGCCTGCGCAGGTACCCCCCAAACAATGGTGTCGGGTCGCGTCGTTGGTTGATGGTGAGGGTGTTTGCGGGCAACCTCTGGGTCGGCACGAACGAGAGGTTGGAGACCGCCACCCGCGCGACCCACCCACTGATCAATGAGGAGGGCGCCCTGCTGCGAAATCCCTTTGGCTGCGAGCAAGCGCGGGCGATTGATCAAGACGAAGCCGGCGGGGCGGATGCCGAAAGCGAGCCGGTCTGCGTTGCGTAGCAGCCGTTGAATGTGGTCGTCCGTCAACTCCTCGGATCGGCTGTCTGGCGCTTCTTCAGCGCGCGATTCGTCCGACACGGTGACGCCTCCTTCAGTTGCGGTTCGGCGACGTCCGGGATCGCGACGCCAGCTTCCTAAATCGTCGACTCAACTCATCCTACTCTTGACTGTCGCACCTCGCAGGCGATCGCATCTCCTCAAAGGCAGTCCCAACTTTGCGAAGAGGAGTGCTCTCCGTCTCGGTGGGAGCGAGGCACATAGCTCGGCCGAGTCGAGGATGACCGCTCTGCCGGCGACGCTTGCCTCCGTTGCCGCAAGCCGCGCCGTCGCGATTTGTTCGCTCGGCTCATTGCCCAACGCGGCGCGAAGGCGGCTCACACAGCGTTGGTGGCGCACCCCCTGGCTAGAATCGTGCACGGAAGGTAAACCCGCAAGAAGGGGGAAACGACCGCTCAACCAGCGGTTCCGGTTCGAGTCCGGTGCCTCCGTCACAGCCGCTCTCAAGAGCTGGTGACGCGAATACTCGCCTGTCAGCCGGGGCCGGGACTTGCTTAGCGCAGATTCGCTGAGAGCGGTAAGAAGTAATCGGTTCACGCGCGCGCATACCACAACACATTCGGTTGTGCGTCAGTCAAGCCGCAGCGGTCGATACTGCGAAGCAGACACTATTCAGCGTCGCCTTCTGGCGGAAGTGCGACACGAGTCGTTATCGATGCTGGGGTGTCGGTCTGATGCGACGGTGCGCCTTCTGCCGCGGGTGTTCGGGTCAGACTGGCCGCTCGAGGCGCATGAGTGTGTGAGTTGCGCCGTCGGTGGGGTCGAGGAAGTCGTTTACTTTGTGGAACCCTGCCTTCTCGAATGCTCGGAGCGAGACGGCGTTGCGCGCGTGAGGGTCGGCGACGCAGGCAATCGTCGTTGGGTGGGCGAACACGATCTCGCGTGTGAAGCTGCGAAGCACTTCGGCACCGAGGCCCTGCCCGGTTAGCTCCGCCTCAGCGATAAAGAGGTCGACGCCGGCGACTCCCGTCCCAACACCCACGAGCTCCGCAGAGTCAGGGTGGTCGGGCAAGAGGTAGGTCTGGATGAATCCGACCGGGCGCTCTTCGAGCACGATCAGATAGAGGTCGGTCGGCTTGCGTCCCTCGATCGCCGGGAGGTAGTGCTCGACGACCTCGTCGAAGCTTTCGCGTCTGCTCCACCAAGCTCTCACATGCTCCCGCTGAAGCCACTCGTGCAGGAGCGGCAGATCAGTAGCGATCAATCGCCGGAAGCGGAGCGCCGTGGTCATCGGCTCGAACCTAGCCGGAAAGAGGGCGAGAGATGCCGCCAACAATCCCGAGAAGGAGTTCGCCGAGCCGGTGCCACTTTCGTCCACACCTCCGATCGACTTTCGGCTTCCGCCTACAACCTGTCGGTGATGCTTCGCCCTACTTGCAGCCCGTGCTCGGCGCAGCCGCCACCGTACTAGAGCGCGAGCCTCCGTTCAACTCAGCTGCCACCGGCCCGAGGAAACCTGTGTCCCCGTCTCCCCTGCGCCGAGGAGGCGCCGTCTCATCTTTGAGCTCGCGACAACCAGAGCCGCCTGCCAGCCTCACGCGCTCTTCAGTCATGGTGAAGAGATGTCGATACCTGCGCCATGGCTCGTCGCGCAATGTCCGCCAAGCATCCAGCGGACACAACGATTGCACTGGCGGTCGCAGTCTCAATCGCTCTCTTCGCGTGGGGCCTCGGCGAGTTCCTCCGATCGCTCTAGTGGCGACCCGGACGACCTCGGCTGGCGCCCCCTCAGCGAGCGTTCACCGTTCAGCCAACGGGCTCTGCACAAATCGCTGACCACGGCACCGCAATAGTTCCGCCCTGTTCATGCCAAATACGTAGTCGCGGTTTGTTGGAACTGCGACAGAGACCGCGGGTCCGGGCGCGCCCCAGCCGCTGACTTCGGCAACCGTACTGGTCGCGAACGCGCAGTCGGGACTATGCGCCGTGACCTCTCGCCGACAGCAGCTCGTCCTGCGGCAGTCGCGAGAAGACGATCATCGGCGTCCATGCCTTCAGCAGCCAGTGATGCTCGAAGTCCCGGCGCGCCGCCAAGCGCAACGACTGTGGATCAACTGCCAGGGTGAGCACGAGCTCGCAGTTTCGTAGTTGCGTTGGTCTCGTCACCTCTTTCGGCGCGTGCGCATATGCGAGCAGCGATCCACGGATCAGCGGGAAGACGCACGGATTGCCGCCGCGGCTCTGAGTCGCGCGGACGAGAACGGCGGCCTGGCGGTCCGGCAGCGGATCCTGGCTCCAGTGCGCCGCGTCGAGGCGAACCATGAGAAAGGCCGCAGCCGCGACGAGCGGCAGTGCCAGCGGGAAGCGGCGGACGGCCACCGCGACGGCGAGTGCGGCCGGCGGCGCGAGCCAGATCAGGAAGCGCGGGTAGAGCTCGAGCGGGGCGAGCCAGAGCCAGATTACGAGCACCCCGGCGGTGACCGCGGCAGCAGACATGAGGAGCGCCCGACTGAAGACTGCGGCCGCGCCCACAAGCGCGAGCAGGCCGAGGACGACAAGCGGGGTACGCGTTCCGCCGAGCAGCGTCGTTAGGAGAGCAAGCGGGAAGCGCGGCCGGAAGACGTGGCCGGCGCGACTCGCGGAGCGGACCATCGCGGCACCGATGTCAACATACGCGAGCGCACCGAGCACGATGGCGGCCGCCCAGCGTGTCAGCCAGGCGCGCGTCGCCCCTGAACGGGCGACGACGATCCCGATCTGGCCGAGGAGGAGGAGCAGCATGTACACGTGCGTGGCGATTCCTGCGGCCACCACGACGATGTAGGCGGCGCTCAGCGACCGCCGCGGCTTCGTCAGGAGCCGGTCGACGAGGAGCGTCGAGACGACCGCGCTGAGGCAGAGCAGGCTGTAGCCGCGGACGCTCCGCGACAGCTCGGCGAAGGACGAGTTCGCGCCCAGCATGAGCCCCGCCGTCGCGGCGGCGACGATCCCCCAGCGCCCGGCACACCACGCGACGACGATCGCAACGACGGCGGCGCCGAACAGGATCGGGAGGATCCGCAGATCGAGCGCGCTGCGCCCGCCGGCCGAATAGACGAGGTGGTCGAGGAAGGAGAACAGCGGGTGATTGTTGTAGACAAGCTGCCGCCGGAACGGGTCGAGCAATGACGGCGTCGCGATGACCGACCCGACCGTCTCGCTCGAGTCGTAGTCGTAGCTGCGCCCCGAGCCGACGAGGTAGACGCCGAAGGTCACCGCGCCCGCGGCGACGCCGACCCCGCGTACCATTGGCCCCGTCCTCACGGCGGCTGCCTGACGTCGAGTTCGTCGGGCAAGATCAACGCCGTTGATCCCGTTTGCGGCGGAGCCGTCATACGTCTTGGGAATCGTCTCGCCGAGAGCCTAATAACTCCTGGTTCGCGTGAGCCGAAGGCGCGGCCCTTCGCGCCCGGCGCTCTCGTCTCCTTCCCGCCAAAAGAGCGGCTCCGAGGACCGCAAGAATGGGTGGGGTGCCACGACGGCCTTCGCGGCGATTCCAAAGTTTCGCGCCGGCGCGAGCCAGGCCCCGCCCGACCGGCGCACGCTTCGGATCGTGCACTGATCCGGAACCTGTCTCAGATCACTGCGCTCACTGCCAGACACAGCCAGCAAAAGCGCTTGCCAAAGAGCAGCGACGCGACCAGGCGCCGGAAGGCAGGCCGCGTGCGCGGCCATCAACGAGGCCAGGCCGTCCCCCTCCACCTCCACCGTCGCTGGCGTAGCGTCACAGAGTATGAGCACAATGTCCGGCCAACCCGCACGCAAACCGCCTCCCAGAACCGAAACCCCCGACTCGCCCCGAAAACGCATCGACCGAATGCGAAGACGCGCCTTCCTTCGCGTCGCTTGATGGTTGCCAGGGGCGAGGAAGGTTGCCAGCGGGCGGCCCCGAGGGCACTACCCGCCCGTAACCAATCCTGTCGCGCGAACGTTCCACTCTTGGAGTTAGGGTGCCTCGGGCGGGTCTACCGTGCGCGGGAGGGTGGTGGGAACTCGATCCTGCGTCGGCCGCCCAGCGCCCTGCTAAGAGGCCCGGCTAACCCTCACCGACGCGCTCAACAACCTGGTAGGCAATCCAACTTCTGCTAGCCCGTTCGCGCAGCTTTGGACGGAGACATGACTATCGCTCTCGGAGACTGTCGCGGGAGGCATCCGGGCCACCCCAGTCGCTGAACGCTCGCCTCGTGGGCTCGAGTTGGGAGCCTATCTCCGTTCTTGGGACGCGATCCACCCAGATGACCGCATCGAGATCCTGGGTCGCGCATAGAACACTTACCCCCTCTGGCGCTAGGACGACGCTGAAGGACCGCCCGGCGCTCTCTTTAACCCGGCGAAGGTCTCTGCAGGCAGACGGAGCTCTGTCGCAGTTCCGCCAAAAGGCGACAGCGACGCACCTCGAGGGCGAGCTGGCGGGTTCGCGCCCGACCAACGCAATGGCTTATAAGCCGTATCGAAGTGAGCCGCCGCTCGAGTGGGTCGCGGTAGATCGCGATCTCGTCCGGCAGCACCCACAGTGGCTGCCACGTCTGGTGAGCGGAATACCACTGGACGTTCTGGCGGCGCTCCGCCGCCTTCTGGCTCTGGTCGGAATCCCGCGCGCGTTCGATTGCTGTTCGCGGCGGCGACGCCTCGGGATCGCGCTAGACACGGAGAAGGCCGGCCCTCTGGCCGGCCTTCTCGCTGAACCGACCGCTGAGGTTCTATGGCCCGCTCGGCCTTACATCATTCCGCCCATGTCGCCCATGCCGCCGCCCATGCCGCCGCCCATGCCGGCTCCGGCCTTTTCGGGTGGCTCGGCGACGATCGCCTCGGTCATGAGGATGTTCTTGGCGATCGAGGCGGCGTTCTGCAGCGCCGAGCGCGTGACCATGGTCGGGTCGATGATGCCGGCCTTGACGAGGTCCTCAACCTCGTTCGTGTCGACGTTCAGGCCCTGGCCCTTGGCGGCCATGCGGACGTCGTTCACGACGACCGAGCCCTCGAGGCCCGCGTTGTAGGCGAGCTGGCGGAGCGGCTCCTCGAGCGCGCGGACGATGATCTGCGCCCCCGTCCGCTCGTCCGGATCGCCGAAGCTGTCCAGCTTGATCGACTCAGCCGCGTTCAGGAGCGCGACACCGCCGCCGGGGACGATCCCCTCTTCAAGCGCGGCGCGGGTGGCCTGGAGCGCGTCCTCGACGCGGTGCTTCTTCTCCTTCATCTCCGTCTCAGTCGCCGCACCGACCTTGACGACCGCAACGCCGCCGGCAAGCTTCGCCAGCCGCTCCTGCAGCTTCTCGCGGTCGAAGTCGGAGTCGGTGTTCTCGATCTCGGCCTTCAATTGCTTGATCCGGGCCTTGATCGCGTCCGCCTTTCCGCTGCCGTCGATGATCGTGGTCGTGTCCTTGTCGACGACGACCTTGCGGGCCTTGCCGAGCTGCGCGAGCTTCGTGTTCTCCAGCTTGAGGCCCAGCTCCTCGGTGATCACCTCCGCACCGCTGAGGACGGCAATGTCCTCGAGCATGCGCTTGCGGCGATCCCCGAACCCGGGCGCCTTCACGGCAACGGCCGTGAACGTGCCGCGCAGCTTGTTGACGACGATCGTCGCGAGCGACTCGCCCTCAACATCTTCTGCCACGATCAGCAGCGGCTTGCCGGCCTGAATCACCTGCTCCAACACAGGCAGGACGTCTTTTATGGCGCCGATCTTCTGGTTCGCGACGAGGATGTACGGCTCGTCGAGGACCGCTTCCATCCGCTCGGGGTCGGTCACCATGTACGGCGACAGGTAGCCCTTGTCGAACTGCATCCCCTCCGTGAACTCAAGCTCGAGGCCGAACGTCTGGCCCTCCTCGACATTCACGACGCCGTCCTTGCCGACCTTCTCGATCGCGTCCGCGATCACGTCGCCGATCTCGCGCTCACGCGCCGAGATCGTCGCGACCCGGGCGATGTCCTCCTTGCCCGAGACCTCCTTCGACTGCGTCTTCAGGTTCTCGACGACGGCCTCGACGGCCTGCTCGATCCCGCGCTTGAGCGCCATCGGGTTCGCACCGGCGGCCACATTCTTCAGGCCCTCGCGCACGATCGCTTGGGCGAGCAGCGTCGCCGTCGTCGTGCCGTCACCCGCGACGTCGTTCGTCGACGTCGCGACCTCACGCACGAGCTGCGCACCCTGGTTCTCGAACACGTCCTCGACCTCGATCTCACGCGCGATCGTGACACCGTCGTTGGTGATCGTCGGCGCGCCGAACCTCTTGTCGAGCACGACGTACCGACCCTTCGGGCCAAGCGTGACCTTGACCGCGTCGGCGAGGATGTTCACGCCACGCTCGAGCGCGCGACGCGCATCCTCATTGAACTTCAGCTCCTTGTGAGCCATCTCTTCCTCCTGAGGGATACGAGCTACTAGGCGGTGGCGCCCGCGAGCTTGCGTTTGCGCTTGCCACCCGTGTTGACGACCTTCGCGAGCACATCCGACTCACGCAGAATCAGAACATCCTCGATTCCGAGCTTGATCTCGGTCCCGCCGTACTTCGAGAAGACGATCTCGTCCCCAACGGCGACATCCATTTCGATGTACTTCCCGTCCTCGTCCCGCCCACCCGGGCCGACCGCCAACACGCGACCGCGCTGCGGCTTCTCCCTGGCCGTGTCCGGCAGGACGATCCCGCTCACCGTCAACTCCTCCTCATCGAGCACCTCGACGATCAAGCGGTCACCAAGCGGGTGCAGATTCATGAAAAGCCTCCTGAAACATCATCGAGCAGTCTCTGACTTGATTGGTCTTGGTTGTGATGGTCTTTGGCACTCTCGGCTGAGAGTGCCAACACACCGTAGCACTGTCGGCAAGGCCCCCAGCCTGTTGGAAGCAGGGTCCGAGAGCTCGCCGCGCCCGAAGGGAGCCCGGCCGAAGCTCCGTCCGAGCGGCCGGACGATCAAGTACGCCGATCTCGGTTACCTGTCGCGTTTTGGCGGAAGTGCGACACGGGACCTGAAGCCCGCTCCCGTGGGCGACTTCGGCTACACGCGCACGTGCGAATGAAATACGACCTCGGCTGCGCGGCGCTGTTCAATCAAGCGGGGGCGGTGAGTGCGGCGGTACTCGATGATGCGATAGGCCTCCCTGCCGGCTCGCAAGCTCTGCGAACGGCCGTTATCGAGCTTGACGAGGATTTGTAGTTGATCGGCGTAGAAGACCGTTCCGCGCACGCGGACACCGGTAGCGCTCTTGGCAAGTTCGATCCGCTCACCCCTGCTAGGGATGTATGCGTTCGCTAGAGCATCGTTGCTTCGTTCCATTTTCGAGACTCCCGAGGTAGATGACGCCCTGGCTAGCTGGAAGTTCCCATCGGCCGCTCCTAGGGAGCGTCAAACCCTGCGGCTGAGGCATTGTCCATTCCACTGCGGCGGCCGTAAGAACAGCAAGCGCGAGAAAGCGCATTCCTCATCAGGTCTCCCCTCCTGTCGAGAATGAACGGTTGTCCGCTCTGACGCTGAGTTTTAGTGCGTTCCGGGCGCCGACTCAAGCTCTTGTTAAGCGAGGCGCCCGCAGATCATCCTTGGAAGCGTGTGGGGTGCGCAAACTCGGTTTCGCCTGCAAATTCGGGAGTTCGCGGACCGGAATCGAGTTTATGCACCTCATTGCCGAGCGCGTGGACCTCCACCAGCGTCCAGCCTGGCTCTGTGTGTTCTTAAACAGCCGAATCGCAGCACGCGCCACCGTGGCGGGGAGCGGCGGCGCGCCCGGAGCCGCAATCTGGTGCGCGCGGCCTCTCCCCATCTCTGATTAACCGCAGCATCAGCGACCACGCGCTGGACGAACGTCTAGATCGGCGAAACCGCGCGGACTAAAAAGTGCGCGCCGCCACTGGGCCGGCCCACAGACGCCGCGCACTCAACCTACTTCGGTGACAAGGCCACGGGAGAACTCCGATCCGCCGCTTGCTGTCCCAACGGGCCAGGGGAGAGCTCCGACCACGAAGCCGCACCCTCGATCTCTAGCACTCTGCGATCGCGTCGGGCGTTGATCCTTCTCAACGGTCGTCCCGCCCACAGCGGGCCCGAACCGCAAGACCAGAGCTTGCGGTGCATCTAAGTTGGTAGGAGCCCGAGCCGTCACCTGGCTGACGGCAGCTCTCCCGAGGAGAGAGTGCGGGGGCCGCTCGGGCTCCGTGCTTCCTTCGCATATTTCGCCTTCTCGGCTGTGCTGCGGCTAGTCGTCGGAAGACGGCGCAGCGAATTCGCTAAAGACCTCGAGTTGCTCGTGTTGCGCCATCAGCTGATCGTGCTCGGACGGCAAGAGGGGCGCCCCGCGCTGCGACCGGCCGATCGTGCCTTGCTGGCGGCGCTTGCCCGAGTGCTCCCGCGGCGGCAGCGCCACGGACTGTTCGTGACGCCGCAGACGCTTCTGCGTTGGCTTACACGCGCATGTCAGGTAACTCTTAACGCGCAAGGAACGGGGAGCCGGGCGCGCGCAGGCCCCCCTTGACGTCTGCCTGCGGGGGGCTACTCTCCAAGCTGATGGTCAGCCCGCGTGCCGACAGGCGGCTGGCCGGTGTCGTGCTTGTGCTTGCGGCCGCAGTGCTCGCGCTGGCCGGCGCAGCCTGGACGAAGTCAGGCGCCGCAGAAAGGGCGAGTCATCTGGTCAAGGGTACGAACGGGAATGACCTGCTGCGAGGCGGAGCGGGCGGGGACATTCTGCACGCACGACTTGTTTAAGCGGCGACACAGTCTTGCGGTGGCCAAGTCCCGTCGAATGGAAGCGTTAGGGGGTTTGCTGCGATTGCTTCCGCAAACGTCCTGAACCATGGACACTCAAAGCCAAAGTCGACCCAGTACACGTACAGCCTTTGGCTCGTGCTCGTTTGTGTCACGACGAGATCTTCAAGCACGGCAAGGGAGAAGCCAACACTTGGCTGCGTGAAGTTCATCGTGCCCTCTACGACCTGCACGACATTCGGGCAGACCCCGGTCGGGAACCACGCGGGGCAAGACCATGTCGCTGTGATGTCGCGTCCGGAGAAGAAACCTTGTCTGTTGTTCCAGTAGAAGTTGAGAGTCGGCTCCGGCCGCTTCGAGTAGCGACAGAACCAGGTATTTGAGCTGGTGCCAACTTGTGCACCACTGTCTTGCACGCAATCGAGCAGTTCGTGTTCGGGTGCCGGGTTCGACTGGTCGACGCTGAGACGGTTCCACTGTCCTGAAAGTGGCGCCGACAGGTCAGCGCTTGATGGGAGCGCCACCATGAGCGCAAGCACGGAGCAGATCGCCGCCACCAGTAACGTCTTCCTCAGCATGGGCCAACTCCTTTCTCGGGCAGGTCGACCTCTCAACCTTGAAGCGACCTGCTAATCCGGCGCTAACCCGCCGCCGAGGGAGGACGTCTTCACCCCGAGTTGCGTCGCTTCCTACTGTTTATCCCGTTGTGACAAAAGTGTCAAGCAGACCAGAAGATCACGCGCCCGGCCCTGTCTCGGGCCGGGCGCTCAAACCTCTAGGCGACCTCCGCCACGTCGACATCCTAGGTGCCCGCCGCCGACGCTATCTTGGCTCTGTTCGGCCCCCGTAGCTCAGTGGATAGAGCAGCGGTTCTCGAAATCGATTTGCTCGGGCTTAGCGGCTGTCGCCGTCGGCAATAGGCGTACGTTTGTAGGTCGTAGCTTGCTCGACCGTCTGGAGTGCGGTCTTGAGTTGGCGGAGTTCCTGGTTGGTGAGTGTGCTGAGGTCGGCGCGCTGATCCGTGCCGAATGCTTTCTCGATGATCGGTAGTGCTTGTCGGATGGGTGGTTCGGCGCTGCGGGGGTGGTTGGCGAGTGGGTAGATGAGTCGTTTGCCGCCGCAGCTTGCGCAGTGGGGGTTGGGTTGGTGTCCGGGCCAGGCGAGGTCGGCGCTGTCGGGGCAGTTGCAGGGGAGCGTGCCGAGTGTTTGTTCGAGCCGGTTGATGCGGCTGTTGAGGTTGCGTGCGCCGTTCACGTGGTCCTGGTGATGTCGTTGTGGGTGGTGTGGTGTTGGAGTGCGTGGAGGAGTTCGCGGCGGGTGGTGTCGTCGAGGAGTTCGGCGTAGGCGTGTTCGGTGATGGTGGTGGTGGCGTGGCCGAGCAGTTTGCTGACGACTTCGAGTCGGAGGCCGCGGTTGAGCAGGTCGCTGCCGAAGGTGCGGCGCAGGGTGTGGGGGGTGACGTCGGATTTGTTGTAGCCGTTCAGGTTGCGGGGGCGGCCGGGCTGGTGTGGTGGGAGGGGTGTGTGGCAGGTGCAGGGTCGGGGGCGGACGCCGGCGCGGTGGGCGAGGCGTTTGACGAGGCGCCAGGCGAAGCTGATCGGCATCGGGGTGGCGTGGCGGCTGCTGAGCAGCGGCACGGCCGGACCGGTCAGGCCGTTGCTGTTGAGGTGGTCGAGCCAGTGGTGGAGGAGGGGCTGCAGTTCGGGGATGATCGGGATCGTGCGTCTGCCGGCTGGGGTTTTGCTGTGGCGGACGGTGAGCGACTCGTGTCCGGGAGTGAGGTCGAGGTCGGCGCGGGTGAGGCTGATGGCTTCGCTGACGCGCAGGCCGCTCCAGCGCAGCAGTGCGATGAGGAAGCGTTCTTGGAGTGTGCCGTCGCAGTGGAGGAGTGCTTGGTCTTCGGCTGGGCGGAGCCAGTCGTTGCTGGTTGGTTCGCTTTTGGGCGGCAGGATTTTGCGCATCGGGTCGGGTAGCGGCTGGCCGTGTGTGTCGGTGATGAGGGAGAAGCGGTCGAGGTAGGCGTAGAAGGCGCGCAGCGCATTGATCTGTGCGCGGTAACTCGCGCTCGCGGGCGAGCGACGGTGGCGCTGCTGGAAGCGCTCGCGCCACTGTTCGAGGTAGCGGTCGATCTCGTCGGCTCCCACGCTGCCCGGGTCGCGCTGGTCGAGCCAGTGCCCGTAGCCTGCGAGGGCTTCTCCATATTTGCGGCGGGTGCCGTTGCTGCGGGCTTGGCGCGCCAGGTAGAGATCGAAGCTGTGCAGCAGCCGTTCGTTCTCGCTCTCGGCCAGTGGTGCGGCGGCCACGATCGCGTCCATTTCCCCTCCCCTTCTTGTAGACGCGTCCAATGGAAGCTCTCTTTGCGGAAAAGATCCAGTCGGGAAAGGGGCTGCAAAGAGGCGCCTTTTCCTGCGAGGTTTGGGCCTGTCGCTCATTGGTTGGCCTGGTTCCCCCAGGTCTGCCAGCCGGTCCTGGGTTGGCCGCGGGCGAACAGTTCGAGTTTCGAGAGGCGTGGGTAGGCGGTTTCGATCAGCTCGTAGACGAGGCTCGGTTTCTGGGAGTGGCGTCCTCGGTCGGCTTCGATCACGGAGTCGGGTCGTTGTTGGGGTTCGGGGAGGTCGATTTGGCCGCGGGTTGCGAACAGGAGCAGTTCGTGGCGGTTGCGTGTCCAGTAGCCGAGCCCGATCCCGGGTTTGACCCAGACGAGGTTCGTCTTGTAGGTGAACCCCCAGGCCTCGATCACTTGCAGTGCTTCCGGGACGAGGCAGTTAACAGCCCAGAGGAAGAGCACCGCGTTGTCGCTCGCGTGTGGTTGCAGGTCTTTGATTTCTCGGAGCGGCATGGTCGGGTAGTGGTTTTCGGGGGCGTTGACGCCGTCGGGGTTTCCGAGCTGCCAGGGCGGGTCGGCGTAGACCAGCTCGAAGGGTCCGTTCGGGAGTGGTGGGGTGTCGCCGAGTTGGGCATCTCGGAGCGCGCGGCGGACTTTGCGGGCGGCGAGGTCAGCTGCGACCTCACCGGCTTTGATCCGGGCGAAAAGGTCGGGGTCGTGTTGTTGGACGGTGGCGACGTCCTGGACGGTGCGGGCGGAAACGCCGGCCCAGCGGGCGACGTGGTCTCGGGTCTTGCCTCGGGGTGGCAGAACCTCCACCTCAGGGTCCTTGTTCAGGTTTTGCAGCTGGCGGTCTCGCGCGCCTTCTTTCAGCTCGCGGTAGCGGTCGAGCTCGAGCGCGAGCGCCGCGCGTTGGGAGGCGCTTAGGTGCCGGCGCTGCAGGGCGGCGAGGATGATGTGCTCCACCTCGTCGGCTGGCGCGATGATCCGTACCGGCAACTCGGTCAGCTTCAATTGAGTGGCAGCTGTGAGACGTTCGCGGCCGTTAAGGACGGTCCCGTCGGCAGTGATCTCGAGCGGCTCGACGATCCCGCGCTTGCCCACGTCGTCGACCAGGGCCGCCCGGCTGTGTTCGTCGAGCAGCGGTAGCTCGGTGTGACCGTGTGGGCGCAGTGTTTCGGTTCGCCGCCATTCGATGATCAGCGCGGGCTTGGCGTTCATCGCTCGCGTCCCAGGTTTGGGTCGAAGGCGAGCAGGACGATGATCCGCTTGATCGGCTCCCCGCAGCTCGGGCAAAGCTCGGTCGTCTCGGCTTTCGCCTTCGGCGCGTCGGTGTAGCGAAGCTCGATCGTTGGCTGGCGACAGTCGGGGCACGGGCCGAGTAGCAGTTCCAGCTTTTCGAGCCGTTGTGCGAGCCTCATCGCCGCTTTCCGTTTCCTGCCTGCAGCGCGCGCTCCAGTGTGGCGAGCCTCTGGCTCAGCGTCAGCGTCTCCCGGATCCGGAGCAGCTGGTCGAGGATGGTTTTGGCGGCGCCGAGCTTTACGCGCTCGTCCGGTGCTTCTAAAAGTGCGCGTAAGGTGGCGACCGCGCCGGAGGCGGAGTCGACTAACTCGCCTAAGGCGTTCGTGATCAGCTCGTCTCGCGCCTGCGCCAAGCGGCCCGCGAAAGCCGGATCGGCGAGTCGCCGGTAGGCGGTCCGTACCGAAAGGCCGGCTGCTTGGGCGGCCTGTTCAACCGAGCTACCGGCGGCGAGCGAAGCGAGCAGGAGCTCGTCGCTGCGTGCGCGGCTGCTCACCCTTGGCTCCTACAGATCTGAGCGGCTTCCGCCGATACTTCAGACGAGAAGTATTGATCGATGCGTTTGGCCATCTACTCAGGCCAACGGCACCAACTCACGAATTTCAGGAGAAACCTTTTCGGCTCGACAGAACCTCGGGACGCCTCCACTTTGAGGGGCACCCTGCTTTTCCCCTCAACTCACCGATTAGGGTTTGTGTCATGGACAATCAGACGCCTCGACGTGGCAGATCCGCCACCTCGAGCAGGACCGAGTCGCCACGCACACCGATCGAGCTCGGCGATATCAACGACCTGCACGCCTTCGTTCGCAGGATCGCTCGGTCGATCACCCAGAACGAATCCGACCTGGAAGAACTCATTGGCGAAGGGACCGTCCTCGCCGTGAAGCGCAGCAAAGAGCTAACGCCGGGTGACGGCCTTCAGAAGTCCCTTACCGGCTGGCTTGAATTCCGGTTGCGAGACCAGTGGCGAAAGCAACACCGCGAACTACGCCGGAACAGCCGCGCCGGCACGACCCATTTGCTTCCGGCTCCGACCGGGCTCTCCTGGGAACACGCCGCCACAACGATCGGCCAGCCGATCACCAATGAGCAAGAGATGATCTGGAGCCGGCTGAATGTCGCCTTCATCACGAGCGCCGAAGATCTACGGAACCCCCGCATCATCGGCCGGGCCGTCGGCGTTCCCTCCTATGCCGCCCTTGCGACAGCGACGTCAGAGGAAGCCTGGGCAGCGATCCGGGAAGAACGCGAGCTCAACGGCCCAGGCCCTTTCCAATTCGTCAAGAAGGACATCCCCTAGCCATTCCCTTGCCGACGTGGTGGAACTGCCACCACGAACCCAACCATCGACGTCCCTGCCAAATCCTGACAAGCCCTGCCAGTCCAGCGGCGGAGATCTGCCCCAAGGACAGCATTAAGCGCCATCCGAGGCGCCCAGTCGCACGACCCGCTGCTCTATCCACTGAGCTACGGGGGCCGAACAGAGCCAAGATAGCGTCGGCGGCGGGCACCTAGGATGTCGACGTGGCGGAGGTCGCCTAGAGGTTTGAGCGCCCGGCCCGAGACAGGGCCGGGCGCGTGATCTTCTGGCTAGTTCGGGTCGATCGAGCCGAAGAGGCCATCCTGCTCGTCGTTCGGCCCAGCGGTGAAGAAGAGCCGCGTGCTCGGTCCGGCGCCACCGTCGTTCCCGAACTCGAGCGCCCACAGTCCGTCGATGGCGAGCGGCTTGCCGTCCGTGCCGCGAAGCTCGCCGCGGTGTTCGAACTGGCCGTTCGGCAGCTTGGCGTACGCATTGATCTGGCCGTCGCCGAAGTTGCCCACCAGCAGGTCACCACCGAAGCGGCCGAAGCTCGCTGGCGCCAGGGCCAAGCCCCATGGAGCGTTCAGTTGCCCATGCTGCGCAACGCGCCCGAGCAGGTTGCCGGACGTGTCGTACGCGTCGACGAAGCCGAGACCCTGGCCATGCAACTCGTCCGCCGCATCGGCGTCTTGTTTCGCGTATGTGACGAAGATCGTCTCGCCGATCCTTTGGATTCCGAACGGCCCGTAGCCTGCGGGAATGGAGGGATCGGTGAACGTGGCCGAGGTGATGAGGTTCCACGAGCTGTCCCACACGTCCACTCGGCCGTTGTGGAAGTCGGTCGCGTAGAGCCGTGGCCCGTCGCGGGTCACGGCAATCGCGAGGCCCTTGTATTTCGCGAACGGAACCGGGCTCTGCGCGGCCGTCTCCTGAGCGTCTCCCGAGCCGGGCCAACCTCTGATCTTGCCGTCCTCGCTCGCAAACAGGAACCGCGACGAAGAACCGCTCGGCACCGCGAAGCCCGCGCCGGCGATGTTGAACACCGTCCCCGTCGGGCCGCCGAGGACCGTGACCGTGAGCCCCAGCTTTGCTCCGGTGTTGCCATTGTAGAGCGTCGAAACGTTGGCCCCGTTGTCCGCCACCCACCAGGGCGAGCTGGAACTGGCCGTGAGCCCCCAACCATTGACGAGACTTGCATCGTGCGCGGCCGCCGGGACGGCTGGGCCACTCGAGACGAGGTTCGTCACCACGTAGGCGTTCTGCTCTGCCGCCCCCAACGGCGAGACCAGGGCCAGCGCGGTGGTGACCAGCGCGGCTGCGAAGGCGATGCCCTTCAGAGACCTTGGCTGCATGTCTTCCTCCGTTTCTCCCCGTGCTTGCTTCCGTTTGTCTTCTCCAGCTACTCGGGAGGAGTGGAATCGGATTCCAGGCCGCCTCGGCGGGCAGGGCACCCTAGGATGTCGACGTGGCGGAGGTTCTCTCCCAGGAGGAGCTCGAGGCTGCGCACTGCTGGGAGGCGGAAGACCGGGTGCCGCGGCGACCGGAGCTGACCGAGTTTCGTCGAAGGCTGCGCTACCACCAGTCGCAGTGGCGCGAGGCGCAGGGGCACCCGCTCGGTTCGCAGCCGATCGCGCCGAAGCCCAACGGAGGGGCTGTGCGGCTCGTCGGGAGTCGCCTCCCGCTGGCCTACGCTCAAGAGACCGGCGCGAACTTCCTGACCGTTCCCGCACTCGACGCGGCGAAGGCGCGAACGTCGATCGTCGAACCTCATCAGAGCTTCGATCACCAGCGACTGTGGGCCGACCTCCTGTCGTCGGTGTCCATGGGCTTCAACCTGTTCGGCGACCTGGCAGCCGCCCTCACGCTCGCCGACCGGGCCGTCCACGAGTGGTGGCCGGACGTGCCTGGCACGGTGAGCGAAGTCCGCTTCGCGCACTCGCCGGGGCGGCTCGATCCGGCCTGGCTCCGCAACCTCGTCGCGTTCGACGTCGCGTTCGTGCTCGATCTCGGCGACGGCACCCAGGGGATCGTCGGCGTCGTGACCGCGTACCACCAGGTCAACAGGCCGCAGCCGCCGAAGCCGAGACGCCTGCCGCGGTACCGCGAGATCACCGAGACGTCGGGCGCCTTCGGGCCGGGGGCTCTCGATGCGGTCAACGGGACCGAGCTCATCCACATCTGGCTTGACCACTTGCTGGTGCTGTCGATGCTCCAGCACCCGAGCCGCACGTGGCGCTGGGGCCGGTTCGTCGTCGTCCACCCTGCCGGCAACACGGATTTCGCAGAGGCTTGCGACCGATATCGAGATCTGCTCGTAGATCAGTCGACCTTCTCTTCGAGCACCGTCGAGGAGCTTCTCGACGCCGGCGTCCTCCCGGCACCCACGGCCACAGCGCTGCGCAAGCGGTACATCCTCCGCTAACGGGTCAAAAAGCGGCGTTCAGGCCAGGGTGGATTCCCTCGGTCGAGGGAGCGGGGCGCAAGTTTTGGAGGCGGATGGCGACCTACCAACCGTAGGTCACAATTACCCCCAGTTGAAGGGATTCCAAAGTGCGAAAGCGATTGAGCAGCCTCACCCGTCGTTCCCTGGTCGGCGTGGTCGTGGGTCTCGCGTTCGCCGCCGCCGCGGGCGTCGGGCTTGCGCAGATCACTGCCGGCTCCACTCCGAGCGCGGTAACGACGAGCACGACCGGGTCCCAGACGACCTCGACCCAGACAGCCACCGGCGACCGCGAAAGCCAGTCGGCGGACGAACAGGGGTCACAAGAGACCGACTTCGAATCGGAGTCCGCAGACAACGGCAACCAGACATCGACGAATCTGAGCACGATCTCCACGACGGCGCTTCTGACCACGACCGGCGGCGCCGCGCAGGGCGACCTCGGCACCGGCCAGACGAAGGTGGACGTCTGCCACAAGACAGGCAACGGCGGCCAGCACACCATCAACATCGCACAACCTGCCGTCCAGGCCCACCTTGCGCACGGCGACACGTTGACCGCCTGCGTTGTGATAGCGGCAACGACCTCGAACGCCGCGACGACCTCTACCACGTCCACGACGTCCACGACGAGTCACGGGCAGAAGCCCAAGAAGCCGAAGAACCAACCCTTCAGTGGCCCCACCGCAACGACCTCTTCAAGCCACGGCAATTCCGGCCACGCCGGTGTGAAGAGTCACGGCAAGGGCGGCCACGCCCACACGACTGGTGGCGGGAAGGGTCACGGCAAGTAGCAGCCTTTCTCATGTTTGCGATCCGAGAGCCCCGCAACTGCGGGGCTCTCGTCGTTTCCGGGGCGATACGCTCCGTTCGTGATCCGCGAGCTGCTCGAAGCACGTGCGGGCGAGGAGTACGACCTCTATGCGCGCACGATCAATCCGCAGTTCATGCGCGTCCTGAAGACGATCGGCTTCGATCGCGTTTGGTCGCGTGCCGAGGGCCAGTACCTCTACGACTCCGACGGCAACCGCTACCTGGATCTGCTCGGGGGATTCGGAATGTTCAACGTGGGCCGAAACAACCCGCGGGTCCGCGCCGCATTGATCGAAGTGCTCGAGCTCGACACTCCGGGCTCGGTGCAACTCGGCGTGTCGCTCTTGCCCGGCCTTCTCGCCGAGGAGCTGCTGAGGCGCACCCCGGCAAGACTCGAGCGGGTGCTCTTCACGAGCTCGGGAACCGAGGCGGTTGAGGCCGCGCTCAAGCTCGGCCGCGCCGCGACCCGGCGCTCACGTGTGGTCTCGGCCGACCACTCGTTTCACGGCCTGACTCTCGGCGCGCTCTCGGCGAACGGCGATCCGCACTTCGTCGAGCGCTTCGGACCGCTGCTGCCGGAGTTCTCGCAAGTCCCGTTCGGCGACCTGGAGGCTCTCGAGCGTGAGCTGATCAGCGAGGACGTGGCGCTCTTCCTCGTCGAGCCGGTCCAGGGCAAGGGCGTGAATCTGCCGCCGGGCGGTTACCTCGAAGGCGCGCAGCAACTCTGCCGGCGCTACGGGACGCTCTTCGCCGTCGACGAGGTGCAGACGGGCTTCGGCCGCACGGGCAGGCTGTTCGCCTTCGAGCACTGGGGGCTCGAGCCCGACCTCGTCACCGTCGCCAAGTCATTGTCGGGCGGCTACGTGCCTGTCGGCGCATTGCTGATGGCCGCGCACGTCTACGACGGAGTCTTCGACTCCCTCGAGCATTCGGTCAGCCACGGCTCGACCTTCGCGCCGAACGACCTTGCAATGGCCGCCGGGCTTGCAACCTTGCGCGAGCTGGACGAGACGAAGCTCGTCGAGCGCTCCGAGGAACTCGGCCAGCGGTTGTCCGAGCTGACCCAGCCGCTCGTGGAGGCGCACGACGCCGTGAGGGAGGTTCGCGGCCTCGGACTGATGTGGGCGATGGAGTTCGGCGAGCCGCAGGGTGGAAGCCTCGCTTGGCGCGTGCTGGAGCGCATGCAGGCGGGTCTCTTCGCGCAGCTCGTGGTGATGCCGTTGTTCACTCGACACCGGATCCTCAGTCAGGTCGCGGGTCACGATCTGCCGGTCTTGAAGGGCCTGCCGCCTCTCGTCGTGTCAGAGCAGGACCTCGAGGAGTTCGCCGCGGCGCTCGACGATGTGATTTCGAAGGCCGGGCGCCCCGCGCGTGTGGCCGGGCTCGCGCTGCGGGCCGCCCGCGCCCGGTGATGTCCTAGAGATCTGTCATCTCTGCGTGACGCTCGTTGATGCACTGACGGGTCCAGATCTCCGCCAGCGTCACGAGCCGTTCGCAGAGCTCTTTGCGTGCGCCGGGATCGTCCGGCACGATCTCCGGTGAAACGGAGACGCGGACCTGGTGGAGCAGGATCTCCGCCTCCTCCGAGATCTCGTGGCGCTGCTCGCCGACGATCGAGACCTCGCCTGCCTCGGGCACGAGCAACTTGCCGAGCTCCTCGAGCTCGGCTGCCGTCGCGTCTCGTCCTGCGAAGACGCCGAAGTTGATCCGAATCTCCAGGCCGGCGGGCTTCTCCTCGGTGGCGAAGGCGATGACGTTTTCGACCTGCATCGGCAGGTCCTATTGCCGACTCGGCCCGGGTCTAACCTTCTCGCGGCTCCCAACGGAAAGTGCGTAATGCCACAGCCATTCCGAAGATCCCCCATCCGGCAAGGACTCCTATGGCGAGAGGCTTGTCCCAGAACTGCTGGCCGTGCAGATAGATGCCCTTGATCAGATCCAGGAGGTACTTCAGCGGGAGAACGTCGCCGATTGCCCGAAGCACTTTCGGATAGTGACGGGTCGGCCCGAAGGATCCGGTCAGGAACGCCGCCGGCAGCACGATGACGTTGAGGACCGCCGACGATCCCTCCAGCGACCGGATGAACCCCGTGATCGCCAGGCCGAGAGCGGCGAACACCGCAGCTCCGAGCGCCAGCGACAGCACGAGCGAGAGCAGATGGGTCGGCCACGGCGTCGACTTCAGCAAGCGGCCGAGTGCGAAGAGCGACGCCACTTGAATCGCAAAGACGATCATGATCGAGACGAGCACCGCGGTGAGATAGACGGCCGGTGGCAGAGGCGTGGCACGGATCCGCTTCAGGATGCCGATCTCGCGTCGCGAGACGAGCGTGATCGCGAGCCCGGCGAACGCTGTGTTCGCCGCGCCGTAGCCGATCATCCCGGCGAGCAGAGCCCACGATGCCGGGCGACCGTCGATGTGGCCGTTGTAGACCGCTGTCAGAAGCGCGAAGAGGAGGATGGGGAAGAGGAAGACGAATACCGCCGACTCGCGACTCCGCCAGAAGAGCCGCTGCTCCCACTTCAGCTGATGCCGGAGAAGCCTCACTTCTCGTGCTCCGCCGTCAGCGAGAGGTAGACGTCTTCGAGCGTCGGGCGCCGGACCGAGAGCCCTTCCAGTTCGCGCCCTTCGGCCAGCGCCTCCGCTGTCAGGCGTTGCAACAGCTTGGTGGGCTCGGTCGTACGGACCACGACGTCCTGCCCGTCCTTGCGGTAGCGGACTTCGGTCTCGTTCGACCCGGCCGTCAGCTCCGCGGGCGTGCCTTCGCGAATGATCACGCCTTCACGCAGGACGGCGAGGCGGTCCGCCAGCTGCTCCGCCTCGTCGAGGTAGTGCGTCGTCAACAGGATCGTCTTGCCGAGCGAGCGCAGCGAACGAATCATGTCCCAGGCTGCGCGCCGCGCGGCAGGATCGAAGCCCGTCGTTGGCTCGTCCAGGAACACGAGGTCAGGATCGCCGACGAGCGCAACGCCGAGATCGAGACGTCGCTTCTGTCCTCCTGACAGGGTCTTGACGCGTGCATCGCGCTTCTCGGCCAGCCCGACGAGCACGATGACCTCGTCCACGTTGCGCGGGTGCTCGTAGTAGCCCGCGAACATGCGGTGCGTCTCGGCGACCGTGAGGTTCGGCCAGAGTTGCGACTGTTGCAGGACGACGCCGATGCGTTCCCGGAACGCAGAGCCGGCCCGCCCGGGGTCGAAGCCGAGAACCTCGACGTCACCGCCGTCACGTGTGCGGTAGCCCTCGAGGATCTCGATCGTTGTCGTCTTGCCCGCTCCGTTCGGGCCGAGGAGGCCGAAGACCTCGCCCTCCTCGATCTCGAAGCTGATCCCGCGGAGCGCCTCGTCTGTCCCGTAGGACTTCCTCAGATCGCGGACGGAGATCGCGCTCACGGCCGCCGGCTCACCCGATCATGGTAGAGGATCGGACTGTGCCCACTCTTCGCTACGTCGTTGCTGACGTCTTCACCGATGTCCCTCTCACCGGGAATCAGCTCGCCGTCTTCACGGACGGACGAGATGTCGACGACCAGACGATGCAGAAGCTTGCGCGCGAGATGAACTTCTCCGAGACGGTGTTCGTCCTGCCTCCGGAAGCCGGAGGTCACGCGCGCATCCGAATCTTCACGCCCGCGGTCGAGCTGCCGTTTGCGGGACATCCAGTGCTCGGTTCTGCGTTCGTGCTCGGAATGCCGCTGCAGCTCGATGAGATCCACCTGGAGACCGGAGCAGGAATCATTCCGGTGGCGCTCGAGCGCGAGGGTGCGAGCATCGTGTTCGGCCGAATGCGGCAGCCGATCCCGAACTGGGAGCCGTTCGCGCAGGCGGAGGAGCTTCAGCAGCTGCTCGGGGTGCGTTCACAGCTTCCCGTCGAGACATACGACCTGGGGCCGCACCACGTCTTCCTCGAGCTCGGTAGCGAAGCCGAGGTTGCCGCACTGGAGCCCGACTTCGGCGCGCTCGCGCGTCTGACGCACCTTGGCGTGAACTGCTTCGCGGGATCGGGCAGGCGCTGGAAGACGCGGATGTTCGCGCCCGCGGGCGGTGTTGCGGAGGATCCCGCGACGGGCTCTGCCTGCGGACCGCTCGGCGTGCACCTCGTACGGCACGGCCGCATCGCCTTCGGCGAGGAGGTCGAGGTCTCCCAGGGCGCCGAGATCGGCCGTCCGTCGACGCTCTATGTCCGTGTGGACGGGTCGCCGCCGGAGAACATCGACCGCGTCGAGGTCGGTGGGTCGGCGGTCGTCGTGGCGCGTGGCGAGTTCCGTCTCTAGAGCGGCGTCGACCCTTCCGGTCGAGACGTGCCCCTTACGACCACGTCTTGGTGTCGGACACCGTGCCGTGCTTGTAACGACAAAGTCGCTCGTCCGGCGCGATCGGTGTAGTCAAACGGTTTCGCCTCTCGTCACTCCTAGCCACGTCCCGGTGTCGGACACCGTGACGTAACTGCGACGCACTCTCCACAGGGGAGCGACTTGGACGAGTCTTAGAGGAACGTCACGGCTTCGATTTCCGGGAGCTCCGGCACGAGCACGCGCCAGAAGATGCCGCCGTTCTCCGACAGGTAGAGGCGATTCCGGGCGGCGAAGAGCATCACGTCCGGATCGTTCTCGTCGATTGCAACCGCGAACCCGGGCGGAAGGCCGCCACCTGCTTCACGCCACGTGCGTCCTGCGTCGTTCGAGATCGCGAGCGGGGGGCGTCGGTCGACGACAACGACCACGGTGGCACCTGCAGCCGCAGCGGCAACCACGCGCGGTAGCTCGACCGCGATACGCGGCGACTCGAAGTCGTCGCCGGCACCGATCACCTCCTCGGCTTCCACGTCGACGACGTACGTCCCGGAAGCCGTTCGAACGGCGGCGGTCACGTCGCTCTCCCGGTCAGCAGCGCCCCGACGACGCCGGTCGCCTGGCGTGCCGCGGAGACGGGCGCCAGACCCTGTGACCTACCGGCGAGGTAGGCCGCGGAAAAGGCATCGCCGGATCCGGTCGGGTCCATCGCCACGGGCCATGCGCCGACCTCTTCGGCGCGCCCGTTGTGGTACACGCGCGAGCCGCGCTCTCCGAACGTGACCAGCACCTCGGCCACGTCGAGCTTGTCGATCGCCCCGACGACCTCTGCCTCCTCCTCTGCCAGCTTCAGGATCTGCACGTGTTCGAGCACCGCCGGGTCGAAGTTGGCGTCGAGTCGTAGTGGCCCCGTCTCGGCCGCGCGCACGAGTCCCTGGCCGTCGAGCGAGAGGTGGCGTCCTCGTGCGAGGGCTGCGAGTGTCTCGGCGGGGAAATCGGATCGCAGCAGCGGCGCAACGTGGATCCAACCTCCCGGCGGCACGACGTCGGCGTCCTCCGCCGTCCACGTGTCGCCCGCTTGCACGACGGTCATGATCCGCGTGTCGCCTTCGTAATGGAAGGAGAACGACGTTGTCGCCGCTCCCTCGAGGGAGACGACCGGCAGCCCGAGCGCGGTCAGAAGCCGTACGTAGGCGTGCCGGTCTTCGGGACCGCAGCGCGTGAAGATCGTCCCGCGCGTTCCCAGTGCTCGCCAGGCACGCGCGGCGTAGTACGGACCGCCGCCGATTCGCGGTGGGCCGCCGTCAACGACGTCCCGGGAGAGGTTCCCGACGAGCGCGAGCGGCGGCACGCGACGAGCCTAACGCCACGGCCGCAGCCGTCAGCAGGAAGGCTGCGGCAAAGCTCGGCACGGAAGCGCCGATCTGGTACGACGGCGTCGGCAGATGACCGACCCACCGGCTCCAGAAGCCGAGGTCGGCCGGCTGGTACAGCCACTCGTACACGACGAAGCCGGCAATCCAGGCAACGATGTTCGCAGGCCGGAAGGCGGGCCCTTCGAAGACGTGGCGACGCGTGTAATGAGCCCCGGCGAGCAGCCAGTCCGCGACGAGTACCCCGAGGAGGGGAACGAACACGGCGCCGAGCAGGAGCAGGAAGCGCTGGTAGCTGCGCATGTCGATGAAGAGAGCGCCGCCGGTTGCGAGCACGGAAGCACCGACGATCAGCACGCGCTGTGGGATCCCAGGGAACAGGTTCTGCGTCGAGACGGCTGCGGAGTACACGTTGGCGAACGCTTCGTCCGTCTCGTCGACCGTCAGCGCGAGGAGCGCGAGCGCTGCCGCAAGCCCGCCGCCCGCGATCGCGATCAGGATCAACTCGGGATGGTTCGGATCGACGCCGCGCGACAGGACCAGGATCGCGCCGAACCCGAACTGAAACAGCGTCGGCAGGAGATAGCCGATGCCGACGCCGAAGAACGCCACGCGTCGGTTGCGCGAGAAGCGCGTGTAGTCCGCCACCAGCGGCGCCCACGAGACGGTCACGGCGACGACGGTGTCCACCGCGAGCCAGAACGATCCCTTGTGCCCGCCCGCCGACCAGATGCGCTGAACGTGGACGCCGTCGACGATCCACCAAGCCAGGTAGATCACCGAGGCGAGCACGGCCCAGATCGCGAACTTGCGCACGAACCGGCGCACGAAGCCGACGGGACCGAGGAGTGCCAGAAAGGCCGCCACCGCGCCGAACAGCAGCTTCCAGATCCACACGCCTTTGAACCCGAAGAGCTTGTCGCAGAGCAGGCCGGCTGCCGTCGCGATGACGATCAGCTCGAAGATCGCCCAGCCGAGGCACTGGAGCACGTTGAGCGCCGTCGGCAGATACGAACCGCGTCGGCCGAGCGGCGCGCGCTGGAGCACCATCGTCGGCACGCGAGCGTCGGCGCCGATCAGCGCGGCGACCGCGAGCATCAGGTTCCCGATCAGGCCGCCGACGAGCGTCGCCGCGAGCGCGTCACGCAGCGGCAGATCGAAGTACGCCGGGAGGACGAGGACGAGGAGCGAGATGCCGAGGTTCGTCCAGAGCAGGGTCGTGTCGAGCAGGCCGAGAACCCGCAGGCGCTCCGGCACCGGCGCGATTCCCCACTGTGGCGTGTCCCGCATTCGTTCGCTCCCTTCGCTGGTGCTAACCAGATCAGGTTCGACGGGTGTGATCTCAGCGCCGCATCGGCAGCGCACCCCGGCGTCGCCAGGTTAGCGGGCTCAACTCGGCTGAGCCGGAAGTGGTTTGCCTAGGTAATGCATATGCAGTAGGGTGGCTGCCTCGTGGCTCGCACCTACACGGCCGGAGAGGCGGCGCGCGCGCTCGGAATCAGCCTCGACACGCTCCGTCGCTGGGACCGGCAGGGGCGGATCCGCGTCCAGCGCGACTCCGCAAACCGGCGCGTCGTCGCGGCCCGCGAGGTCGAGCGCCTGCGCGGCGACGAGCGCAGGACGTTGAGCGCACGGAACCGCCTCGAGGGCGTCGTCCGGGAGGTGAAGATCGAAGGTCTGCTCGCCGAGGTCGAGCTCGACGTGACGAAGGGTGGTCGACTCGTCGCGGTAATCACGCGCGAGTCGGCTGAGAGTCTCGGACTCATGCCGGGAATGTCCGCGGCCGCGGTCGTCAAAGCGACCTCGGTCATGGTCGAACGATGAAGCGCCTGCTCACAGTGCTCGTCGCCACGCTTGCGCTGCCGGGATCCGCCTCCGGCGGGACGCCGATCACCGTCTTCGCCGCCGCCTCGCTGACCCACGCGCTACCGCGTATCGACCCGGCACCGCGCTACAGCTTCGCCGGCTCAGATCAGCTCGCGATCCAGATCCAGCAGGGAGCGCCCGCGGACGTCTTCGCCGCAGCGAGCCCGAAGCAGCCGGAGCTGCTCTTTCGCAACGGCCTCGTGCGCAGGCCCGTCGCCTTTGCGACCAACAAGCTCATCGTGCTGGTGCCCCGCTCGAACCCCGCGCACATCCAATCGGTGTACGACCTGCGGCGCGCCGGAGTGAAGATCGTCATCGGAGATGCAACCGTTCCGATCGGAACGTACACGCGCCAGATTCTCGAAACGCTCGGGATCACCGCGGACGTGAGCAGGAACGTCGTCAGCGAAGAGACGGACGTGAAGGGAATCGTCACGAAAGTCGCGCTGGGCGAGGCGGACGCCGGCTTCGTCTACCGAACCGATGCGAAGCCGGTCGCGCAGCGCACGCGCTCGGTCGCACTACCCAACTGGGCGCAGCCCGCGATCCGGTACGAGGTCGCCGTCGTCAAGGCGAGCCCGCGACGGCAGGCGGCGGCGGCGTTTGTGAAGAAACTCCTTTCGCGGCGCGGACGGCTTTTGCTCAAGCAAGCCGGCTTCGGACTTCCGCAGCTGCCGTGAGAGCGCCGTTCGCCGCCCTGCTGGCGCTCGCGACTGCGATCGCGCTGGCGTTCCTACTCCTGCCCATCGCGGCCATCTTCCTCCGTGTTCCTCCCGGAGATCTTCTCGGGGCGCTCGGGCACCGCGCCACGCGCGACGCGTTGGTGGTCAGTCTCGAGACCAGCGCGATCGCGCACGCGGCCGTGCTGATCGTCGGTACGCCTGCGGCGTACTTGCTCGCCCGTCGCCGCTTCCGTGGCCGCAGCGTGGTGCTGACGTTGATCGAGCTGCCCCTCGTTTTGCCTCCTGCGGTGGCGGGGATCGCGCTCCTCGCAGCGTTCGGCCGCGCCGGCCTCCTCGGCGGCGAGCTGCATGCCCTCGGCGTCCAGATCCCGTTCACCCAGGCAGCTGTCATCCTGGCAGTCGCCTTCGTCGAGAGCCCGTTCTACTTCCGGGGGGCGATCGCGGCGTTCGAGGCGGTCGACGGGACACTCGTCGACGCGGCCCGGACTCTCGGTGCGACTCCGGGACGCGTATTTCTGCGCGTTGCGCTGCCGCTCGCAGCCGGAGGGCTCGGCGCCGCCTCTGCGTTGGCACTTGCCCGCGGGCTCGGCGAGTTCGGCGCGACGATCATCTTCGCCGGCAGCCTGCAGGGAGTGACGCAGACGCTGCCGCTCGCGATCTACGCGCAGTTCGAACAGGACTTCGACACGGCTCTTGCGATCAGCGCGCTCTTCATCGCCGTCGGCGCACTTCTCCTCGTCACCCTGAAGCTCTACGGATGGCTTCGCTTCGCATCGATCTTTCGCTCCCGCTTCGCGCCTTCGACCTCGAGCTAGCGCTCGAGGCGGGGCCGGAGACGGTTGCGCTCGTCGGTCCGTCCGGGTCGGGCAAGACCTCGGTTCTGCGTGCGATCGCAGGGCTCGTTCGGCCCGCGCGCGGAACGGTCGCATGCTCCGGAGACGTGTGGTTCGATTCCGCCGCCGGAATCGATCGCCGTCCCGAGGACCGTTCCGTCGGGTTCGTCTTCCAGGAGTACGCTCTCTTTCCGCATCTGAGCGTCGACAGGAACGTCTCCTTCGGCGGCGGCCGTTCGGACGAGTTGTTGCGACGACTTCGAATCGAGCACCTCGCGCGAGCGAAGCCGTCCGAGCTGTCCGGCGGTGAGCGTCAGCGGGTCGCGCTGGCGCGTGCGCTCGCTCGGGAGCCGCGGGTGCTCCTCCTCGACGAGCCGATGGCGGCGCTCGACCCTCACACGCGTGGCAAGGTGCGGGC
Source organism: Actinomycetota bacterium (assembly GCA_005883355.1). Classification (GTDB taxonomy): domain Bacteria; phylum Actinomycetota; class Thermoleophilia; order Gaiellales; family Gaiellaceae; genus 3-1-20CM-4-69-9. Next base: position 17,902 of record VAXG01000005.1, on the reverse strand, counting down.
CGAGCTGCACGACCTGCTGCGCGAGCTCGCGCTGCCGGCGCTTCTCGTCACCCACGACTTCGAGGATGCAGCAGCGCTCGCGGACCGCGTGGGAGTGCTCGTGGAGGGCCGGCTACGGCAGGTCGGCGCACCTGCGGAGCTCCTGGGCTCCCCTGCCGATCCGTACGTCGCCGAGTTCGCAGGCGCCAACGTCATCGACGGAATTGCCGAGAGCAGCAGGGATGGGTTGACTCGGTTTCGCTTCGACGGCGAGCGCGTCGTGTATTCGACCGACGCGGCCCGGGGCCGGGCAGCCCTCGTGCTGTACCCCTGGGACGTCTCGCTCGCGCGCCTGAGGGCGGACGATTCGGCGCTGAACCACCTCGAGGGCGAGATCCTTTCCCTCGTCCAGGTCGGAAATCGTGTCCGTGTGCGGCTGCCGTTCCTCACCGCGGAGATCACAGCTGCTTCGGCAGAGCGCCTCGCCCTGCGCCCGGGTGAGGCGGTCGTGGCCAGCTTCAAGGCCACGCAGGCGCGTCTGCTTCCCTCCGATTGGCGCGGCTAGACCGGCAGCTGCGGCGCCATACGTTCGGCCAGCGCCTCCGCAACGCTGAGGCCGACCTCCTCCGAGTGCTTCAACAGCGACCCGAAGTCGCGTTCGGTGATGACGAGCACGCGGACGTCGGTCGTCGCCGTGACCGTCGCCGTGCGCGGCATCTTCGTGACCAGCGCGATCTCGCCGAAGAAGTCGCCCTCGTGCATGGTGTTGATGCTCCTGTCGCCCTTCGTCACGTCGGCCTCGCCTTCCAGCAGGACGAAGAACTCGCGGCCGCGATCGCCTTCCTCGGCCATGACCTTGCCCTTGGGAAGGTCGAGCTCGTCGGCGATGTGGGCGACCTCTTCGAGCCCCTTCTTCGAGAGCTTCGAGAAGAGCGGCACCTTCTTGATCAGCACGATCTTTCCGTCCTTGCCCAGTCGCATGTGGCGACTGTAACCGCCTTCCGAGGCCTTGGCTACTTTTGCGAAGTGGAGGTCGTTCCTGCGATTTTCGGGGCTGCGGCCGGTCTGGCCGGACTGCTGCTCGTGTTCCTGGGCGTGTCGATCTCGACGTTCCAGTCGTTCGCCGGGGACGCACCCAGAGCCGCGACGGCGAGATTTCGGCGTGCCGGGGGCTGGATCCTCGGCGCGTTCCTCCTGGGCCTGGTCACCGTCGCCGTCTCCTTCGCCTGGCTGCTGTCGCCACACCGGGCGCTGCGCGACCTGGCCGCGGTCCTGTTCGCCGTCGAGCTCGCGGCGACAGCCTCCGCCGCGGTGACGACGGCGCGCGCAGTCCTATGGCGCTGAGCCTGAACAAGCTGAAGCGCCTGGGCGATGCCGGGCTCGTCGACCTCTTCGAGGCCGACCGCAAGCTCTGGACTTCGATGGCGAAGGACGCCCACGCCTACACGAGCAAGTTCGTGCGCGGGTCGGGCAACCCGGTGAGACCGGACGACGTCGTCCCGACGCTGACACCGGCGCTCGAGGTGTCGGACCGTCTGCGGACGTATCTGGCGGAGCGCAAGCTGTCCCAGAACTACTGGTACACCTGGTTCGCGGAGCTGATCGTCGACCGCCTCTGGAGTGACCTAAACTGAAGGACGTGGCGAAGCTGCCGGATGCGGACGTGCAGGCGAGAGAGTTCATCGACCGAGTCGTCGAGTCCCATCGCAAGAACGGCTACGCCGCGAAGGTCCCGAAGAAGCGCTACGAGCAAGCGGTCGCGCGCGTCGCAGCGAGCTTCCGCGGCCTCAGCGCCGCGTCCAAGAGCCGCGCCGCTTAGTCACACGTCTTGAATGGCTGGGGTCAGACCCTTGCCGTTTCGGTCGTGTCGCAAGGCCGACGCGTCAGGTCTGGAGGAGACGCCGCAGCACGTAAGGGAGGATCCCGCCGTGGCGGAAGTACTCGCGTTCGCGCGGCGTGTCGAGTCGGACGCGGGCGCGGAATTCGGTTCCCTCGGCCCGCACGGTCACCTCGTCGGAATTTCCGCCGTCGATCCCCTCGACGGCAAACTCTTCGCGGCCCGTCAAGCCCAGCGTCGCGGGCGTCTCGCCCTCGAGGAACTGCAGCGGCAGGATCCCCATCATCAGCAGGTTGGAGCGGTGGATCCGCTCGTACGACTCGGCGATGACGGCGCGTACGCCGAGCAGCTTCGGCCCCTTCGCGGCCCAGTCTCGTGACGAGCCGGAGCCGTATTCCTTGCCGGCGATCACGATGAGCGGCGTCCCTCCTTCCAGATACCGCTTCGAGGCGTCGTAGATCGTTGTCTCCTCGCCGCTCGGCAGATGCACGGTCAACGTCCCCTCGGAGCCGGGCACGAGCAGGTTCCGGAGCCGCACGTTTGCGAACGTGCCGCGAACCATCACCTCGTGGTTCCCGCGGCGCGAGCCGTAGGAGTTGAAGTCCTTCCGCTGGACTCCGTGCTCGACGAGATATGAACCCGCCGGCGAGTCCGGCTTGATCGCGCCGGCGGGCGAGATGTGATCCGTCGTGACGGAGTCGCCGATCATGACGAGGCAGCGCGCGCCGGCGAAGTCTTCGACCCTTTCCGGCTCGTGTGACATGCCCTCGAAGTACGGAGGTTGCCGAACGTACGTCGACAGAGGATCCCAGGCGAAGAGATCGCCTTCGGGAATCGGCAGCTCGCGCCAGGCGGGATCACCGGTGAACACGTCGGCATACGTGCGCGTGAACATCTCGCCGCGCACAGCGCCCGAGATCGTCTCCTGGATCTCGTCCGAGCTCGGCCAGAGGTCACGGAGGTAGACGTCGTTGCCGTCCCTGTCTTCGCCGAGCGGCTCGTCGACGAGATCGAGGTCCATGCGTCCCGCGAGCGCGTACGCCACGACGAGCGGCGGCGAGGCGAGGTAGTTCGCCTTCACCTCGGGATGGATACGCGCCTCGAAGTTCCGGTTTCCCGACAGCACCGAGCAGACGACGAGGTCGCCCGCGAGGATCGCCGCCGAGATTGCCTCCGGCAAGGGGCCGGAGTTTCCGATACACGTCGTGCACCCGTACCCCACCGTCTGGAAGCCGAGCTCGTCGAGGTACACGTCCAACCCCGCCCGCTCGAAATACTCCGTCACGACCTTCGACCCCGGAGCGAGGCTCGACTTGACCCAGGGCTTGCGGCGCATGCCCAGCTCGACGGCCTTCTTCGCCAGAAGTCCTGCGCCGATCATCACCTGCGGGTTCGAGGTGTTCGTGCAGGACGTGATCGCCGCGATCACGACCGAGCCGTGCTCCAGCTCGAACTCCTCCCCTCCGACGGCGACCGCCATCGGTGTCTGCTGCTCCAACATCGCGACCCCCGCGACGGGCACTCTCACCTTCGGGATCAACTCGCCGTGACCCGGACCGACCGTTGTCGGCGGGTCGCTGGCGGGGAACGATTCGGCGACTGCCTCGTCGTGCTCGTTCCCGTAGTCGACGCCGAAGCTCTCCAGCGCGTCGACGAACGACTGCTTCGCCTCACGCAGAGGCACCCGATCCTGCGGGCGTCTCGGTCCTGCGAGCGACGGCTCCACGGTGGCTAGGTCGAGCTCGACGACCTGGGAGTAGTCCGGCTCGTGATCGGGGTCGTGCCAGAGCGCGTTCTCCTTGCAGTACGCCTCGACGAGCGCGAGCCGCTCTTCGTCGCGTCCCGTGAGCCGCAGATACTTCAGCGTCTCGTCGTCGACGGGGAAGAAGCCGCAGGTGGCCCCGTACTCGGGCGACATGTTCCCGATCGTGGCCCGGTCGGCGAGCGGAAGGCCGACGAGCCCGTGACCGAAGTACTCGACGAACTTCCCGACCACGCCCGCGGTGCGGAGTAGCTGTGTGACGGTGAGGACAAGATCGGTCGCGGTCGCGCCCTCCGGCATCGCACCTGTGAGCTTGAACCCGACGACCTGCGGGATCAGCATCGACACGGCTTCGCCGAGCATCGCCGCCTCGGCCTCGATCCCGCCGACGCCCCAGCCGAGCACGCCGAGCCCGTTGATCATCGTCGTGTGCGAGTCCGTGCCCACGAGCGTGTCCGGGAACGCCCGGCCGTCGCGCGCCTCGATCACGCGGGCGAGAAACTCGAGGTTGACCTGATGGACGATGCCCGTGTTCGGTGGGACGACCTTGAAGTTGTCGAACGCCGTCTGTCCCCAGCGCAGGAACGCGTAGCGCTCGCGGTTCCGTTCGAACTCCAGCTCGGCGTTCCGGAACATCGCACGCGCGGAGGCGTACTCGTCCACCTGCACGGAGTGGTCGATGACGAGCTCTGCCGGAAGCTGCGGATTGATCCGCGCTGGGTCGCCCCCGAGGTCGGCCATCGCGTTCCGCATCCCTGCCAGATCGACCACGGCCGGCACGCCGGTGAAGTCCTGCAGCAGCACGCGGGCGGGGCGGAACGAGATCTCTTCCGAGGGCTCCGCCGTCGGCTGCCAGCGGCGCAGCGCCTCGGCGTCCTCGTCCTCGCCGTGCCGGAGCGCGTTTTCCAGCAGGATCCGCAGGGTGTAGGGGAGCCGCTCGGCCTCCTCGAGCGGAAAGAACTCGTAGTTCCGGCCGCCGACGCTGAGAGTGGAGGGGTTCACAGCTTCGATTGTATGGAACGGCCTGCGGTTCCCATTTGACGTCGTCTGCCCTTGTCCCTAAAGTCCACCGATTCAGTGGACTAATAAGGAGACAAGATGCGACGAATTAGCCTAGCTTTGATCATAGGCCTTGCCGTGCCGGCCCTGGCGGCGGGCGCCGCGGAGGACACGAAGCTGACGCTCGTGGCCTATTCGACGCCGAAAGACGCGTACGGACAGTTGATCCCGGCCTTTCAAAAGACCCAGGCAGGAAACGGCGTCTCGTTCTCCCAGTCCTACGGTGCGTCAGGCGAGCAGAGCCGGGCCGTCGCAGCCGGTCTCGATGCCGACGTCGTTGCATTCTCGCTCGAGCCGGACGTCACGTCGCTCGTCCAGAAGAACCTCGTCGCGAAGAGTTGGAACAAGGACAAGTACAAGGGCATGGTTACCCGCTCGGTCGTCGTGTTCGTCGTGCGGGACGGCAACCCGAAGAAGCTGAAGACTTGGAACGACCTGCTCAAGCCGGGCGTTCAGGTGGTCACGCCGAACCCGTTCACCTCGGGCGGCGCCCGCTGGAACGTCATGGCTGCCTACGGTGGCGCACTGCGCGCCGGCAACACGCCGAAGCAGGCCGTCGATTACCTCGGCAAGCTCTGGAAGCACGTCGTCGCCCAGCCGACGAGCGCACGTGAGGGGCTGCAGACCTTCCTCGCGGGCCGGGGTGACGTCTTCCTCGCGTACGAGAACGAAGCGATCTTTGCCCAGAAGAAGGGCCAGCCGGTCCAGTTCGTGATCCCGAAGGCGACGATCCTGATCGAGAATCCGATCGCGGTCACGTCGACCTCGAAGCACAAGACCGAGGCACATGCCTTCGTGAAGTTCCTGCATACGCGCGACGCGCAGAAGATCTTCGCGCAGAACGGCTACCGGCCGGTCGTGCCGGCAGCCGCGCGAGGCTTCAACTTCCCGACCCGGCCCCAGCTGTTCACGATCGAATACGTCGGCGGCTGGGCGAAGGTCGAGAAGAAGTTCTTCGACCCGCGCACGGGGATCATGGTCCGCTTCATCGGGTCGAGTGGCGGCTAACGCCGACATACTTCCGGCAGCACCCGGGGCCCGACGCTCACTTGCGCCGGGCCTCTCGATTGGAATCAGCTCCCTCTACCTGAGCGCGATCGTGCTGCTGCCGCTGGCGGCGCTCGGCTGGAAGGCTCACGGCTGGGGAGCGATCTCGACGCCCCAGGCGACTGCGGCCCTGAAGCTCACCCTCGAGCTCTCCCTCGTCGTGGCGCTCGTGAACGCCGTCGCCGGGACCGCGATCGCCTGGACGCTCGTGCGCGATCGCTTCGTCGGCCAGGGGTTCGTGAACGCCCTCGTCGACCTGCCGTTCGCTCTGCCGACGATCGTCGCCGGCCTGACCTTGCTCGCGCTCTATGGTCCGAAGTCGCCCGTCGGGATCAACGCCGCGTTCACGCGTTGGGGCCTCCTGCTCGCGCTGCTCTTCGTGACGCTCCCGTTCGTCGTTCGAACGGTTCAGCCTGTTCTCTTCGAGCTCGATCGCGAGATGGAGGACGCCGCCGCCTCGTTGGGCGCGAGTCGCTTCACGACGTTCCTCCGCATTGTCCTGCCGAGCATCCTGCCCGCGGTTCTGTCGGGCGTCGCCCTTGCGTTCGCGCGCGCTGTCGGCGAGTTCGGGGCGGTCGTGCTCATCTCGGGGAACCTCCCGTTCAAAACGGAAGTCGTAGCCGTATACGTGTTCGGCCGGCTGGAGAGCGGAGACTCAGGCGGGGCCGCGGCGGCCTCGGTCGTCATCCTGTCGATCTCCTTCGGCGTCCTGCTGGCGATAGGCGCGCTCCGTCGCTGGGTGACGAGACATGATCGCTAAGTACGCCCTCCGGTTCGTTTCGCTCGGTTATCTCGCGGTGTTGCTCGTCGCGCCGATCGGGTTCGTCTTCTGGCAGACCTTCGAGCACGGGGTCGGTCCGGCGTGGGACACGGTCGCGACTCCGGATGCCCTGCACGCGCTGAAGGTGACGCTCATCCTCACGGCGATCGCGGTCCCCGCGAACACGATCTTCGGTGTGTTGTGTGCCCTCGCGATCGTCCGCCACCGCTACCCGGGCGCGGGGATCGTCAATGCCGTCGTCGATCTTCCCCTCGCACTCTCGCCGGTGGTCGTAGGGCTCGCGTTGCTGGTGCTCTACGGACGCGGTGGCTGGCTCGGCGGGCACGGGATCGTCTTCGCTCTGCCGGGGATGGTTCTGGCGACGATCTTCGTCTCGCTGCCCTTCGTCGTCCGCGAGGTCGTGCCGGTCCTGCGCGAGATCGGGACGGAGCAGGAACAGGTTGCCGCGACGCTCGGCGCGTCCGCCTTCCAGACCTTCCGGCGCGTGACGTGGCCGGCGATCCGCTGGGCGACCCTATACGGGGTCGTGCTGACGACGGCCCGCGCGCTGGGCGAGTTCGGCGCGGTGAGCGTCGTCTCCGGCCGCCTCGCCGGGCAGACGGAGTCGCTCACCCTCTACGTCCAAGACCGCTACCAGTCGTTCGACAACACCGGCGCCTATGCCGCTGCCGTGCTCCTCGCTCTCCTGGCCCTGGCGACTCTCCTCCTGATGACGCGGCTGAAGCCCAACGAGGGAGTCCAATGATCGCGGCGCGCGGCATCGTCAAGCGCTTCGGCGACTTCACCGCGCTCGACGGCGTCTCGGTCGACGTTCCGACCGGCTCGCTCACGGCGCTGCTCGGCCCGAGCGGAAGCGGCAAGTCAACGCTGCTGCGCGTGATCGCAGGTCTCGAGCAGCCGGACGAGGGCAAGGTCTCGCTCGACGGCGAGGACGCCACCCGCCTGCCGCCGCAGTCGCGCGGCGTGGGCTTCGTCTTTCAGCACTACGCCGCTTTCAAGCACATGACCGTGTGGGACAACGTCGCCTTCGGGTTGACGATCCGGCGACGTCCGAGCAGAGAGATCAAGCAGCGCGTGACCGAGTTGCTCGAGCTCGTTCAGCTCGTCGGCCTCGCGAAGCGCTATCCCGCGCAGCTCTCTGGGGGCCAGCGGCAGCGGATGGGCCTCGCGCGCGCGCTTGCCGTCGATCCCAAGGTTCTGCTCCTCGACGAGCCGTTCGGCGCTCTCGACGCGCGTGTGCGCAAGGAGTTGCGTGTCTGGCTGCGCCGCCTGCACGACGAAACGCATACGACGACCGTGATCGTAACGCACGACCAGGAGGAGGCGATGGACGTCGCCGACCGTGTCGTGGTCATGAATGCCGGCCGCATCGAGCAAGCGGCGCCTCCCAGGGAGCTCTACGACCACCCCGCCAACGAGTTCGTGATGTCCTTCGTTGGCCCGGTCAACCGGCTCGGTGACACCTTCATCCGTCCGCACGACGTCGAGTTGTTGCTCGAGCCCAACGGCTCGACCCAGGAAGCGATGGTGCAGCGTCTCGTTCATCTCGGCTTCGAGGTGCGCGTCGAGCTTGTGCGTGACGACGGCGAGACGCTGTCGGCGCAGCTAACCCGTGAGCAGGTGGAAGCCCTCGAGCTTCAAGGCGGGCAGATCGTGTACGTCCGCCCGACACGCCAGACTGTGTTCAGCGACTAGTGCGGCTGCCAGGCGTCCGGATTCGACGCCAGCTCCTCGACCGAGACCGGTAGCTCCCCGCTCGCCAGGTCCGCGATCGTGACCTGCTCCAACACGGCACGCAGGTTCGCACGCACCGCAATCCACACGTCGCGTAAGCGCTCCGCCGAGCCCGCGTACTCGACCTGCTCCGGGCCGACCCCACGAACGTTGGCGATCGGGCCCTCGACGCTGCGAATCACTTCGGCCACGGTGATCTCGTCGGCCGGGCGCGCGAGCCAGTAGCCGCCGTCGACGCCGCGCTGGCTTCGCACGACGCCGGCGTGTCGCAGATCGCCGAGGATGTTCTCCAGGAACTTCAACGGAATCTCCTGGGCCTGCGCGATGCGCTCGCCCTTCACAGGTGCGTCGCCGCCGATGACGGCCAGTTCGATCACCGCGCGTAGCGCGTAGTCCGCCTTGGCCGAAACTCGCACGCAGACATTCTGGCGAAAGGTGCGGCCGCGGCAACGGCGGCGTCAGCCGCCTGTCCGCGAAGCGGACCAGTGGAAGGGGTCTGGGGGAACCGGGAGGTTCCCCCAGACGGGAGAGATACCGCCGCTAGCCGATGACCGCGACGTAGAACGCGTGATCCGAGGGGACTCCGGCGTTGCTGCGGGTCTCCACGAAGATGCTGCTCGTGTTGTCGGAGGTCGGGCATGTCCTGCCTTCGGTCGTGCTGGAACAGGGCCCGGCGGTGGTCTCGCCCCGCTGATCCGAGGCGTCAGCTGCGTAAGCGCCTGAGGCCAGAATCGGCTTGCCCGTCACCGCGCTACCGACGGTCAGGATGTAGGTGCCGGCACTCGGCTTCGCCGCGAGCGTGATGCCGCCGGACTGCGCGGCGATCCCGCCGTCGGCTCGCACGAGGGCCCACTTGATCGTCGAGCTTCCTGCGCTACCCGCGGGACCCGCCGGCCCGGCGGGACCGGCAGGGCCGGTCGGGCCCACGGGACCAGCGGGTATCTGGCCGCGCTTGAAGTCGCGTGCCAGCAGGCTGAAGTCCTTCACTTGCACGGTCGTGACGCTGTTTCGCGGCAGCTTGATCGCCGCGTAACCGGTACCGCCGAGCGCCAGGAGCAGCGCAAGGCAGGCGATGACCATCGCAGGCGACGGCCTGAACCTCTTGAGCAGATTCATCTAGTTCCCCCTCACAGTCGTGGTCTGGGCGAATTCGAGCTTTTACCCTAGGAAACGGCTTTTTATAGCCGTGTAAAGGTCGCTCAAAGGCGTGGCAAAAGCTCGCTCTTTGCGAACTTCAAGAAAGCCTGATCTGGTGGACGTAGGCGTGCGGGAGTGTTCGGCAAAACCGGCTGACGCTCCCCTAACAGGCCTTAATGCGACCTTAATCGAGCGCAACCGTGCGTTAAGCCTGCCCTCGATAGAACCAGGGAGTGCATCACTTCCTCCACATCCGAAGCCGCGTCGCCTGGCTCTTCGCCGCCGCTCTCCTGGGCGGCGGTGTTGCGCTTGGCGGCGCGGCCGCGTTGGGGAAGCTTGGTGAGCACACGACCACCATCCGCGAGCAGGCGGTCCTCAGTTCCTCGGCGCCCGTCGTCTTCGCACAGGGAAAGCGGATGTCGATCAACGAGATCTACCGCTCGTCCGCGCCGGCGGTGGTTCACATCGAGACGACGTCGCGGGTCCGGCAGCCGGCCGACTTCTTCGGGAACCCGTTCGGAACGAATCAGACCCAGCGCGCGCTCGGCTCAGGGTTCGTCATCGACAAGGCCGGTCACATCGTCACGAACTATCACGTCGTCCGCGGCGCGAACACGATTCAAGTGAGCTTCTCGAACAACGAGCGCTTCAAGGCCAAGGTCGTCGGCGTCGATCCGTCGACCGACAGCGCGGTGCTGCAGGTACGGGTCAAGTCGCGCGCCCTCAAGTCGTTGCCGCTCGGAAATTCCGACGCGGTGCACGTCGGCGACCAGGTGATTGCGATCGGCAATCCGTTCGGCCTCGACCGCTCCGTCACTGCGGGCATCGTGAGCGCCGTTCAGCGCCGGATCAGCGCGCCCAACCAGCTCTCGATCTCGCACGTCATCCAGACCGACGCAGCGCTCAATCACGGCAACTCCGGCGGCCCGCTGCTGAACGCACAGGGTCAGGTGATCGGAGTCAACGCACAGATCGAGACGGGCGGACAGAGCCAGGGCAACGTCGGCATCGGTTTTGCGATCCCGATCAACACCGTCAGGGACGTCGTCGCCGAACTGATCAAGCACGGGAAGGTCGAGCATGCGTTTCTCGGCATCGAGGGCAAGACGCTCCAGTCGAACATCGGGCGTCTCTTCCATCTTCCGGTCACGACCGGCGTGCTCGTCGCGTCGGTACGACCCGGCACGGGCGCTGCAAAGGCCGGCCTGAAGGCTGCGACGAGCCAGGTGACCGTCGCCGGGGAGAGCTGGCCGGCCGGCGGGGACCTGATCGTCAAAGCGGACGGCCGGCCGGTGCCGTCAATCGAACGCCTGGTCGACCTGATCGCGACGAAGAAGCCGGGCGACAGGATCGATCTCGAGGTCGTCCGCGGAACGAGCCGGATCCACCTCAACGTAGAACTCGGGCGGCAGCCGTGACTCTTCGCTGCCCTGACTGGCCCCGTACCCCTGGGGGCCTGCTTCCGCCGGAGCCGTAGGCCAGCACGGCGCGCGGAAGCACACGAGCCTGAGGCCGGAACGCCTGCCCCGGCCTCAGGCTTTATCCGCAGAAAGTGCTCCTCTTCCGAGAAAAGTGCTGCGCACTTTCCTGGGTGATTGGTTAGGACTTCGCTTCGCGCGTTGAAATTAGGCCTTCTCGGCCGCCGCTTTCAGTCCCTCGCTGTAGCTCGGGTAGACGTGATGCATGAACGCGAGGTCGTCCACGGTGACCCCGAGTTTCAGCGCCGGAGTCATGCTCCCGACGATGTCGCTTGCCGCCCGTGAGACGACGTGGACGCCGAGAACGCGCTTGCTGGGGCGGTCGAAGACGATCTTGTAGAGACCGTGCTTCGCGCCTATGTACTGCGCGCGCGTGACGGACGGCAACGGATGCGTGACGACGCCGACGTCGTGACCTCGCTGCGCGGCTTCGGCCTCCGTGAGCCCGACACCGCCTAATTCGGGATCGGTGAAGATCGCAGTCGGCAGCACCGAGTAGTCGGCACGGCGAGAGCCCTCGCCGAACATGTCCTCGACTGCGATTCGGGCCTGGTACTGCGCGATCGGCGTGAGCATCGGACCGGCCGCGACGTCCCCTGCAGCCCAGATGCCGTCGACGTTCGTGCGCAGACGGTCGTCCACCGCGATGCCACCGCGACCGACCTCGAGGCCGATGCGAGCAGGCTCGAGCTCCTCGACGTTCGGCAGACGGCCCGAGGCAAGCAGGACGTGCGACACGTGGACTATGCGGCCGCCGATCGCAGCGTCGATGCCGTCCCCGCTTCGTGCGAAGGACTCGATCCCGGTGTTCAACACGATGTCGATTCCCTCGTCCTCGAGCGCCGCCTGCAGCTCAGCGGCCGCCTCGGTGTCTGTGCGCGCGGCAATCTGCGGTCCCGTGTTCACGATCGTCACCCGGGAGCCGAAGCGGGCGAAGATCTGCGCGAACTCGAGGCCCACGGGCCCCGCGCCGACGACGAGCAGCGACTCGGGCACCTCTTCGAGCTCGAGCGCGCTGACATGGTCGATCCACTCGACGTCGCCGATGCCTGAGATCGGCGGGATCGCGGTCCGGCTTCCGGTCGCGACGAGGATCCTGTCGCCGCTCAGTTCTTGCTCGCCGATACGTACGGTCCGGGCATCCACGAACGCTGCAGTACCGGGCACCACGGCGTAACCCGCTTCCTTCAGGGTCTGGACCCAGCTCTGCTGGTCGCGGCGAAGCGCGTCCTTCCAGCGCCGGGTCTGCGCCAGCTGGATCGCCGGCTCGGGGAGATCGATGCCTCGCTCCGCGGCGTGACGTCGCACGTCGTGCATCAGCTCGGCCGCGACGACGTAGGCCTTCGTGGGGCGGCAGGCGACGTTGGGGCAGGAGCCGCCCCAGAGCCAGTGCTCGATCAACGCGACGCGTGCGCCGTGTTCTTGCGCCGCCTTTCCTGCACCGGCTCGTGCCGCTGAGCCGGAGCCCAGGACGATCAGGTCGTAGCGCTCGGCGTTCATTCGGCCTCCTCCAGGGTGGGCAACGTTCCTCGAGTTGCTGGCGTAACAGTCACTGAGGCTTTCCCGTCTGTTACAAGAGCAGATGGAGCTCGTCGGCGCTCCGGCGGGTGCTGCTGATCCGATCTGAAGGGAGAGGCGATGCCGATCATCTCGCGAGGGTTCAAAGGTCGAAGGCGTGACGACGCGCCGCGCGACCGCGTTCCGCCAGGCCAGTACGTCACCGACGACTTCCCTGTGCTCTCGGCCGGCCCGACACCGCACACGCCGCTGGACCAGTGGGACTTCACCATCGTCGGCGAGGTCGACGAGCGTCGGAGGTGGACGTGGGACGAGCTGCGTGCGCTGCCGAGCGAGACGATCACCGTCGACATCAGCTGCGTGACGAAGTGGACGAAGCTCGACACGGTGTGGGAGGGAGTCTCTGTAGACACACTGCTGGACGGGGTCGAGACGTCAGCCGAGTATCTGACCGTTTTCTGCGACGGCGGCTACACGACGAATCTGCCGCTCGCCGACGTCACCGGCGGCCAGGCGTGGATCGCCTTTGCTTACGACGGTGAGCCGCTCGAGCCCGAGCACGGCGGCCCGGCGCGGCTGCTCGTGCCGCATCTGTACTTCTGGAAGAGCGCCAAGTGGGTGCGCGGGCTCCGCCTCACCGCGACCGACGAGCTCGGCTTCTGGGAGTCGAACGGTTACCACAACTACGGCGATCCTTGGAAGGAGCAGCGGTACTGGGGCGACTGAACTGGCACGTCGCCGAGGTTGCGGATGTGTGGCCCGAGACCGATCGGGTGAAGACCCTCGCGCTCGACGTCGAAGGCTGGCCCGGGCATCGAGCGGGCCAGCATGTCGACGTTCGTCTGACCGCGGACGACGGATATCAAGCGCAGCGGAGCTACTCGATCGCGTCTCCGGACGGCGGCCCTCGCGTCGAGTTGACCGTCGAGCGGATCGACGACGGCGAGGTTTCGCCGTATCTGACCGGGGATGCGCACGCGGGAGACCGGTTCGAGTTGCGCGGTCCCGTCGGCGGTTACTTCGTCTGGGATCCGGATCCCGGCGGGCCCGTGCTCCTCGTAGGCGGCGGCTCCGGCGTCGTTCCCCTCATGGCCATGGTGCGTCAGCGCACCGCGAACCACGACGAGGTGCCGACGAAGCTGCTCTACTCGGCAAGGTCGTGGGAGGACGTCATCTATCGCGATGAGCTCGGGCGATACGGGAAACGAGGGGACGGCTTGGAGGTCGTGTTCACCCTCACGCGTGAACAGCCGCCGGACTGGACCGGCTTCGGCCGGCGGGTCGACCGTGAGCTGCTCTCGCAGGTCGCGCCGCCCGATCTCTCCCTGACGCTCGTGTGCGGACCGACCCCGTTCGTCGAGGCCGTCGCCGAGGCGCTCGTGGGCCTTGGGCACGAGCCTTCGCGGATCAAGACCGAGCGCTTCGGCCCGACAGGAGGATGAGATGGAAGCACTGAGGCTCGACGGGAACGCTGCGGCAGGACTTCTCAGCGAGGTGTTCGCCGGCGAGGTGACGACGGCCGTCGGCACCTGCGACAGCTGCGGCGCGGTCGAGGCGGTGGGCGCGATCCACGTCTATATGGCTGCCGGAACCGTTCTGCGCTGTCCGCACTGTGAGGCCGTCGTGATGAAGGTCGTCACGGACGGCGAGCGGATCTGGATGGACCTGCGCGGCCTGCGCACTCTGGAGCTCGCCTCCTAGCCGGCGCATCTCTACAGTCATTCGTCGATGGCGCAGCTCCTCTCGCAGCAGGATGCGAACCTCGTCGAGCGGCTGCGGGCGGGGGACGAAGAGGCCTTCATGGAGCTGATCCGGAGTCTGAATCCGTCGCTCCTGCGGGTCGCGCGCATGTTCGTGCCGACCGCGGCGCTGGCCGAAGACGTGGTGCAGGAAACTTGGCTGGCGGTTTTGAACGGGATCGACCGCTTCGAAGGGCGATCCTCGCTGAAGACCTGGATCTTCCGCATCCTCACGAACACGGCGAAGACCCGCGGCGAGCGGGAACGCCGTTCGGTTCCGTTCTCGGCACTCGACACCGAGCAAGGCGGATTCGAGCCTGCAGTCGAGCGGTCGCGCTTCACCGGCTCGGGCCACTGGGCAGTGCTGCCGCGTGCGTGGCCCGAGGACAAGCTCCTCGCCAAGGAGACGCTCTCCGTCGTCGAACGGGCGATCGAACGGCTGCCCGCGAGCCAGCGGGCAGTCGTCACTCTGCGCGATGTCGACGGGTGGACCGCCGACGAGGTCCGTAACGCACTCGATCTCTCGGAGACCAATCAACGCGTGTTGCTTCACCGGGGCCGCGCCAAGGTAAGGCGTGCGCTCGAGCAGTACCTGTCGGAGGAACCATGACCATCGGTTTGGCCCATCTGAACTGCCGGGAGCTGGTCGAGCTCGTCACGGCGTACCTCGAGGCCGATCTGTCTGCCGGCGACCGCAAGCGCTTCGACGCGCACCTTTCGGCCTGCGACGGTTGCACGGCATACGTCGAACAGATGAGGCGCACGATCGAGCTCACCGGCAGGCTGCGGGTGGACGACGTGTCGCTGGAGGCCGAAGAGGCGCTCCGTCGGGCGTTCCGCGACTGGAAGGCGCGATAAGGGCCCGGGTGGGCGCGCAACGAAGCGCGCCCGGCACCTGGCCCGACTGCGGCTGCGGGCCAAGCTGCCCGGACCCCGGTCCTAGAGTGCCCGAAGACGGCACTGCCTGACGGGTAGCCTTTTCCCGGTGGAGGAGGGCCGGATCGAGCCGGGGCACGGCGTCCTGGCGGACGCAGAGCTCGTCTGGGAGGAAGAGCTCTGGAGGGACGACGAGGCCGGCGACCGCAGCGGCTGGTTCTGCGTGCGCACGAATCCCTTTCCCTGTCCGGCGGCCGGCTGCACGTTCGTCGCCGGCTTCATGACCGCAGCGCATCTGATCCTCGTCTGGGAACGGCGCGACGACCCGAACCTGCTGCATCACGCACAACGCGCAAAGGAGGTCGGGCGCAATCCGCGTATCCAAGCGTACGAGCCGTCATACGGGCCGAGCGCGTCGTACTACGCGTGGGAAGCAGCCGGCGGTCCAGTGCACGGCGTCAGGGTGAGGTGATCGAGCAGCAGTTCGGACGTTCGCTGACGGTCGGAGTCGAGGAGGAGCTCTGGATCGTCGACGCGGAGACGCTGCAGCTCGTGCCTGCCGTCGCGACGCTCGTCGCGGGCGCAGAGACGCGCAAGCTGCCGGGCACGCTGAAGACCGAGCTGCACGCGTCGGTCGTCGAGCTGACGACCGACGTCAGCGATACGGCGGAGCAAGCGCTCGAGCGCCTGATCGAGCTACGCCGTGCCGCGCGCGAGATCGCCGTGCAGAACGGGTACGTCGTTGCCGCTGCGGGCTCGTATCCGACGAGCACGCCGTCGGAGCAGATGATTGCGCCCGTCGAGCGCTACCGGGATTTCGTCGAGTACGCCGGCCCTTCTGCTCGACGTCAAGGCGTCAGCGGATTGCACATCCACATCGGCATGTCCGATGCAGAGACGTGTTTCCGGGTCATGGAGACGATCCTGCCCTGGCTTCCAGTCGTGCTCGCCTTGTCGGCGAACTCCCCGTACTTCGAAGGCCGCGACACCGGGATGCTCTCGATCCGCGCCGAGGTGCTCGGCTTCCTGCCGCGGCACGGTGCACCGCCGGCGTTCCGCGACTACGCCGAGTGGGAGTGTTTCATCGAGCGAATGACGGCGACCGGGCTGGCGAACGACTACACGAGCTTCTGGTGGGACGTGCGTCCACATCCGCGCTTCGGAACCCTCGAGATTCGTACGCCGGACCAGGCGACGTCGGTCGAGCAGACGGGCGCCCTAGTGGGTCTGGTGCACGCGCTTTGCGAATGGGCGATCGAATCGCCGCCCCGACCGTTCGAGCCGGCGGAGCGTGGTATCTACCAGCAGAACCGCTGGGCTGCCTCGCGCTTCGGACCGCACGGAAAGCTCGTTCATCCCGACCGCGACGAAGCGCTCACCGTCGCGGCCCTGGCGCGCGAGCTGCCGGTTCCTCTGCGCGGCCTCGATCCGGAGACGTGCGAGGCCGATCGACAGCTCGAGGTCGGCCGTGCCGACGGCCTGCCGGCTGTCTGCGCAGATCTCGTAGAGCGGTCGGTAGCGTAGGAGCCATGGCCGTCGTAACCGAGACGATCCAGATCAGCGGGATCCGTTGTGAGCGCTGCGTCATGCGCCTCGCGAAGGTGCTCGAAGGGCACGAAGGCCTCGAGGAAGCGAACGCCAATCTCATGGGCCAGGTCACGCTAGCCTGGGACGACGAGCGCACGAAACGCGATGCGCTGCTCGAGGCAATGGCCCGCGGCGGCTTCCGCGAACTGGCCTGATCACTAGCCTGGAATGTGTGTGGACAACCGTACGTTTACGCGGAGAAGGCCTTGGTAGGGTGGCCCGGCATGAGCGAGACGACACGGGAGCCCGACGCGAGGCAACTGGCGACTGAAGCGCGTGACCGTGTGCGCTTCGAGGAGGAAGCTCTTGCTCTGTCGGATCAGGTGTATCGAGTGGCACGCCACCTCGTCGGCTCCCGCGAGGAGGCCGAGGATCTGATGCAGGAGACCTATGCTCGCGCGTTTCGCAGCTGGCAGTCGTTCACACCCGGAACGAATCTGCGTGCCTGGCTGCTGCGAATCCTGACGAACCTGAACATCGACCGCGGCCGCAAACAGCAACGCACACCCGACATGCAGCCGCTTGAGGAAGGCGACTACTTCCTCTACAACAAGCTCGAGGCGTCGAGTGGCGGGCCCAGCGATGAAGAACGGGTAGTCGAGAGACTGTCGCAGAACGACGTCGTGGCCGCACTGTCGGAGGTCCCGCATGACTTTCGCGACGTCGTGGTCCTGGTGGACGTCGGTGACTTCACCTATGCGGACGCAGCGCAGATCCTCGACATTCCGATCGGCACGGTGATGTCGCGCCTGCACCGCGGCCGCCGTATCTTGAAGCAGGCCATGGCCGAGTCTGCGGTGGGAGGTGACCATTCATGACGGCGTACGACCCGTGCGCGCACTGCGAGGAGATGATGCAGCCGTACATGGACCGCGTGATCACCGACACGGAGCGCGCGGAGGCGGAGGCGCATCTGGACGAGTGCACGTACTGCCGCAAGCGCTATCGCTTCGAGGAGAAGCTCCGTCAGTTCGTGCGCCAGGCGGTGCAGCACGAACCGATGCCGGTCGAGCTCAAGACGAAGCTCGCCGGACTTCGAACTCCACTGCAATAACGCCGCGGCGCTAGCGCCTAAGCCCTGATCTGTTGACCGCAGAGCCTCCTCAGGGCTGCGAAGGAATGATCGGGGCGCTCAACGACGCTCGCGTGCCGATCGAATATATTCCGGCGTATCGCGAATACGCCCTCATCCTTGACGAGGGCCCGGTTCTTCAGCTCGTTTCGTTTTGCCCTTGGTGTGGGGAAGAATTGCCAAGCTCTCTTCGCGACCAGTTCTTTGAACACCTAGAGGCCATGAATCTGGATCCAGATGATCCACGTGTTCCGCTCGACTTCCGCAGCGATGCGTGGTGGAGGTTGCGCTCGGTG
>VAXG01000059.1 GCA_005883355.1 Actinomycetota bacterium | reverse complement strand
CCGAGTCGACGAACCAGCTCGAATGTCGAAACTCGAAGCAGTGACGGCCACCCGGCAGTGCGGCCAGCGCGGCCCGGAGCCGCTCGTCGTCGCGGCGGAAGTTCGCCGGCAGTTGCCACAGAACGGGTCCCAGCTTCGGTGAGCGCGCGAGCGGCTCGAGTCGTTCGTAGTAGCGCTGGATGCCGCCGTCGAGATCCGTCAGCCTCTTCACGTGGGTGAGATAGCGGCTGGCCTTGACCGCGAAGACGAAGTCCGGCGGTGTTTCTTCGACCCAGCGCGCGACCGACGTCTTCAGCGGGAGCCGGTAGAACGTGCTGTTCACCTCGAGCGTGTCGAAGTAGCGCGCGTAGTGCTGGAGCCATAGCCGCGCGGGTTTCCCTTCGTAGAACTCGTCCTTCCACGATGCGTAGTTCCAGCCCGAGCAACCTATGCGGACAGGGCGTGAGCCAGCCGGCGGCATACCTCGGGCGTTCCCGCTGCGACGACCCGTGAACGCCCCTCCACGTCGAGCGGTGCGGCTGCGAAAGGCGCCGCGTCCGGAAGGTCGATTGCAAGGCCGCGTTCGAGCACGAGGAGTTGGGCGGCCGCGATGTCGACGGCCCGCGCCGGCTTGAGGGAGCAGACCGCGTCGATCCGTCCGGCCGCGAGATGGCAGAGCGAGAGCGCCAGCGAGCCCATGATCCGGAGCCGGTAGGCAAGATCGACCACGGCCGCCGCCTTTTCGGCGACCGAAGCGGTACGCGTGGCCTCGAACGCCAGGATCTCGATCTGCTCCTTCGGGAGTTGGCTCTCGAGGAGCCTCCCATCGAGCCTCGCTCCCTCGCCGCGCGTCGCCGTCCACTCTTCCTCGGTACCGAAGTCATGGACGAAGCCGAAATCGACGTCGCCCATCGCCGGCCCGGACGCGACGGCGATGGAAAGGGCGAAGAAGCCGATGCCGCGCTTCGCGTTCAACGAGCCGTCGATCGGATCGATTACGACATGCGTCGGCCCGTCGCCGATGACACCGACCTCCTCGGAGACGATCGTCAGCCCGTCGAGCCCTTCGAAGCGTGCGAGGATCACGCGCTCGGCGGCTGCGTCGATCGCCGTCGTCTCGTCGCCACCCATCCCGGAACCGACCACCGGCTCGCGGTCGGAGCGCTGCGGCAACTCGGAGAGCACACCGCGCACGTCCTCGACCGCAGCGCGGCAGAGGGCCAGCCAGTCAGTCAAGCGGGTGGAAGAGCAGGCCCGACGTGAGCTTGGGATAGAAGTAGGTGCTCTTCTGCGGCATCGTCTCGCCGCGTCGCGCCACCGCCCAAACGTCCTCGATCCGCGTGGGGCGAAGCAGGAACGCCGCCTCGGCGTCGCCGCGGTCGACGGTTGCGACTGCGTCGGCCCGCTGAGGCGTGTAGGTCACGCCCTCCGGCGCGATCTGCTCGACGATCTCCACGTCGAGACCCTCGCCGCTCAGCAGCTCGTACCTCCCGTTGCGATACAGGACGACGCCGGGCAGGTCGTCTCCCGGCTCGTCGATGGGAGTGCCGCGCGCCCCGTTCACGTGCGCGGCCAGTCGATGGGTCGGAAAGATCGTCAACCCCTCCTGCTTGGTCGGCACGAGGACGACCATCAGATAGGGCGAGCCACCCTCCTGCGCGTAGGCAACGGCGGTCTCGTAGCGATGGTGGCCGTCCGCAATCAAGAGCTCCGTGCTCTCGAAGCTCGGGGCATCGTCGGCGCGCCAGAGCTTGTCGCCGCCGCTCTCGAGATCGGGAGTGCGGGCGGGCGGCTGAAGCGGTTCACCCTCGTAGAGGAGGAAGATCGGCTCGAGCTGGGTGTGCGTGGCACGGAGCAGGCGGAGCCGGCCTTCCTTCGGGCCACGATGCGTGCGCTCGTGCGGGAGGACCGTGCCGCTCTCGTATGGCTCGGCGCGGAGCGAGGCGACGAGTCCGGACCTCGTCCGGGAAACGCCGTCCGGCCCCACGTAATCCTGCGCGAGGAGCCAGTAGACGGGCTTCGTCTCCCTGGCGAGCACGCCTTGCTCGCGCCAGGCGGTGAGGTCACGTCCGGCCTGCGCCTCGTCGTCGGGGAGGGTCAGGTGGACGACGTTGTAGGGGCTGCGCGCAAGGTATTCGTCGCGCTGCTCGGGCGAGATCACGTCGTACGGCGGCGCGACGAGTCGCTCGAGCGGGCCCGCCGTCGACTCGTCGTAGCGCTCGGCGCGGAACGGCTTGACCTCGGCCATTTGCGGCGACCCTAGCATCCGAGTTCGGACCTAGACTTGCGTCGTGAGCGTCACTCGCCTTCGGCTCGTTCCCGTGGGGGAAACCATGTTTCCCCCACGCTGTGCCCCCTTCTTTATGGGACGCCTCCCGGTTTCCCCCGTCGCCCCTTCCCCTGCTCATCGACCTGAGAACGGCCGATGAGCGCAATCGCAGAGCTGGCGGAGGAGCGGATCGTCGAAGGAGTCTACGCCGTAGCGCGCAAGCAGCGGCTACGCACGAAGGGCGGCGCACCGTACCTCGCGCTCGAGCTCGTCGATCCGAGCGGCCGCATCGACGCGCGTGTCTGGCACGACGTCGAACTGCTCGACGCACGCTTCGCGGAGGGCGACGCCGTGCGCGTGCTCGGCCGCGTCGAGAAGTTCCGCAACCGGCTGCAGGTCGACGTGAGGACGCTCGAGTCCGCACCGGAAGCAGACCCGGCCGAGTTCGCGCCGGCGCTACGGCGGGACGCGGACGAACTGGATGGCTTCCTGGAGTTCCTTGCGGGCGAGATCTCGCACGAAGGCCTCGCGGGCGTCGTGACGCGATTCCTCTCAGACGACGTCTTGCGCGGATCGCTGCGCCGGTTGCCTGCCTCGGAGACGCATCACTCGTACGCCGGTGGACTCCTCGAACACACCGTCGGCGTAGCGACGATCTGTCGCGAGACGGCTCAGTTGCATCCGCGGCTGCGTTCCGACCTCCTACTCGCCGCGGCACTCCTGCACGACGTCGGCCGGGTGGCCGAGCTGACTTCCGGCCCGACGTTCCGGCAGACGGATGAAGGTCGCCTACTCGGGCACGTGCATCTCGGGTTGCGCATGGTCGAGGATCGGAGCGGTGGGACCCAGCCCGACGCGCGCTCCGAGCTGCTCCACGCAATCGCCTGCCATCACGACGCACGGTCCGCGCGCACGGCCGAGGCGTCGGTGCTGTACCACGCGAACCAGCTCGACGCGGTCGCGGCGACGCGACCCGTTCTCTCAACACGAGAACCGTGATCTTCGGCGTTCACGCGATCGTCTACACGGAGGATGCCGAGCAGCTCCGCGCCTTCTTCCGGGACGTCCTCGAGCTCCCATGGGTTGACGCGCATGACGGCTGGCTCATCTTCGCCCTCCCACCCACTGAGCTCGCCGCTCACCCGGCTGACCAGGCCGGTCGCCACGAGCTCTATCTCATGTGCGACGACATCCATGCGACCGTTGCCGAGCTCGAGGGAAAGGGAGTCGAGTTCAGCCGCCCGATCAGCGACGAAGGCTTTGGACTGCTCACCGCGATCAGACTTCCGGGAGGGGGCGAGCTCGGACTCTACGAGCCGAAGCACCCGAGTCCCCTCGGCGACGGCGTCAGCGGTTAGCTTGAGCTGATGCTCGCCGTGGCGCTTGCGCTCGGCGCGAGCCTGACGTGGGGCGTCTCGGACTTCTTCGGGCCGCTCAAGGGACGGGTGCTCGGGGCGCTGCGCGTGCTCGTCTACGTGGAGGTCAGCGGGCTCGTTGTGATCGCGCTCATCGTCGCGGTCCGGTGGAAAGGACCTGCAGGCTCCGCAACGCTCCTTGCGATTCCGGCGGCGATCTCAGGCACGCTCGGGCTCTTCTCCTACTACCGGGGGATGGCCGTGGGCGCGATGAGCATCGTGGCGCCGATCGCGGGCATCTCCGCCGCCGTGCCCGTCGTGTTCGGGATCGCGACGGGTGACCGCCCGTCGCTCTTGCAATGGCTCGGCATCGCTGCGGCCCTCTGCGGTGTCTTCCTGGCTTCCCGAGAGCCCGGCCGCGGCGGCAAGGTGGCGGCAGGGGTCGGCCTTGCGCTGCTGGCGGCAATCGGGTTCGGCGGCTACTTCCCCGCCATGCACGTCGCGGGGAATGCCGACTACTGGTGGGCGTCCCTGATCTTCCGCCTGACGTCAACCGGTGTCATTCTCGCGGCAGTCGCCATTCGGCGGCCGTCGCTCGCGATCCCGCCGATCCAGCTCCCGGTTCTGGCGCTGGTCGGGACGGGCGACATGCTCGGCAACCTTCTCTTCGCGGCCGCGTCGACGAACGGCCTCGTCAGCATCACGTCGGTGCTGGCCTCGCTCTATCCGATCGTCACGGTGCTGCTGGCACGCGTCGTCCTCAAGGAACGTGTCGCGCGCTCGCAGGAAGCGGGAATCGCGTTGACGCTCGCCGGCGTCGCACTCATATCGGCCGGGTAGCACCGTGTTGATTGGTTTAGAGCGGCAGCTCAGCGACCCGGCGCTCGATCTCGTCACGGATCCTGCGCACCGTCTCGACGTCTTGACCCGCGGGATCCTGCAAGTCCCAGTCGATGTAGCGCCGTCCGGGGATGACCGGGCACGCATCGCCACAACCCATCGTCACGACGAGATCGGCCCACTCGGCGTCCGCCGTGTCCAGTTGCTTCGGCACGCGGTCTGCAAGCTCGGGCATCAGCCCGGCGACCTCCGGATGTACGCGCGGAGCCGGAGTCGTGCCCGCCGAGCGTGCGTTCCCTCCGCGCCGCTCGTAGAGCGCCTGCGCGATCTGGGAGCGACCTGCGTTCTGCTTGCAGACGAAGAGGACGTTCATGCCCCCAACGCCAGGCGAAGCGCCGCGATCGCCTCGGGGACGAGCCGGTAGTAGGCCCACGTCCCGCGCCGCGACGCTTCCACGAGGCCGGCGTCGCGCAGGACTTTCAGATGGTGCGAGATCGTCGGCTGTGAGAGGTCGAAGGTCTGGGTGAGGTTGCACACGCAGACCTCGTCGGCCACGGACAGACGGTTGACGATGGCGACACGCGTGGGGTCGGCGAGCGCCTTGAAACGCGCGGCAAGCTCGTCGCGCTCGGGAGGGGTGAGCGGCTCCGTCTCGGGGCCGCAGCAGATCGCAGGGAGGACGGCGATTGACTTCATCGACGTTCTTCAATATATAACATCGACGGATATCGATGAAAGGAGGCGAGATGCCCGATTCGTGCGATTGCCCGCCCGACTGCTGCCCCGACGGCTGCTAGCCGGCTACACGTTGAACCGAACGTTCAGGACATCACCATCCTGAACCACGTACGTCTTACCTTCGAGACGTTGGAGGCCGCTTCGCGCGGCCTCCGCGTGTGAACCGGCCTTCACGAGGTCGTCCCAGCGGATCACCTCGACGCGAATGAAGCCCCGGGCGATGTCCGTATGAATCGTCGCCGCAGCGTCGAGCGCCGTCTCCCCCCGCCGCAGTGACCACGCGCGCGTCTCCTTGTCGCCTGCCGTGAAGAAGCTGATCAGCCCGAGCTCGTCGCTGAGACGCCGCACCACCTCCTCGAGCGCGGACGTTCCTTCGCGAAACGCGCCGGCCTCCTCCGCCGGCAGCTCCGCAAGCTCGGCTTCGAGCTTGAGATCGATGCCGCTGGGCCCGTTCTCGATCGCGAGCAGCGGCTTCGTGGTGAGCGGCTCGAGCCCGGACGGCAGCTCTGCCGACCAGTCGGCGAGCGTTCCCCCTGCGTCGACGTGCGCCAACACCCGTTCCAGCTCGGCGACTTCCTGCTTCAGCTTCTGTTCGCCCGACTTCGCCTGCTTCGTGACTCGCTCGAGCCGGCGCTCGATGTGATCCCGGTCCGCAACGAGTAACTCGAGCCGCAGTGTCTCGAGGTCGTCGCCGGGCACGCGTGTGCCCGAGAAGCCGTCGAGAACGACGAGCAGCGCGTCCACCTGGCGCAGGTTCCCGAGCAGCTCGGGCCCGGTCCCGCGCACCTCGACGACGCGAATCGCGGCAGGGGTGACCCTACGCGGCCGGATGACGTCGGCGAGCGCGGCCAGCCGGGGATCGGGAACGCCCGCCATGCCGACGTCGCCGGTCGCGCGCGCGCCGGTCAGTGCATGGAACAGCGTCGACTTGCCGGAGCTCGGGAGCCCGACGATTCCGACCTCGAGGGCCATCGCTACGCCTCCGTGACGCTGGAGACCTGCTTTTGCAGCGAGACGAGCGCACGGTGCTGCAGCGATTTGACCGCACCCTCGGTCTTGTCGAGGATCGTTGCGACGTCCGCGTTGGGCAGGTTGAAGACGAACTTGAGCGTCAACACCTGCTGTTGCTCCACCGATAGTCGCTCGATCAGCTCGAGCATGCTCTGCCTCCCGATCGACTGCAATGCCGCGGCCTCCGCGGAGGGCTCGCTGTCGCCCTCTGGCTCCGGCACCTCTTCCTCGGGCTGCCAGCGACGGCTCGCGCGGAAGTGATCCATGGCGAGGTTGTGCGCGATGCGGAACAACCAGGCGGAGAACGGCGCCGACTGCCACCTGAAGCGCTTGAGCGACTCCAGCATCTTGAGAAACGTCTGGGTCGTGAGGTCCTCGGCGTCGTGTCTGTTGCCGACGCTCATGTGCAGGTAGCTGTAAATGCGATCGAAATGGATCAGGTACAGCTCTTCGAGCGCTCCTCGCTCCCCCTGCTGGCCACGCTCGACGAGACGGCGGATGTAAGTGGTCGAGTCCTTGTCAGGGCGCGCAGTGGCCTGGGTCGCTTCGTCGGCCATCAGAGATCAAGTGCCCGCGGCGGCACGGCTTGTAACTCGGATGCGAAGCTTCAAGCGACGGCCGAGCCGAACCCGACGCGACTCTCGCGCGCGAACCTCTTCACGTAGACGACGCGCCGTAGGGCAATCGTGTAGCGGCCGTCCTCGGCGTCGAGCGCCAGAGCGGCCTCGCCCGTTCCCGCGCGGAGCTGCTCCGCGGATCCAAGGGCCTGCTCGAGCGCATCGGCCGCGGCCGGAGTGACCAGGGCGCCCATGATCTGGCCGCCGTCGAACGCGATTTCGATTCGTACCCGCTCCGGCTCAGCCACCTACGACCACCTCAGAGAGAACGCCGTGGACGGAATCGGGGTGGACGAACGCGACCTCGAGCCCGAAGAGACCGGCGCGGGGACGTTCGTCGATCAGATCTGCGCCCGCGGTCGTCAGCTCTGCCAGCGCTGTATCGAGGTCGGTCACCTCGTACGCGACGTGGTGCATTCCCGGCCCTCGCTTCTCGAGGAAGCGGCCGATGGGAGTGTCCTGGCCGAGCGGCTCGAGCAACTCGACACGACTTTCGCCGATTCGGACCGACGCGGCACGGACACCTTGATCTTCGACTGTCGCGCGATGCTCGACCCGTGCGCCGAACAAACGCTCGTAGGTCGCGAGAGCCGAGTCGAGATTCTCGACCGCAACCCCTAGATGGTGGATCCCCCGCGCTTGCACGCGAGCGATGCTATCCGTTGGGCTCTCTAGGCCTCGGCGGGCAGCGGCACGACGCGAGGCGTGCCGACCGTCTCCGATGCACGCGACTCGGGCTCGAGGTCCGCCAGGAGAAGTAGCACCTCTTCGCGCATC
>VAXG01000058.1 GCA_005883355.1 Actinomycetota bacterium | reverse complement strand
GTGCCCGTGGAGCTCAGGCTTTGCACGACGGTCGCCTCGGGGACGTTCAGGGCGATCGTCCGGCTCAACTTCGTCAGGGTCAGTCCCGACGGCCACGCCTGCGAGGTCGAGACGTTGACGACGAGGCGGTCGATCGCCGCAGAGACCACGGTTCCTGTCAGCGTCAGCGCGAACGGTGTGCCCGTCTTCGCCGTGAAGAGGAGCTTGTACGCCTTCTGGAGATACGGATACGGGCTCACTGCCTTGCCGCCGCCGGGGTGAACCTCGAAATGCAGGTGTGAGTTGCCTCCGTCCGCGTCGCCCGAGTCGCCCACGTAGGCGATCTGCTGGCCCGCAGCTACCCTGGCGCCGTTCTTCACCGTGTACGCGGTCCCCCTGACGCACTTGCCGCGGTTGTCGTTCCGCATAGTCAGGTCGTTGTTCAGGTGGATGTAGAGGTACGTCGTGCCGCTGTCCCCGTAGAGGTAGAGCATGCACCCGGCCGGGCTCGAGGTCGTCCAGTACTTCACCTTGCCCGGCTCCGCGGCGACCGCGGGCGACTTCTTCTCGGCCATGATGTCGTTCCCTTGATGCGGTCCGCCTGGGCGCAGCGCGCCGAAGTCGTCGATGTAGGCCACCTTTCCGACGACAGGAAAGATGATGTGCTCCGGAACGGTGGCGGCGAAGGCTGCGGCGGAGCCGACGGCCAAGCCGATCGTCGCGGCGAGGAGGAGAACCCGTCGGGCTGTCGTCCGGTGGCGTCTCATGAGAGGACGGGCGCTCCGGTTCGCGCTCGAAGGGTAGGACGCTAGCAGGCGCCTAGGCGCAAGTCACCCTGAGTAGAGTCCTGCGGCATGAAGATCGCGGTGTGCGTCAAGCAGGTCCCCGAAGGGAACAGCCGAATCGACCCGGGAACGAAGCGGCTCGATCGCTCGGGCGAAGGTGCGCTGAACGGCTTCGACGCGAATGCCGTCGAAGAGGCCCTCCGGCTGAGAGATGCGACCGGCGAGGGCGAGGTCGTTCTGGTCTCGCTCGGGCCGGCGAAGGCCCAGGACGTGCTGCGCAAAGCCCTGGCGATGGGCGCGGACCGCGCTGTCCACGTCAGCGACGAGACGGCCGGCGGATCGGATCTCGTCGCGACGAGCTACGCACTGGCCAAGGCGCTCGAGCGCGAGGGTGCGGACCTGATCCTGTTCGGGCAGCAGGCCGCCGACTCGGACGGCGCGGTGTTGTGGGCGGCCGTTGCGGATCGGCTACGTCTACCCGTCGTGTCGCAGGCCGCTGAGCTCACGCACGCCGGCGGGAAGCTGACGATCAAGCGGCAGACCGAGTTCGGTTACGACGTGATCGAAGCGCCCCTGCCGGCCGTTGTCGCCGTGTCGGACGCGATCAACGAGCCGCGGTATCCGTCGCTCAAAGGGATCATGGGAGCGAAGTCCAAGCCACAGGAAACCCTCTCGCTCGCCGAGCTCGAAATCGAGCCCGAACGCGCGGGTGAGCCGGGCTCCCGCACCGAGGTCTACGCGCTGAGCGATCCGCCCGCGCGCGCCGACTCCAGAAAGATCGACGACGACGGCAACGCCGCGCAGGCGATCCTCGACTTTCTCGCGGAGAAACGCCTCGTATGAGCATGCTCGTGTTCCTCGAACATCACGGCGACGAGTTGCTGAAGGGATCGCTCGGCGTGCTCTCGAAAGCAGTTGCGCTCGGCAGCGCCGATGTCGCCGGCGTCGTCATGGGCTTCGGCGTGCGTCCGCTCGCCGAACAGGCCGCGAAGTGCGGAGCCGTGAAGGTCTACGTCGCCGACGACGCGCGGCTCGAGGCTCCGCTGCCTCAGCCTCGCGTCGACGTGCTCGCCCGACTGATCCGTGAGAAAGGGATCGAGACGGTGCTGTTCGGCAACTCGGTGCTCGCGGCAGACGTCGCTGCGGGACTTGCCGCCCGGCTCGAGGCCGGACTGAACTGGGACCTCGCCGACCTTGTGCGACAGGACGACAGGTTCGTCGGCAAGCGGCCCGCCCTCCAGGACTCCGTGCACGTCGACGTCGGCTGGAAGTCCGAGCCTCGGATCGCGCTCTTCCGTTCCGGCTCGTTCGATCCGGTCGAGACCGGCGGCTCAGCTGATACGGAAGACGTGACGGTCGCGCTCGAGGACTTCTCGACGTCGGCCCGCATGGTCGACCAGGCCCATGAGGAAGGCGAGGGCCCGTCGATCGAGGACGCAGCAGTGATCGTTGCCGGCGGGCGGGGGCTCGGCGGGCCCGAGAACTTCACGCTCGTCGAGGAGCTCGCGAAGGCGTTGGGCGGCGCAGTCGGCGCGACGCGCGCCGTCGTCGACGCCGGGTGGTATCCCTACTCGACCCAGGTCGGTCAGACCGGTAAGACGGTGTCTCCCAAGCTCTACATCGCGTGCGGCATCTCCGGCGCGATCCAGCACAAGGTCGGCATGCAGAGCTCCGGCGTCATCGTCGCGATCAACAAAGACCCGAACGCGCCCATCTTCGAGTTCTCGGATCTGGGCGTCGTCGGCGACGTGCACGAGGTCGTCCCGAAGCTGACAGAGCTGGTCAAAGCTCGTAAAGGCTCGTGACAAAGCCCGCGGACTTTCCGCCCCCGTTTCGAGCTTCGGACTACGTCGCTGCGCCGAGCGACCCTCCGGACGAGCGGATCGAGGTCGGCATCCTGATCGTCGGCGCGGGGCCGGCGGGGCTCGCTTGCGCCATCCGTCTCGGCCAACTGCTGGAGGACGCCCCGGAGATCCGCGATCGGCTGGGCGAGGTTCCGGTTGCGGTGCTGGAGAAAGGCAAGCAGGCGGGCTCGCATCTTCTCTCGGGCGCCGTCGTCAATCCGCGCGCGCTCCGTCGCCTCTTCAAAGGACGCAAGCGCATCGACGAGATGCCGTTCTACGGACCGGTCGAGAACGAGTCCGTCTACTTCCTGACGAAGCAGAACGCGTTGCGCATTCCGGCGCCACCGACCATGAAGAACGACGGCAACTACGTCGCGTCGCTTTCTCGGCTCGGCCGCTGGCTCGCCGAACAAGCGGAGGAGGCGGGTGCGATGCTCCTGCCGGAGACGGCGGCGGAGAAGCTCCTCGTCTCGGACGGCAGGGCGCGCGGCGTCAGGACCGGTGACAAGGGCCGGGGGCGCGACGGTGAGCCGCTCGCGAACTTCGAGCCCGGGTCCGATCTGGTCGCGAAGGTCACGGTGCTCGCCGAGGGGACACAGGGACACCTGACCGGTGTCGCCCTCGACCGGTTCGGCCTCGCGGGCGAGAGCCCGCAGGTCTGGGCGCTGGGTGTGAAGGAGGTCTGGAAGATCAAGCGCCCGCTCGATCGCGTGATCCACACGATGGGCTGGCCGCTGCGGCCCGGCGCGAAGTACAGGGAGTTCGGCGGGTCGTTCATCTACCCGCTGGGCGAGGACATGCTCACGCTGGGAATGGTCGTCGGTCTCGACTACAGGGACGTCGAGCTCTCAGTCCACGATCTGCTGCAGGAGTTGAAGACGCATCCGCTCGTGCGCGGGCTACTCGATGGCGGCGAGCGAGTCGAGTGGGGCGCGAAGACGATTCCCGAGGGGGGCTTCCTTGCATTGCCGAAACAGCTGCATGCGCCCGGCTTGCTGATCTGCGGTGACGGCGCCGGCCTCGTCAACGTCCCTGCCCTGAAAGGGATCCACTACGCCATCGAGTCGGGCTCTCTCGCGGCAGAAGCGGCGTTCGCGGCCTTGCAGCGCGGCCAGACCCCCGCAACGCCCGGTGCGCTTTCGGTCTACGACGAAGCGCTGAAGCGGAGCTTCGTCTGGAAAGACTTGTACGAGGTGCGCAACATGCGTCCGGCGTTCGGCCGCGGGTTCTGGCTCGGCGGCGCGCTCGCGGGCGCGATGACCGCCACGAAGGGCCGTTTTCCCCGGCGCGACCTCGAGCTCGAACGGGATGTCGACGTCGAGCTGATCCGAACCGACCGCGCGAAGGACTTCCCGGCACCGAACGGCAAGCTCACGTTCGACAAGCTCTCCTCCGTCTTCGCCTCGGGGAACAAGACGCGCGACGACCAGCCGAACCACATCGTCATCCGGCGAGACGTTCCGCAAGACATCGCGCAGCTCTGGGAACGACTCTGTCCCGCGCAGGTCTACGAGGCGACGGAGAAGGGCGTCGACGTCACACCGTCGAACTGCGTCCAGTGCGGCGCGATCACCGCAAAAGGCGGCCGTCTGACCCCACCCGAGGGCGGCAGCGGCCCCGAGTACACACTGACCTGAGAAGCCACGGCCCGGTGTCGGACACCGTGACCGAAATGTGACGCCGGCGCGAACGTGGTTGCGTCGCCCCGGGCGGTCCGCCCCTTTTCACAGGCGAAGCGCCCTGGCCCGCGCAGCCACGTCCAGGTGTCAGACACCCGGACGTGGTCGTTAGGGACAGTCGGTCCCTGCGGATAGGAAAACCGTCTGTCGGGCCACCGAGTAGGAGTGACATGCGAAGACGACTGGCACTGTTAGTGGCGCTTGCTGCGCCGTTCGTGCTCGCCGGCTGCGGCAAGGGCAAGTACTAGAGAGACTCGCGAAACGCTCTAGCCCCTCATGGCGAGGGCGTTCACTGAACTACCATGGGTCCATGACCGTCAGCCGGTCGGACAGAGTGGTCGCCTGGGCCAACTATCTCCTCTGGTGGCTTTTCTATGTCGGGCTCCTAGCGTGGGGAGTGACCCTCGATCTCTGGCTTTTTCTCAGCGGCCACTGGATCCTCGGGGGCGTTTTCACCGCGATCACGGCTTGGTGGACGGTGCGTGTCATCGTCGAGTCCGGGCTCGCGCGTTTCGCCAGGCGAATGGCCAGACTCTCCTAGATCTACCGGCCCATCAGGTTGATGACCGTCAGCTGATCGTGCTCGCCGGCTGCGGCAAGGGCAAGTACTAGTACTACGATCTCCCTCGTGGCAACGACGGGCTCGCTGATCTCGCTCGACGACGTCTACCGTGCGCGCGAGCGCATCGGCGATCGCCTGCACCGCACGCCGCTGCTTCGTTCGGGCACGCTTTCCGAGCAGGTCGGCGCCGAGGTTCGTTTCAAGGCAGAGCTCTTCCAGCGCACCGGCTCGTTCAAGCCGCGTGGCGTCCTGAACAAGCTTGCGACACTCACGGACGAAGAGAAGCAGCGGGGCGTCATCTCGATCTCGGCCGGAAACCACGCGCAGGCGGTGGCCTACGCATCGGCATCTCAAGGAATCGATGCGCTCGTCGTGATGTGGCAAACCGCGAGCCCGATGAAGATCGCCGCCGCCCGCGAGTACGGGGCAACGATCGACACCGAGGCCGCCGACATTCCCACCGCGTTCGAGCGGCTCGAGGAGCTCGTCGAGTCGACCGGCCGCACCCTCGTGCATCCCTATGACGATCCCTACGTCATGGCAGGCCAGGGAACGGTCGGCCTCGAGATCCTCGAGGACGTGCCCGAGGCGGACATCGTCCTCGTCCAGGTGGGAGGCGGTGGCTTGATCTCGGGAATCGCCACTGCGGTGAAAGGGCTCAGACCCGAAGCGCGCGTGATCGCCGTCGAGCCGGAGCGCTCGCCGGCGCTGCACGCGAGTCTCGAGGCGGGCGAGCCGGTCACGGTGGAGGCGGAGTCGATCGCCGACGGCCTCAACGGCCCCTATGCCGGGGCGAACTGCGTACGGGTCTGCACGGAGCTCGGGGTCGAGTCGGTGCTCGTCACGGAGGACGCCTTGAGGGAGGCTTTTCGATTCATGTACGGCCGGATGAAGCTCGCGTGCGAGGTCGCCGGAGCGGCAACGGCGGCGGCTTTGCTGTCCGGCGCGATCGTCCCGGAGCCCGGCCAGACGGTCGCTGCGGTCGTCTCGGGAGGCAACGTAGCACCCGAAACAGCCGCTGCTATCCTGAATTCAAATGAAGCCTGAGATTCACCCCGAATACGTCGTCGCGACCGTGACGTGCTCCTGCGGGAACACGTTCGAGACGCGTTCCACGAAGCCTGAGCTCCACGTGGAGATCTGCTCAAACTGTCACCCGTTCTACACGGGCAAGCAGAAGCTGGTCGACACGGGCGGACGCGTCGAGCGCTTCCAGCGCCGGCTCGAGAAGGCCGGCGGCGCCCGCCGCGGCTAGCAGCAAATGACGAACGTCGGGGGACAGGCCGTCCTGGAGGGCGTGATGATGCGCGGCCCTTCGAACTGGGCCGTCGCCGTCCGCAAACCGGACGGAGACATCGCGCACGTGAACCAGCCGATCAAGTCGCCGATGGCTCGGCACCTGATCTTCAGGCTGCCGGTGATCCGTGGCGTGATCGCACTAGGCGAGTCGCTCGCGATCGGCTTCCGCGCACTCGCCATCTCGGCGAACTACGCAGCCGCGGAGACGAAGGAGGGCGAAGAGGGAGAGGAAGTCGCCACCGAGTTGACGCGCGCGCAATTGATCTTCGCGTTCGCGATTGCGATCGGATTCGCGATCCTGCTCTTCAAAGTCTCGCCGGCACTGATCACCGACTGGATCGGGATCAAGCGCACGGGCTGGTTCGTGCTCGTCGAGGGCGGGATCCGCGTGACCATCTTCGTCCTCTACCTCTCGCTGATCTCGCTGTTCCCGGATCTGCGGCGCGTCTTCCAGTACCACGCCGCCGAGCACAAGGCGATCAACGCCTACGAGGCGGGCGAGGAGCTGAAGCCCGAAGTCGTCCAGCGCTTCAGTCAGATTCATCCCCGCTGCGGCACGGCCTTCCTGCTCTGGGTGATGGTGATCGCGATCTTCGTGTTCGCTTTCTTCGGACGTCCTGTCTGGTACTGGCTGATCGCGACGCGGATCCTCTTGCTGCCCGTGATCGCAGGAATTGCCTACGAGCTGATCCGCTTTGCGGGCAAGCATCAGGACAACCGGATCCTCATGTCCCTGCTCGCCCCCGGAATGTGGCTACAGCGGTTGACGACGCGCGAGCCGTCGCTCGATCAGATCGAGGTCTCGATTCGCGCGCTGAAGGAAGTCCTGTCGCTCGAGTCCAAGGACCCGAACGCGCGCAAGGTCGAAGTGATGGCGTAGCCTCTCGCGCGCGCGTGTAACAGGAATCGACGAAGGGAGAACCCAGTGGCGACTGATCGCAAGGCCGAGGTGACCTGGGACGGAGATCTCATGAGCGGCGGCGGGCGCATCGACGCCGTGACTAGCGGTGCCATCGGCGGCCTCGAAGTGAGCTGGCCTGCCCGCTCCGAAGAGCCGAACGGCCTGACCAGCCCGGAGGAGCTGATCGCCGCCGCCCACGCGACATGCTTCTCGATGGCACTCTCGAGCGGTCTCGCCAAGGAGGGCCATGCGCCGGAAGAGCTGAAGACCTCCGCCACGGTCACGTTCCAGCCGGGCGAGGGCATCACGAAGATCGTGCTCGAAGTTGCCGGACGGGTCCCGGGGATGGACGAAGACGCCTTCGAGCAGGCAGCGGCTCAGGCAAAGGAGAACTGCCCGGTGTCGAAGGCGCTGACGGGCGTCCCGGAAATAAGCCTGACCGCCCACCTGCAGGGCTAACCTAGACCGGCGATGGCCGGCAACCTGGAACCGCTGCTCGACGAGCTCGAACGCTCGTATCACGAGGCGCAGGACCGCATGTCCGACCCTGCCGTCTACAACGACCATCGTGAGGCCGCGGGCGCAGGCCGCAAGCTGAAGGAGCTCGAAGGCCCCTACAAGCTCGGCCAGCGTTGGCGAGAGGCCCGAGCCGATCTCGACGACGCGCTGGAGGACACCGATCTGCGTGAGCTCGTGCCGGAGTTGGAGCAGCGGCTGACGACGCTCGAGGAGGAGCTGAAGGTGGCGCTCGTGGAGACCGACCCGGCCGACAGCAAGGACGTCATCATCGAGATCCGCCAGGGCGTCGGCGGGGACGAGGCAGCTCTGTGGGCGGCCGACCTCCACCGCGCATTGACCCGCTACGCCGAACGCCGGGGCTTCACTGTCGAGCACCTCGGCTCGAGCCCGAACGAGGCCGGCGGCTTCAAGGAGATCACCTTCGGGATCAAGGGAGAAGGCGCGTACTCGGTGTTCAAGTGGGAAGGCGGAACGCATCGT
>VAXG01000115.1 GCA_005883355.1 Actinomycetota bacterium | reverse complement strand
CAGTCACGTCGGATGGTGCCGACCCAGCGCTCGGCAAACGCGTTCGCTTTCGGGGCCTGGAAGGGTGTGCGGATCACTTCGACACCCTCGCTGCGGAAGATCTCGTCGAAGCCGTGCGTGAACTTGCTGTCTCGATCGTGGATGAGGAAGCGGATCGGTGTCGGGCGCTCCGAGAGCGACCAGGCCAGTTGGCGGGCCTGCTGAACGTCCACGTTCCGCTCGGGTTTGCCGTGCAACCGGCCAGATGCACGCGCCGGCTTCCCAGCTCGATGAAGAAGAGCACGTACAGCCGTCCGAGCCAGAGCGTCTCGACGGTGAAGAAATCGCATGCGATCATCGTCTGCGCCTGCGTCCGTAGGAACTCGCGCCAACAGGGCCGAGCCCGCGCGCCGGCAGGAGGCACACCCGCTTGACGCAGGATCTTGGCCACGGTGCTCGCACAGACCTGCACGCCCAGGCCGGCAAGCTCCCCGACGATGCGCTGGTACCCGCACCGGGAATTCTCACGGGCGAGACGCAGAACAAGCTCGCGCAGCTCGTCTCTCACCGCCGGCCGACCCGGCCGCCGCCCAGCATAGGTCCAGCGTCGCCGAACAAGCTCGCGATGCCAATGCATCAGGGTGTCTGGACGCACGAAGAACGCCGGCCCTCGTCTGAGGAGCCGGCTGGCTGCAGCCAAAAACACCCGATCGGCGTCCTCCAAACGAGGGCGAACGACCTGGCGACGAAGAACCGCGAGCTCGTGTCGAAGCACGATGATCTCGAGCTCCTTGAACTCACGCGAACGGAAACGCAGCGCCGCCACCGCGAGCGCACGCCGAAAGAGCAGATACACAAGCGAGACAAGCAAGAGCAGACCCTCCTCCACCACGATGTCCTACGGACTTAAGGCCCGGGATTAACTCTTAGCCGTCTGTCAAAGAGGTTGACGCGCGCGCGCAAATATCAGACTTGCCTGGTCAACGTCAAATAAGCACGGCCCGTGCGACGATCTGATGAAGGCTAGACCCAAACTCAGTCTTCCCTGCAAACAGCCGCTTCTGGTACGTCCGACCGAATTTACACACCCGACAGGTTGCTCGGCCTCGATCTTCGCGCGCCGCTTAGCTCGGCGGCCAGGCTCCCAGAGGCACGCCGATCTCCCACTCGTGGCCCAAATGGGTCGATGATCCGGCCGAGCCGCCAGCCGTGCTCGTTGCTCACCTTCAGGTCGGACGCTTGCGCGCTTCCAACCGGCCTCGCAGACGTCCAGGGAGAGAAGAGGCCTCCCGAAAGAGGCCTCTTCGTCACGGCGAGAAGCTCGCTCTTACTCTGGCGGAATCTCCGCGTAGACGCGGTCGATGTTGACGCCCTCCTGCCGTCGGATGTAACGCGCTCCGACGTACCAGAGCAAACCGAACAGGACGGCACCGCCGACCCAGTAGATGATGTTCTGCTTCGCCTGCAGTCCGAAGAACGGGTAGTGGAAGAACGCCCAGTAGAGGAACACCGACGTGAGGATCGCCCCGATGCCCGCGATCACCGTCAACGGGATCCCGCCGACTTCCTTGGCGGAGACCGACGCCTGGTATAGCGCCTTCCGCCGGTAGGGGAACGCGATCGCCGACGCTCCGATCAGCACGTGCGTGATCAGCTGGGCGAGCGTCGCATACACGATCACCTGGAAGAAGTTCTTCGCGATGTAGACCGCCCACGCGTATGCCGCGATCGACCCTGCGATCGTGATGACCGTCGCGATGAGTGGCACGCCACGTCGGGTCACGCCGGCGACCGCCTTCGGCATGATCCCGTCGAACGACCAGGCGAACATCGTGCGCGGCGGCTGCAGCGCCGTCTCGGCGATGATCACGGGCCAGAACAGAATGAACGTGAGGACCATGAATACAGCGAAGGCCGTGTTGTTGACGAACGCGGCCGACAGGAAGAAGTAAGCCGCCGACGATCCGAGCTCCGAGGGAAGGCCGCCGCCGTTGGCCGCGGTCAGGAAATCCTTCCCGAAGCTGTGGAAGAAGATCGCGACGAAGACGATGACGCTGACGAGGATCGAGATGCTCGCAGCGCCCATGCGGTTCGCGGTCTTCAGCGAGTTCCCCTGGCGAAGCTCGCCGGCGAAGAACGTCGACCAATACGCATAGATCGAGATGCCTGCGATCACCGCGATCACCGGGATCGTCTTCACGAACGAGAACGCGGGATGGACGTTGACGCCGTTCTTCTGAGCCGCCGCGATCGTAGCGTGGTACGTGTCCGGATTGTGCGTATAGGGCTGAGCGAACGAGTTGAAGTGCCCGATGAACGTGTGCTTGCCCGCAAACCACGCGATCAGCGTCGCGACGACCAGGCCGAGCAACGAAAAGCCGAGCAGCGTGAACATGAACCGTTTCGCCCAGGTCCATCCAGCGCCGACCGCGATTCCCGCCACAATGATGCCGGCGCAGCCGAGACCGAACTGCCAGTTGTGGCTGACGGCCACGGTGTGGCCCCAGCTCACGAGCTTGTTGTGCCCGCTCACGAGCCCGACGACGATGAGGCCCGGCACGATCGCAAGCGTGACGAACGCGACCGCCTCGAACGCAATCGACAGGAAGCTCGACAGCGAAATGCAGGAGGCCGAGATCGTTCCCAGCGCGGGATGCAGCGTTCGGCTCACGATCACGTAATCACCGCCGGAACGCGGCATCGCCGCGGTCATGAAGCCGAACGCATAGACGACACCGAGTGCGAGCGGGATCGTTAGGAGCGCTGCCAGCAGGAAGTTTCCACCCGGGAACCCCGACAGCGCCCCGAAGAGAGCGATCCCGATCACGAACGGCGGCGCTCCCGTGATGAAGTTGATCGCCATCGCCTGCCACGGCCTCACTTCCCGCACCAGGCCGGTGGCGTTGCGAACGAACATTCCCGACTCGGCGGCCTGGGCGGACGTGCCCGTCACAGATGTTGCCACTGTGCCTCCTCTCCGGTTATCCCACGACGAACTGGTGGCCGACGACCAAGTCGTCCCCCAGCGTGACCACGACCCCGTGCAGGCGGCCCGTGTTGTACTCGGACCCCGAATTCAGCGCGAGCGTCCTCCCGATACGAGTCTCTCCCTTCGATTCGTGGATGTGTCCGTGCAACGCGAGGAGCGGCTGGTACTCCTCGATCAGTTGCCGGACGGCGTGACTGCCGACCGGCTTCGTCACCGGCTGCCCACCCCTGTAGCGTGGCGTCAGGTCCGGCTTCAGATCAGGCGCCGTGTCGAGTCGACTGTCGTACGGCGGCACATGCAGGTTGAAGATCGCGCTGCCGGGATACTCCAGCTGGTCGGCGAGCTTCTCGAGGCGGTCGTACAGCGCTTCCTCGTCCAGTTCTCGAGGGCTGTTCCACGGCGTCGGGTTCGCGTACGAGGACGAGATCATCTCGTGTGGTCCGACGCGCACGATCCGGTCGTCGCAGAACACGACCGCGTTCGACGCGGCGAGGATCTCGTCGACGTACCAGGGGTCGTCATTGCCGGCCATAACGAAGAGGCTCGAGGAGCCATTCGTCGACGCGCGCTGTTCCGCCAGCTCGATCCACCGCCGAATGTCGTCGCGTGCGACCTCGGCGAACAGCTCTTCGGTGTCTGAGCCGCGTTCGGCGATCTCACGCTCAGACGCGATCCACGGATAGAAGCCATTGAAGCGGATCGCGCTTTCGAGCTCGTCGAGCTCGTCCCCTTCGCGCACGATGCGCTCGTCGCCGAGGAACTTCGCGCGGAACGTGCCATCCTCTCGTCGCTCGATCGGGATGATCGCCTTGCCGAGCAGATCGCCGCCCATCACCGACGCGTCGGCCTTGTAGAACTTCGACGCGCCGAGGAACTTCCGCCACAGAAGGTCGGAGCCGTGGATGTCCGAGGCATAGAAGAGCCGTACGCTTCGGGCGCCCTCGCGAACCGGCTTCCGCCCGAGGCGCACTACCCCACCTCCTCCGGCTCCTCGTACCACTTCACGCGTTCGCCGATGCGGGCGCGCAGCTTCCACTTCGTGGACTTCGGCTCGAAGTCGATGCGTCTGCGCAGGTCGTCGAGGCGAGAGACGACGATCTTCTCGTCGTGCGGTGCAAGCTCGAAGCGTTGGACTGCTACGCGGGCGCGCTCGATGTTCATCGTCAACGTGCGCCAGAGACCCCAGTCGGCGGCGCACAGCTCGGCGATGTAGGCCGTGTTGATGCCGTCGGCATCCTGCTCCATGAGCTTGTGCCCGTGCAGGAGGTTGAGGATGTCTCGCTGGTCCTTTTCGTTCAGCGCGAAGATCTGCAGCTTTGTGAGGAGCAGGTCGGCGAGCGGGATCGTCCGCCCGGTGACGGTGAGCCTGCGCTCGAGCGGCCACATGTGACACATCTCGAACCGGCCGACGAAGACGTCGATGCGCCGTTCGTTCTGCAGGTCGTAGAAGAGCAGGCGGCGGTGACCGTTCAGGCCGTTGAACTGATGGTCGCCCTCGTACCCGAGCTCCTCGAACAGCTTGGCGATCGTCGGGCCTTCTCCCTTCGCCGTGATGAAGTCGATGTCGTTGTAGGGCCTGGGCAACAGCGGTTCGCCCGGTAGAGAGACTGCGATCGCCACCCCGCCGAGGAGCCGCAATGGAACGCCTGCGGCAACATCGAGCACGCGCCGCGCCTCGGAGACGATGTCGGCTCTGATCTGGGCGCGGGCCTCGATCATCCCACGCGCTCCACGACGTCAACGGGCGTCTGCGGGTCGAGGGCATCGACAAGGCAGCGGACACCTTCTGCGACGTCGTCTTCTGCGGACATCGTCGGATCCTCGTGTTCGATCGAGATCGACTCCACACCGCGCTCTTCGAGTGCCGTCAGGAACGAGCGCCACCAGTCGGCCGCGTGGCTGCGGCCGACGGTCGCGAACGTCCAGGGGCCGCTTGCCTCGGTCGCCGTCCAGCGCCGATCGAGCAAGCCGTTGAGTGCGAGCGCACCAGGGTTGAATACGACGTCCTTCGCGTGGGCGTGCCCGACACGGGAAAGGGCGCCAACGATCTCGAGGGGGGGTCCATCTGCTGCCAGAAGAGATGGCTCGGGTCGAGGTTGGGCGCGATCTCCGCGAACCGCTCGAAGGACTCGACGTTGTACACACACGTTCCCGGATGGAGCTCGATGCAGATCGCCAGCTCCGGGTGCTCGGCTAGCGCGAACTCGGCGACCTCGCTCGAGTAGGGGACGAGCGCGTCGTCCCACTGGCGCTCGTGGACGCCTGCCAGGTACGGCGACCACCCACCCGCGTCGAAGTGCGCCGTACGATCGCCCTGTGCGCCGGGCGGACATCCCGCCATCGCGTCGCGGTTGACCTCCAGCAGCGCCGCGATCCGGACTGCGTTCCGAAGATCCCTGTCGTGCAGACGAGCCTTGTCGCGGTCCGGATCGAACGGGTACCCCGCCACGTTCCGCGCAGAGACGCGGAAGCCGCGATTCTCGAGGCGGTCGGTCCAACGTCGCCGGGCGGTCGGGTCGCGCAGCAACTGCGACATCACAATGCGGTGTCGGCGCAAACCCGCCGACGCCGATCTCGAGGTCCGTGATCTGCGGCGCGCCCCTCGCGACAAAGTCGAGGGTGTCGTCGAGCGTTCGGTCCAAGAACGCTTCGAGGACCACACCGAGCCGCATGGCAGGCCGAACGTACCACTATGCGGACAACATGTCGAGGCACGTCACCTAGATAGTGGAACAAGCGTCAACAGCGCGTTACGCTCTCCACCGTGAAGAGCGGCGATCAGGTGCGCGTCGCGGTCGTCGGCGCGGGGCGCATGGAGCGCATCCACCTCCGCGCGCTCGCTGCGGCTCGCGGGGCGGCCCCTGCCGCCGTCGCCGAGCCGGTCGCCTCCGTCCGAGAGGAGCTGGCCGCGGCAGGGCTGCGGACGCATGCGAACGTCGAGGAACTCCTCGCGGCCGGAGGCGCCGACGCGGCGTTGATCGCGGCGCCGACCGATCTCCACGTCGAGCTCGTGGCCGAGCTCGCCGCGGCCGGGTTGCCGATCCTCTGTGAAAAACCGTGCGGCCTTCGCCCAGTGTGACGTCCGTTCGCGCGGCGGTGATGAAGGGCCCGGGCCGCGTCGAGGTCGAGGAGTTCCCGCGCCCGGAGGTCGAGCGCGGCGCGGTATTGATGCAGGTCCTGTTTTCCGGGATCTGCGGAACCGACAAGCACACCTTCCGCGGCGAAACGATCCAGTACGCAGGCACGCCGCATGAGCGCCGGCTCGAGTATCCGCTCATTTGCGGCCACGAGAACGTCGGCGTCGTCGCGGATACCGGCGGCGACGTCCTTGCCACGGACGGGAGACCTCTTCGACCGGGCGACCGGATCGTCCCGGGCGCGAACGTCGCCTGCGGCGAGTGCTGGTTCTGCCGCGAGGGATTTCCGTATTACGCGTGCGAGCGGCTCGAGGATTACGGCAACAGCCTCAACGCTGCGCGACCGCCGCACCTGTTCGGCGGGTGGGCGGAGCTGATGTACCTCCTACCCGGTACGCCGCTCTTCCGGGTGCCGGACGAGCTGCCCTCCGAGGTCGCCGTGCTGACGGA
Organism: Actinomycetota bacterium; assembly: GCA_005883355.1. GTDB lineage: Bacteria > Actinomycetota > Thermoleophilia > Gaiellales > Gaiellaceae > 3-1-20CM-4-69-9. The sequence continues at coordinate 1,147 of VAXG01000115.1, read as the reverse complement.
GGTAATGGCCGTCACACACGGGCTCGACAACGCGGCACAGCTTCCGCTTCCGCACGCGTTCCGGCCGGGATCCTCGGTCGCAGTGATCGGCGTAGGTCCCCTTGGGTTGTGTCACCTGATCAAGGCGCGGTTCCTCAGGTGCGGTGAGCTGATCGCGGTCGACCTCCTGCCGTCGCGCCTGCGGGTCGCGGAGCGGTTCGGAGCCACGTTGACGATCGAGGCGTCCGCCGTCCCGCGCGAGGGCCGCATCGAACTCGTGCGACAGCAGACCGGCGGGCGCGGGGCGGACGTGGTCATCGATTGCTCAGGCGTGGCGGAGACGTTTCCCGAGGCGCTCGCGCTCGTGCGCTGGGGCGGGACGGTGATCGAAGCGGGAGCGTTCGTCGACCTGGGCCCCGTGCCGGTAAACCCGAACCGCGACATCTGTACGCGCAACATCTGCGTCCTGGGAGTCGGAGGCGAGGCCGCGACGTCCTACGTCCCCGCCATGAAGGCGATGGCCGCGCACCTGGACGAACTACCCCTGCGCGACGTCGTCACGCACCGGCTGCCACTCGAGCGCGCCGGCGAGGCGATCGAGCTTTCGCAGTCCGACGCGGCGATGAAGGTCGTCATCGTGCCGAACGGATAACACGGGGCGGTCGAACTGGCACACTCGTGGCGTGATCGGGATCTAACCGCTGCTGGTGATCTGGGCGGCGGTGCTGATCCGGCGAACGAAGTGATTGCCCATCAAGGCTTGCACGTACTCACCCAGCAAGGCGGGTACGACGACCTGCGCAGCAAGGGATTCACGGAGTTCACCTCAGGACCGGCGCCAGATGGACCGGATTACCTGCAAAGCCGGGCGAGGCCTGAGCTGATGATCGTCCGATTCGGAAGAGTGAGCGAAGCGGCCAAGGCAGTACCAAGAAGTCGAACTGAGCGCGGCAACGGTTTCACGATCGAGGTGAGTCGGGCGTGCAATGTCGCGGTCACGAACTGGGCTCCACAGCGTGCGGCAGGGCGAGCCGCAGCCGCGAAAGTCCTGGAGCAGCTGCGTAAGCGCTGTACATGACTTGATCTCGGAAGACGGTGACATGCGCCAGTGTTGCTCCTATGTCAATAGGGGTTCGTTTTTGAGGGTGGTGTAGACGGTGCGGGCGAG
>VAXG01000004.1 GCA_005883355.1 Actinomycetota bacterium | reverse complement strand
CCTCCTCGCAGGCTCGACCGCGATCGCCGACATCGAGCGATGCTTACCACACTCCCAGCCGCGAAAGTTAGAGTCGCCGCAGTGACGCTGCAGCCCCGCCGGACCGTAGACGAGCTTCGCGAGCTCCAGGAGCTGACCGGGGACGACAACGGCGCCCAGCGGGTCGCGTGGACGGAGACCTGGGAGCGTGCGCGCGAGTGGCTGCGGAGAAAAGTGGCCGGAACCGGGGCGGAGGAGACCGTCGACGCGGCAGGCAACCAGTGGTTCACTCTGCGCGGCGCATCGAACCGGGCCGTTCTCATCGGCGGCCATATCGATTCTGTGCCGAACGGAGGCTGGCTCGACGGTGCCTTGAATGTCGTCGCCGGAGTCGAGGTCTTGCGCCGGCTCGCGGAAGAGGGAACGCCTCCCGTCACGGTACGGCTCGTGAATTGGGCGGACGAAGAGGGCGCCCGATTCGGCCGCTCGCTCTTCGGCTCGTCTGCCGCTGCCGGCTCGATGGCCGACCAGGACGAGCTTCGGGCGCGCAAAGACGCAGAGGGAATCCCGCTGCCGGACGCCCTACGCGAACACGGCGTCGACCTCGACGCCGCTCTCGATGCGCGGAGCGAGCTCGCCGACGCAGCCGCATACCTCGAGCTTCACATCGAGCAGGGACCGGTGCTCGAGTCCCTCGATCTGCCCCTCGGTGTCGTGCTCGGGACGTTCGGTGTCGAGCGCCACCAGGTCACCTTTCGCGGCCAGGCCGCTCACGCCGGCTCGACTCCGATGGACAAGCGCCGCGACGCACTCGCAGGCGCGGCCCGCCTGGAGCTGGAGATCCGGGAGATCGCGAAGCGCACGGGAGGAGGGGCGGTTTGCACGATCGGTGGCGTCGTGACGAAGCCCGGGATCGTCACGTCGGTCGTCGAGACCGCGGAATGTCTCCTCGACCAGCGGCATCTCGACGCGTCGAAGCTTGCGGACATGCTCGACGAGGCGAAACGCGCGTCGGAGCAGTACGCGCGCGACGAGGACATCGCGGTCGAGTGGCAGCGGATCTGGAACATCGAGCCGATCCTCTTCGACGGTGATCTGATCGAACTTGCCGGCGAGGCCATCGCCGAGGTGACGAGCGGCTTGCATCGTCTTCCGAGCGGCCCGTTGCACGACGCAGCGGAGGTTGCACGCGCAGGCGTTCCGACCGTGATGCTGTTCGTCCAGTCGCTCCGCGGCCTCTCGCACACGAAGCTCGAGGACACGAAGGAGGAACATCTCGAGCTCGCGGTGCAGGCGCTCGACCGGCTCGCGGCGAAGACGATCGCGCGCGTGGCCGCCGCCTAGAAGATACGGACGAGCACCACGCCGGCTCCGACGAGAGCCATGCCGGCGAGGCGTCCGGCGCTGACGTGCTTCGGCTCGAAGCCGACCCAGCCGAAGTGATCGACGACGACCGACGCGAGCGATTGGCCGGCGACGATCACGGCGATGAGCGCCGCGGCGCCGAGCCGGGGAGCAGCCACGATCGAGCCGGCCACGTAGAACGCGCCGAGAGCGCCGCCGAGCCAGACCCACCACGGTGCGTGACCGAGTCGGCTCAAGGGCGGCAACGGCTTGAAGACGAGTGCCGCGGCCGCCGCGAGGATGATCGTGCCGGTCAGGAACGAGACGAAGGCGGCCCGCACCGGGCTGTCCAGCCAGTGCGCGAGCTGGGCGTTGATGCCGAACTGCAGCGGCAGTGCGGCGCCGGCAGCGAACGCGAAAAGGAGGTACGGCCACACCACTGTGCGATCCGTTTTCGTGGCGGTATGCTCGTTCCCCTGCCAGCGACCGGGGAGGATCGATGCTCAGCTTCGGCGTGACCGTCCTGCCGGACCCGCCGTACCAACGGATGATCGAGCTGATGAAGCTCGCCGAGCAGCACGGGTTCGAATACGCCTGGACGTACGACTCGCACATCCTCTGGGAGGAGTCCTACGCGACGCTTCCGCTGGCGGCTGCCCAGACGAGCAAGATCAAGCTTGGACACTTCGTGACGAATCCGGGCATCCGAGATCCGACGATCACGGCGAGCTGGTACGCCACGATGCAGGACATCTCCGATGGTCGCATGGTGATGGGCATCGGCCGCGGCGATTCTTCGCGTCGAGTCGTCGGCCTGAAGCCGGTGAAGGTCGCTGAGTTCGAGCAGCGCTGCGCGATGATCAAGGACCTCATGAACGGACGCTCGGTCGACTGGAATGAGAAGGAGCTCGAGCTGAAGTGGGTGCGCGAAGAGCTTCCCGACATCCCGATGTGGATCGCGGGTTATGGGCCGAAGGCGCTCGCCGTCGCCGGCCGAGTCGCTGACGGCGTGATCATCCAGCTGGCGGACCCCGTGATCGTCCAGTGGATCATGGATACCGCGCGGCGTGCGGCCGAGGAGGCGGGCCGCGACCCGAGCGAGCTCAAGTGCATCGTCGGCGCGCCCAGTCACATCTCCGACGACATCGCGGACGCGCGCGAGCAGTCGCGCTGGTTCCCTGCCATGGTTTCCAACCACGTCATGGATCTGATCGAGCGCTACGGCGAAGACTCGGAGATCCCGCGTGACCTAACCGATTTCGTCAAGGCGCGCAAGTTCTACGACTACAAGGATCACTCGCGCGTCGGCGCCGCGCACGGCGAGTTCGTCACCGACGAGATCGTCGACCGGTTCTGCGTGCTCGGCAACGTCGCGGAGGCGACGAAGAAATTGAAGGAGTTGGAGTCGATCGGCGTCGACCAGTTCAACATCTACCTCATGACCCACGGGCAGGAGGAGACGTTGAGAGCGTACGGCGACGAGATCATCCCTCAGTTCACGAGCGTCGCCGCCTAGCGTCTCGGTGCCGACGCTCCTGGTCTTCGGAGCAAGAAACCTCGGCCGCGTGCTCGCAAGCGAGTTCGCGGCGGACGGCTGGCGCGTGGCCGGTGTGGCGCGAAGCGAGAAGACGATCCGCGTGTTGACGGAGGACGTGCCCGGCGCTGTGGGCGTGATCGCCGACGCCTCGAAGCCCGCGGACCTCGAACGAGTCTTTCACGATGTCGGGGACGTCGACCTGATCGTGAACGCGATCACGACGACCCCTACCTTCGGCGGGCCGATCCACGAAGCCCCTGCCGACGCGCTCGCGCCCTACAGCGGTGAGTTGTTGCCGGCGATCTTCAACGTCTTGCGTCTAAGTGGGCGCGTGCTCGTCGAGCGGGGAGGCGGGACCCTGATTCAGGTCACCGGCGGTTCCGCCCGCCGAGGCAACCCGGGCCGAGGACCGTGGGCGGCGGCGGCGTTCGCCACCCGAGCGCTCGTCCAAGCGCAGGCGGCCGAGTTACGCGAGCACAACGTCCACGTGGCGCTGCTCATCGTCGACGCGGTGATCGAGAGCGAGAAGACGGCCAAATGGCTCGAAGAGGAGCCACCGGAGAAGTCGGCCTCGATGCAGGAGGTCGCGGACGCCGTCAAGTACCTCCACAGCCAGAGCCCGCGCGGGTGGACGCACGAGTTGCAACTCACGCCGTCGCTCGAACGCTGGGTTCCCTAAGAGGGCCCGGATACCATGCCCGCGGCACGGCGCCGTGGCCGAGTGGTTAGGCAGAGGCCTGCAAAGCCTCGTACAGCGGTTCGAATCCGCTCGGCGCCTCTCAGCCCGCAAGTTCCGCCTCGGCCGCGAGTCTGCTTCCACGAGATGCACGTACTCCGTGAGCAGCGCGAATACGCGGTCTTTACAGCCTCGCGGCGAGAACGTGACGCGTGGACCGAGCTGATCGAGCGGGCCAACCGCTCGGATGACGACGACCCTGACGCCCTACGCGGCTACAGAGAGCGCTGGCAGGCGGCTTCGCGCCGCCTCGTCGAGGCGCTCGAGGCGCTGAAGACTTCTCGTCGCTGATCCGCTTCTCGGCGGTCAAGCCGATCCGTCGAACGACCGATGCAAGACGTATGGGGCCTGCTGCCCGCAATCAGCGCCGCCCGTTCACAGCGATCCACCGCGCCTCGAGCGTCCTGGTGTTCGCAGTGCTGCCGATCGTCGTGACCTTTGCATTGCTCGGAAACGGCTTGTCCAGGGGCCTGTTTCTGTACGACTTCAAGGGCGGCCTCTACGGGGCCGGCAAGGACATCGTGCACGGCGACAACCCGTACCGTCCGACTTACCTGGAGCAGCAGGCGGCGGTCAAACGAGGGGGAGAAAAGGCCGAGACCGTGATCTCGGTTCCCGTGTATCCCGCGTCCGCGCTGGTCGCCGCCGTGCCCTTTTCCTTCCTGCCCTACCGCGTCGCCGGTGTGCTGTTCGCGCTGCTCTCGATCGGCGCGGTCCTCGGTGGGCTTCGACTGCTCGGCGTCAGCGACTGGCGCTGCTACGGGGTGTCATTCCTGTCATGGCCCGTCGCGCACGGCCTGATGCTCGGTTCGCTCACGCCGCTGCTCGTGCTCGGAGCGGCTGCCGCCTGGCGGTTTCGCTCTCGGGTCTGGCCGCCGGCGCTCGCAATCGCGGCGGTGGTCAGCGCGAAGCTCTTTCCTTGGCCTTTGGCGGTGTGGCTGCTCGCAACCCGTCGAATCCGCGCATTCGTCGTCGCCACCGCGGTTGCACTCGGGGGGACTCTCGCCGCCTGGGCCGCGATCGGTTTCCACGGCCTCCGCGACTATCCGAGCATGCTGAGCCACCTTTCGTTCGTCTCCGAGGACGTCGGCGTGTCGGTCGTCGCCGGTCTCATCGCGCTCGGTGTCTCGGCCGCCGCGGCAAAGAGCGTGGCCTTCCTGCTCGCCGGCGGGCTCTTGATCGCCGCCTGGCGCATCGCCCGTCGCCCGGACGGCGATCGCCGTGCGTACGGCATCGCGGTGATTGCGGCGCTCGTCGCCTCCCCGATGGTCTGGCCTCACTACCTCGCGCTTCTGTTCGTCCCGATCGCGCTGGTCTCGCCCACGCTCTCGTGGCTCTGGCTTACGCCGCTGCTCGCATACCCCGTTGCGCAGACGACCGGCCGGCCGTGGGTGATTCCGCTCTACCTGGCGATCATCGCGGCTCCACTGGTCCGGCTTTGGCCCTGGCCCGCTGCAGGGGTGCCACGGGCGCTCGAGCCCGCCGGCGCAACGAGCGAGTCGCGCCTCAACGCTTGACGGGCGCGGGAGCGCGACATCTGACAGGCCTCGTCGGCGGCGCTAGTAGCGTCGGCGCGTGACCGCCGTTCCCCTACGCCGTAACCGCGACTTCGTGCTGTTGCAGATCGGCCAGCTGCTGTCGAGCGCCGGCACGTCGTCGTCGTCGATCGCGTTCCCGCTGCTCGTGCTCGCGATCACGCATTCGCCGGCCAAAGCCGGCATCGTCGCGTTCGCGCGAAGCCTTCCGTCGGTGCTCTTCGCGCTGCCGGCCGGGTTGGCGGCCGACCGCTGGAGCCGCAGGCGGCTGATGATCGTGGCCGACGGCGTGCGGGTGCTCGCGATCGGGAGCCTCGCCGCGACAATCTTGCTCGACCGGGTCATCTTCTGGGAAATCGTGGCCGTTGCTTTCGTCGAGGGCAGCGGCACCGCCGTGTTCTTCGGTGCTCAGCCCGGCGCCCTGCGTGCCGTCGTGCCGGCACGCCAGCTCCCAGCAGCGGCGGCGGCCGAGACGGGCCGGCAGGCGGTGGTGCGGCTCGCGGGGCCGCCGCTCGGCGGCGCGCTCTTCGGGCTTGCTCGCGCGCTCCCGTTCCTCGTCGACGCGCTCTCCTACGCGTTCTCGACCGTCTCGTTACTCGCGATGCGGACGCCGTTCCAGGAGGAACGTGAGCCTCACACAGCGTCATTGCGCTCGCGGCTTGCCGAGGGCTTTCACTTCGTCTGGAGGCAGCCGTTCCTGCGCACGTGCGCGTTGCTCTTCGGGCTCGGGAACTTCATCGGGCCCGGCGTGCTCTTCGCCGTGGTCGTCATCGGCAGGCAGCAGGGGCTGTCGGGCAGCGAGGTCGGAGCGCTCATCGCAGTCTTCGGCGCCTGTCTGCTGCTCGGCTCGCTCGTGTCGCCGCTCGTGCGCCGCCTGCTTCCGGTCCGGGCGGTGCTGGTGCTCGAGCTCTGGACGTGGATCGGTTGTGCCGTTTTCCTCGTCTGGCCGAGCGTCTACGTGCTGACCGCCGGCATCCTGCCCACCGCGCTCGCGATTCCGTCGACCGACTCGGTCGTCCACGGCTATCGGATCGCGATGACGCCCGACCGTCTGCTCGGCCGTGCGGAGTCCGTGCGCAGCATGATCTCGTTGCTGATCGCGCCGCTCGGCCCGCTCACGGCCGGCGTGCTGCTCAGCACCGTGTCGGCACGCGCGGCGATCGCCGTGTTCGCCGCGACCGGGGTCGTGCTCGCGGTATGGGGGACGCTGAGCCCGTCGATCCGGACGGCGCCGAGCCTCGACCAGCTACACGAGCTCCCGGAACGCGGAGCTCTTTCGTAGCGGCGAGCGAACCGGAATCCGAGGACGGTCAGGCGCTGGCCGCTCGCGTGCCCAGCCTGCCCTGGTCGGCGGTGCTCAACGACGGCCGCCTGCGCCTACACCGCTAGGCCGCACGATTCTCCGAAGGTCGTTGCACGAGGGCACCGGCTACGGCGGTGGGGACCTTGCGGAGTGCGAGAACGACGCCCGCGATCGTCGTCGGCACGTACCACGCGGCGTGCATGAGAACCGAGAACGCGAACGCATCGGCGTGACCGACGCCGAGATTGCCAAGTGCCGACACCCCGAGCCACTGATACGTCCCGATGAAGCCGGGCGACGACGGAATGGCGACTCCGAGGTTGAGCACAGCTGTTACGAACAGGACTTCGAGCGGAGTGAGCGCTATCCCCAGCGAGGACGCCACGAGCCATGCGCTGAACGCCCACGCGGTCCACGCGAGCGCGCTACGTACCGCGATCTTCAGCACGAGCCGGCCCCGAAGGACGCTTCCGACTCCGTGCGCGATGTCCGCGAGCCGAGCGCGCATGCCTCGCGCTGCCGACGATCTGCCTCGACCAGCATAGACCGCGGCGGCGATGAAGACGATGCTGACCACGGCGCCCAAGGAACCGCCGACAATCCAGAAGTCGTTGAGCCATCGAGGATGCGGCACGAACGGGTATGTCAGTCCGAACATCGCGACGAGCGTGACGACGTCCAAGCCGCGGTCGACGACGACGGAGGAGACGGCAGACGCACGGGGTTTCCCTGCGCCGCGCGCGAGCCATTCCGACCTCAGGATGTCGCCGGCGCGCCCGGGGAGGACATTGTTGACGGCCACTGCGCCCACGACCCACTCGGCAAAGCGGCTGAGCGATACCCCCGGCGCGGCCGAGATAACGCGCCACCGATCCGCCTGAATGAGGTAGACGATTGCCATAACGGCAACAGAGAGCATCAAGGCTCCGACATTGGCACCTCCGAGTGACGCTTTCAGCTTCGCGCCATCCAGATGCCGCAACGACAACATGAGGAGTCCGAGGCTGACGGGAATGCCGAGGACGGCTCCGGCGACGACGGCGCGTCGCGATGCGAGGGCACGAACATCAGCGGATCGCCCACGCAACATTCCTGCGCTTGGCTCGCGTGCGAGCGACCGGCTCTCCTCAGCGCGGGGAGTCACAAGCGGTCTGCCTTCCTGTCGACGGCGGGGGTGGAGCTTCCGGTCTGTATCGGCGTGCTCCGAACCGAACTTGAAAACACCGCGCGCCGGCGTCGTCAGCGCTCTGCGGGGCGGATGTTCGGCAATGCTCCGGCGCGGCTGCCGGTGCGTCGGAGGCGCCGCAGCCTACCCAAGGTCTCTTCGGGCTCGTTGAAGGCGAGCGCAGCCGGGACGAAAAGAACCTGGAGCGTGTGCACCCAAACGATTGGCAGCAGTACCAGCGACGCAAGGATCATCACCGAGAAGGAACGGCGGCCCACGACGAGGAGGGCGACGAAGACAGCGACTGCCAGCCATTCGCCGCCGAACCGGACCAGGCTGATGCTCTGGCCCGCCTCGAGCTTGGTCACGTTCATCAGGAGCTGTGGGTAGTCGAGGAGGTTCTGAAACCCGAATACGGCCCATCCCGCGGCCAGCATCACGACTGCCGCAACAGCGGAGACGATCGCGGCGCGATAGCGGCGCGTGAACAGCAACCACAGCCACAGGGGCCAAAGAAAGATCTTCATGACCGCGGTCGCCGCTACCGCTATCCCACCGAGGTAGGGGCGGTCACGCCAACGCCAGGAGAGGGCACAACCGAGGACGAGAAACGGCATGATGCTCCCAACCTGGGTGCCCGTCCAGACAGGCGGGAGCAGCAGCACGGCACCGAAGGCGGCGGAGCTGCGCGTCCCGAGTAACCAGAGGGCGCCGACCAAACACGCTGTGGCAAGCAGCGTGAAGAGCACCACCGCCGCGTCGAACGGAAGCCACGACAGCGGAGCGAAGAACACGTGAGTGGGTGCGGGGTAGAGCGCTTGGATGCAGCAGTCGGAGGTTCCCTCGGCGAGCGCCCTCTTCGGGGTTGCCGGATCGTAGGGTGATTTGCCCTGCAGGATCTGCTTGCCCGGCTCCCACAGGTTGCCCCTGACCTCGTAGCCGTAGGACATGTGCCCGTGCGAGAGGGCGAGGATCGCGACGTTGAACGCGATTCCGAGCGTTAGGCCGATCTTTCCGATCATGGGCGGCTCTCCTTATGTCGGGCCGCAGACCGTCGCGCGCGTATCCCCCGTTCGGGGACGTGGCACGCTCAGCGGCGCCGCGCGCCGGCCCCGCATGTGAAAGGGTTCGAGCGCTGTTGCCCGAGCCGCTCGATTTCGCCCTGATCAGACGACTCCGCGAGGTGCTGGACCGCCGGCCCGCGACGGAGACCGAGCTGCGCACGCTGAAGGAACAGGCTGAAGGGTGGCAGCGCGCGGTCAGCGGACAGCTCGAGGCGAGCGAGCGGCGGCTGCTTCGTCTGAATGCGAATCCCGCGAGCTCTCTGGCCCAGATCGCCGGGGAGCTGCGCCGAGTCGAGAAGCTGCGGCCACAGCTCGACGAAGTGCGGAGCCTGCTCGGAGATCTCGAGAGCCGAGCTCGTGAGCTGCGGACCGAATGGCTGCTCTCGCAGGCGACCTCCGCGAAAGCGGCTAACCGACGACCAGACGGTCGCCGACCGTAACCCCACGCCGGCCCGCCTCGCCGGCCGGGATCTCGAGCACTGCCTTTGCACCTCGGCTTCCCGCAACGCGCCAGGGCCTGAGATCCGCGGCGATCTTGACGACGCGCCGGTCGCGATCGAGGAACACGGCGTCGATCGGAAAGCGCATGAACGCCATGTGCACCGACGACGCCGGCTTCAACAGGATGCCCTCGCCGCTCGGTAGCTCGCGCCGGCCGAGCAGGCCCCTCATGCGCGTGAGCGCTGTGTCCCCGAGGACACAGCGCTCACACACGATGCTTCCGTCTTCGCGACGAATCGCGACTTCGGCCACTTAGAACCCGATATGGATGTGGTTGTAGTGGTCGGCCATCGGGAACGACGCTCCGCCCAGGCCGAGCAGGGAGATGACCTGCCGCGGCATGACTTCCGTGGGCAGGAACAGGAGCTCACGAACGGCGCGCTCGGTGATGCCGCCGGGCTCCTGATGGCCTTGGATCGCGCTGTCGCCGAGCCCAATGATGTCGACCGCGTGCCCGGAGACGTGGGCCGAGATCACGCCGGGGCGCGCGTAGAGGCGATGGCCGGAGACCAGTGAAGAGACGGTCACCTGGCCGAAGGACTCACGCAGGTACGCGATCACGGCCAGGACGCGGACGTCGACCTTGTTCTGGACGATGTCGTTCCGGCCGCCTTCGTAGATCGAGACGTTCCGATCCAACAGGAGCCGCGTGGCGATCGACTTCTTCGCTGCCTCGAGGCCCTTGACCAGACCTCTCAGGCCAACGGCGCGGTCGTAGCGGGCCAGCGCAGCAGCCCGGTCCGCGAAGCTGGTGTCGCCGGAGTACGAGACGATCCGTGCCCAGTCACCCTTAGCGGGCCCATAGGACGCGAGCCTGAAGGACAGCTTCCGGAGCGTTGCGCGGTCGGCCGGCGTGTGGCCGGTTGCACCGCGTGCCCGGAGGATGCCGAGCACCGTCGCCCAGTCGAGCCCGGCGCCCTTTGCAGTCGCCTTCAGGTTCGAGGCGAACTTCGGCGAGAGCCTGAGAGCGGGCGGGGTCGGATCGGGGAGCTGCGAGTTGAGCCAGATCGTCGCCGCGCTGGGCGGGCCCTCGATCTCCGGGGCGGGTGCCGGCTTCAGCTTCGGCAGGAGGATCGTGCGCAGCTTCGTCGCCTTCCACCCATTGGCGGCTTTCGCGGACCGCTTGGCGGATTGCTTCGGTCCGCTGGTAACCGCTGGAGCCCCTGCGCTGCCGGCCGTCGACGGCCGTCTGAGGCTTGCCGGCGGAGTCGTGTCGTCGACCGCCGGTGCGGAAGAGGTTGCGTCGGCCGGGGTCGCCGTTGCGTCAACCGCGGCGGTGGTGTCGGTGCCGGCATCGGCTGGACCAGCCCCGGCGTCAACAGGTGCAGCCGAGGCGTCGACCGCCGCCGGCGTTGCTGTGGCGTCAGTCGTGGTCGTGTCGCCGGCGAGCTGCTGGCTGTCTTCCGCGGTCAGAGGGCTGAACTGGTTGCCGGCAACAGCGGCGAGTGACGCGCCCGCGAAGAAGAGCGTGGTGAAAACGAGTGTTGTGGCGAGCCGACGCTTCCTCGACTTGGGCTCGCCGGACGTGCCCTCTGCGGGAGCGGCGTGACCGCCGAACTCCCAGTTGTCTCTACGAATGAAACGTCGTGGCATTGCCATTGCTCCTTCGGTAAGGCGCCCTGGCCGCCACTTCGGGCGCGGAATCTCTGCGTGGTTCCGCCGCTTACGGTTTTCTGACTATCGATCCGCGCCGGGCCCAGCCAACTCCCTCCTTCAAGGGAACGTCGTGGCAGATCACCCGCGCGGGGGATACGCGCAACCGGCCCGCAAGGCGATGACTTTGCGCAGATCGATGGAAGGCGAAGCGGCGCGCCTTAGAGAGAAAGGACGCTCGGCTTGTCACGCAGTTTTGACGCACTTTGTGTCGATTCCGAACCCATTAGTCAGCTTTGCATTGCGCGCCACTGCGCGCCCGAATTGGCGAAGGGGGGTGAATCCATGTCGTTCAAGGATCTGGTCCATTACCTCCGCGTCCGCTACGCAGCTGAGGAGGGTCAGACGATGGCCGAGTACGGCGTCGTCCTGGCAGTGATCGCTATCGGCGTAATTCTGGCGCTCACGGCGCTCTCCGGCGGAATCTCCGGCGCAATCAACACCGTCGTCGGCTACCTGTAACCCGCAGTCGTAAACCGAGAACAGGAGTTTGACCATGAAGCACCAAGGCAGGCATCGAATCCAGGAGTTCCTCGCGTTTCTCTCGCGTGAGCACGCTCAGGTGAAGCCTGACAAGACGGTCACACTCGCGGTGATCAGCGGGAGCTCGGTTCTCGCCTTCACGCGGATCTCGGAAAGCGGTGCGAGTGCAGTAAGCAGCCTGGCGCGGCTATTCACGTAGCTGTCCAGGCATCCAGCGGGGCCCTCACCTCACGGCGAGGGCCCCGTGAATTCGAAGTGGGAGCCGCAATGCTTTTGAAGAACACAATCAAGGACGAGCGAGGGCAGACGATGACGGAGTTCGCCTTCGTCCTGCCGATCCTGCTCGTGGTGCTCTTCGGGATCATCCAGTTCGGCATCGCCTTCAACAACTACGTCGCGCTCACGGACGCGGCCCGCGCTGCATCGCGCAAGGGCGCGGTCTCCCGTAACGCCTCCAATCCCAAGGGCGACTGCGAGTCGGCCGGTTACGCCGCCGGGTCGAATCTCCAGCAGCCGCACGTGAAGTTCATCCTCACCTGCAATTCCTCTTGGGCGATCGGGTCGGACGTCACCGTCACGGCTACCTATCCCTACGACATCAAGCTGTTGAACTGGGTCGTTGCGAGCGGGACCCTCAATACGACCATGAAGGAGCGAGTCGAATGAGCGTCCGCAAGAGCGAGAGCGGTCAGGCGATCGTGCTGATGACCCTTGCCCTCGTCGTGATCATGGGCATGGCGGCGTTTGTGATCGACGTCGGAAACTGGTACCACACGAAGCGCCGGCTTCAGGGAACCGCGGATGCCACGACACTCGCTGGTACCCAGCGACTTCCGAACAGTCCAAGTGGCGCGCAGACGATGGCGCTGAGCTACGCAAACCAGAACGGCGGGGACGTCGCGGGCGCGAACATCATCGTCACGTCGACGGTGCAGCCCAACGACACCATCAGCGTCCGAGCGAGAAAGACCGCGCCCGGCTTCTTCAGCCGCGTGCTTGGCATCGCAAGCGTGGACATCGATGCGCGCGCGAAGGCCCGCGTCGGCCCGCCGCTAGAGGCGCGATACGTCGCCCCGATGGTCGTCTTCTGCGACCACACCTTGATTCACAACTGCAACGGCAAAAGCCAGCCCGACTTCCAGCAGCCGACGACGTTGAACTTCGACCCGATGGGCGCTCCGGGCGCCTTCGGCATGCTCAATCTCGACGGTGGGAACGGCACGCCCGGCTCGTCCTCGGAGGCCGACTGGATCCTCCACGGCTTCGACAAGTATCTCGGGCTCGGAAAATACAAGTCGGATCCGGGGGCGAAGTTCTCCTCGACCAACATTCGCGACGCCCTCACGGCACGGATCGGCTCCGTTCTGCTCTTCCCTGTCTACAAGACACTCACCGGACAAGGTCAGCAGGCGCAGTACGACATCATCGGCTGGATCGGGTTCCACCTCACGAGCTTCACCGTGCATGGGAACAACTCGACTCTCAACGGGTACTTCACGGAATTCATTGCCCAGGGGATCCTCGCAACCTCTGGCGGCGGAGGCGGCGGCTCGGGACCACCCTCAAGTTCTTTCGGCGTGGAGTCGATTCAACTCATCGAATAGCTCAAGTCCTCAGGCCCTTCTAACGAAAAGAGAAAGGACTATGAATTACCGCGCCAAGAATATTGGGATCGCCGTCGCACTGGCCGCCCTCGCCGCCATTCTGACGAGCGCATACGTCGTCAACTACAAGCGCCACGTGCAGAACGGGGAAGGCAAGGTGACGGTCCTCGTCGCCGCGCGCGACATCCCGGCCGGTACTTCAGGCGCGGACGTAGTCGACCAGAAGATGCTCAAGGAGCAGACCGTGCCCCGCAAGGCAGTCGTTGCGGGCGCGATCTCGTCTCCCGACCAGCTTGCACAGTACGTCGCCGTCCAGGACGTGTTCGAGGGCGAGCAGGTGAGCACGCGACGCTTCGCTCCTCCCACGGAGCAGGGCATCCGGGCTCAAATCAAGGGCACTCAGCGGGCCTACGAGCTTGCCGGTGACCCGAATCAGCTTCTCGCCGGCACGCTCAAGGAAGGCGACCACATCGACGTGGTCGGCAACTGGACCGTCAAGGTCAAAGGCGGCACCGGCGACGATCATCACGTCACTCGCGTCGTCCTTCGCAACCTCCTCGTCATGCGCGCGCCGGTCGGCGGCACGGGCAGCTCAGGCATCACCGGCGGCGACAAGTCGCAGAACGTCCAGCTCCGCGTCACGGACGTCCAGGTGCAGAAGCTGTTCTGGATCGAGAAGAACGGCGACTGGCATCTGACGCTTCGGCCTCCGGTGAACGCGGTCGACAGCGGCAACACGATTCAGGAAGTCGACACCATGTACTTCGACGGACCCGGAAGGAGGCCGTAATGAGCTCCGCTAACGAGACAGGCCAGCGCGTGCGTGTTTACGCCACCGGATCCTGCGAAGGGTTCGACAAGCTCCGCGAATCGCTTGCCAGCCATCCGGAGATCGAGCTCGTAGGTGCCAGCACCAACGTCGCCGAGGGCGCCGCGGCGCTCGCCGGCGGCCACCTGGACGCCATCCTCCATGCAACACGGGCTGCGTCACTGCCCGGGGACGAGCTCGCGGCGATCCGGGAGCACACTCGTGCCCCGATCCTGATGCTCGCGTCGGGCGGCTCCTCGGGGCTGCTCGAGCAGGCTCTGGATGCAGACGTCGCCGACGTCCTGCTTCTGCCCCAGCTCGTCGAGAACATCGTCTTCGCAATCCGGAAGGCGACGCACACGACCCGTCGGCATCACGACAGCGGCTCCGGCCGGCACGGCAAGATCGTGACGGTCTTCTCGCCGAAGGGCGGGACCGGCAAGACGGTCACCGCGACCAACCTCGCCGCCGCCTGCGCGAAGTTCGAGGGCCGCAAGACGCTGCTCCTCGACCTCGACCTGCAGTTCGGCGACGCGGCGATCATGCTCGGCATCGAGCCCGACAAGACGATCTACGACCTGGTCGTCGCTCCGGGCGAGCTCGACACGGAGAAGCTAGCCGGTTACACGACCAAGCACGCGTGCGGGCTCGAGGTGTTGCCGGCGCCGCTTCGACCGGAGGATGCAGAGCTCGTGACGGAGGCCAAGCTCGGTCGCCTGCTCGAGGTCGCCCGAGAGTCGTTCGACGTCATCGTGGTCGACACCTCACCGTTCTTCCACGGCCCGATGCTGGCGACTCTCGATCGTACGGACGAGCTGCTGCTGCTCTGCTCGCTCGACGTGCCGACGCTGAAGAACCTCCGCCTCGCGCTCCAGACGCTCGACCTGCTGTCGTTCCCGAAGCAGCGCGTCCGCATCGTTCTCAACCGTTCCAACTCCAAGGTCGGCATGAAGCCGAACGAGGTGGAAGGAGCGCTTGGGATGAAGGTGCGGTTCGAGTTGCCGTCCGACCGTGCAGTTCCGCTTTCGGTCAACCGCGGCAACCCAGTCGTGCTGGCCGAGGAGTCGGCAGACGTGTCGAAGTCGATCAAGGCGATGGCGAAGGAGCTCTTTCCGGCAGTCAAGGAAACCAGCAAGAAGCGTCGTCTCCTTCCCGCGCTCGCGAGGTCGTAACTCATGGGCCTCCACGACCGTCTCAAAACCTCCAACGGGAGCTCCTCGGCCACCGCGGAGCTCCTCACCGGCCAGAGCCAGCGTGAGATGCCGTCCGCATCTCCGGCGCAGGACCCGTATGCCGAGCTGAAGACCCGCATCCACCACGCGTGCATCGCCACGCTGGGTGCGGAGCTCTTCAAGCGCGAGGCTACCGGCGATATCGGTGAGCGGGTGACGCGCGCTGTCACCGAGCAGCTCGTGCTCGACCGAACGCCGCTGACGCGTGAAGAGCGGCGTCAGATCATCCGGGAGATTACG
Source organism: Actinomycetota bacterium (assembly GCA_005883355.1). GTDB lineage: Bacteria > Actinomycetota > Thermoleophilia > Gaiellales > Gaiellaceae > 3-1-20CM-4-69-9. The sequence goes on along the minus strand of VAXG01000004.1, from coordinate 11,249 downwards.
GACGACATTCTCGGCTACGGGCCCCTGGAGAACTTCCTCCGGGACGACTCCGTCACCGAAGTCATGGTCAACGCCCACGACCAGATCTACGTCGAGCGGCTGGGCAAGCTCGAGCGGACACAGGCCGCGTTCGCCGACAACTCGCATCTGCTCCGCATCATCGACAAGATCGTCTCCCAGATCGGCCGGCGCGTGGACGAGGCGTCCCCGATGGTCGACGCACGTCTGCCGGACGGCTCGCGTGTGAACGCGATCATCCCGCCTCTCGCCCTCAAAGGCCCGACGCTGACGATCCGGAAGTTCTCGCGCGATCCGTACACCATGAACGACCTGATCTCGTTCGGCTCGATCTCGCCGAAGGCGGCCCAGTTCCTCGCCGCTTGCGTCAAGGGCAAGCTGAACGTGCTGATCTCAGGAGGTACCGGCACCGGTAAGACGACGACGCTGAACGCGATGTCCGCCTTCATCCCCGGCGACGAGCGCATCGTCACCATCGAGGATGCAGCGGAGCTCCAGCTCCAGCAGGAGCATGTCATCACGCTGGAGTCGCGTCCCCCGAACATCGAAGGCCAAGGCGAGGTCCGGATTCGTGAGCTCGTGCGGAACGCACTGCGGATGCGCCCCGACCGGATCATCGTCGGCGAGGTCCGCGGGCCGGAGACCCTGGACATGCTCCAGGCGATGAACACTGGCCATGAAGGCTCGTTGACGACCATCCACGCGAACTCCCCCCGCGACGCTCTTTCGCGCCTCGAGACTCTCGTGCTGACCGCCGGCGTCGAGCTTCCCCTGCGGGCGATCCGCGAACAGGTCTCGAGCGCATTCGACCTGCTCGTCCAGATCACACGCCTCGTCGACGGCTCGCGCCGGATCTCGCACGTGACCGAGGTCCTCCGCATGGAGTCGGAGGTCATCACTCTGCAGGACGTCTTCCTCGCTAAGCCGCCGGACGAGCAGACGGCCTCGAGCGGCGTCGGCGTGCGGTTGCTCTCGCCTCTGAGCTGCACCGGCCTGAAACCGAACTTCCTCGAGAAGATGGCGGCCAACGGCGTCGTCCTGCAGTCGAGCTTCTTCAACAAGGACGACGACACGGACACTCCGGTCGTCGGCCAGGGACACGAGGCATCGAAGTTCAAGGGAGCTTTTCAATGAACCGATTCCGGCTCGCCGTCGCCGGGCTTGCGTTCATCCTCCTCGCAGTTCCGGCCGCCGCGGGTGCGGCGGTTCAGTTGCGGGGAGTCGACGCCTCGGCATACCCAACGATCCGCGCGTCCATCTACACGCCCTCGGGCGGGGGCAGGCCCGCGCTCTGGGAAAACGGGACTCCGGTTGCCGGGTACCAGGCGCAAAACCTCGGCAGCGTCAAGGCGATCGCGACGCTGATCGACCGCTCGCAGTCGATGCGGGGCAAGCCGCTGGCGGACGCAGCGGCCGGTGCGCGCGCATTCGTGGCCGCAAAGCAGCCCGCCGACGAGCTCTCCGTGATCGGCTTCGGTTCGAAGGTCGCCACACTCTCGCCGTTCTCGACCGTCAAGCTCGACGCCGACCTCCCGCTCGGACGGATGGCGACGGATCGTCACAAAGGAACCGCGCTCTACGACGCCGTCATCGCAGCGGCGAACCAGCTCAAGGGAAATCCGCTGCCGGGTCGCGTGATCATCGTCCTCAGCGACGGTGCGGACAACGCAAGCGCAGGCACGCTCGCGACCGCGATCAAAGCCGCCAGCACCGCGAATGCCTCCGTCTACGCGATCGGAATCGAGGGCGAGGGATTCACCCCCGACCCGCTCGAGCAGCTCGCGAGCTCCACGGGCGGCCAGTACTACGGTGCCGCATCCACCTCCGAGCTCGCACGGGTCTACACGTCGATTGCCGCTGCGCTGAAAAAGACGTGGCGCGTCCAGTACGTCACCGCCGCGCGGCCGGGGGACAGCATCCGGTTGACCGCGTCGATCGTCGGCCAGGGCTCGACCACACAGCTCGCGAGGATTCCCGCTCGTGACTCGATCTCTGCGCCCGAGCCGTCGAAGCTCCTTCCGAAGAACGCCTACGGACCCGGCGGACCGCTTGCGATCGCGATCGCTGTGTCGTTGCTCGTGCTCTTCGGGTGTCTCTTCTTCCTTGCCGGCATCCGGGGCTCGTGGGTGCGCAGCCGAATCGTCGCGCATACCGGCGAGGGCAAGGGGCATGCGAAGAAAAATCGCAAAGAGCAGCGCACCAAGATGTTCTCTTCGATCTTCGCCGCCACCGAGAAGGCGCTCGGGGACCTGAAGCATTGGCGAGCAATCAGCCGCATGCTCGAACGCGCCGACGTCCAGCTCCGGACGGTGGAGTTCGTCTGGATCAGCCTCGGCGCCGGCGTGCTCATGGCTCTCTTCGCCCTTCTCTTCGGGGCATCCGCTGTTCTCTTCGTCGCTTTGACGGTGGCCGCAGGAATGGTTCCGTTCGCCTGGGTTTGGCTCAAGATGCGTAAGCGGCTGAAGGCCTTCGAGGACGAGCTGCCCGACCTTCTGATCACGATCGCCGCCTCGCTGAAGGCCGGGCACTCCTTCAAGCAGGGGCTCCAGGCCGTCGTCGACGAGGGCCATCCCCCGGCGAACCAGGAGTTCAAGCGCGTGCTGACCGAAGCGTCACTCGGCCGGCCGATGGACGACGCGCTGCTGGAGATGGCCGAGCGGATGGCCTCGAAGAACTTCGAGTTCGCCATCACGGCGGTCACGATCCAGCGACAGGTCGGCGGTTCGCTCGCGACCCTGTTCGACATGGTCGCCGACACGGTGCGCCAGCGCCAACAGTTCACACGCAAGATCCGCGCGCTCACGGCAATGGGCCGGATGTCGGCCTACACGCTGATCGGCATCCCTTTCTTCCTGGCCGCAGTGCTCACGCTCGTGAACAGGACCTATATGCGCCCGCTCTACTTCTCACACATGGGTCACATCGTCATCCTCATCGGACTGGTGATGATGGGGATCGGCTCTCTCATTCTGAAAAAAATCGTCTCTTTCCGAGGGTGATGACATGTCGATGATCCTGCTTCTTGCAATCGCAGCTATCGGGGGCGCAGTCTTCTTCTTCGCGGAGCTCGCCACCGCGCCGATGCGAAACCGGCGCAATCTCGTGCACCGCGCGGCCAACTACGGCCGGCTACGCACCGTCACCGGGAAGGAGATGCCGCGTTTCCGCGAGCGTGCTCTGGATCCCTTCGTGGCGAAGACAGCCCGGCTCGTGCTCCGCATCAATCCGCGTATGTCGGTGGAGGCCGTTTCGAACAAGCTCATGGCGGCCGGGATGCGCAAAACCTCACCGACGACGATCATCGGTGCCAAGGGCATCCTCGGCGTGGGCGGAGTCGTCTTCGGTCTCGCCCTCGGCAGCGCAGCGGCGCCCAAGTACGTTTTCATGTTCGCGCTTTTCTTCGGCCTGATCGGAGCCCTGGCTCCCGGCTTCTATCTCAACAGTCGCGTCAAGTCCCGCCAGGTGGCCGTGTCGGCCGAACTGCCGGACGCACTCGATCTGCTCTCGGTGAGCGTCGAGGCCGGGCTCGGGTTCGACGGCGCGGTGCAGAAGCTGACCGAGCACATGGATGGGCCGCTGATCGAGGAGTTCGAGCTCGCGCTGGGCGGTATCCGCATCGGCGAGGGCCGGAGCGAGGCGCTCAAGAAGATGTCCGAGCGCAGCTCCTCACAGGAGATGGCGAGCTTCGTACGGGCGATCATCCAGGCCGACCAGCTTGGTATCTCGCTCGGCCGCATCCTCAAGGTTCAGGCCGGCGACACCCGGCTCAAGCGGCAGCTGCTTGCCGAGGAGAAGGCGATGAAGGCACCGATCAAGATGCTCTTCCCGACGGTCATCTTCATCTTCCCGGCGATGTTCCTCGTCGTGCTCGGGCCCGCGTTCCTCAACCTCTCCAAGTTCTTCAAGATCTAGGGAAGAAGGGTGTCAGTGGCCGAACATGGCACTGAAGGCGGTTTCGGCACCGGGCTGAGGGCGAAGCTCCAGGCGCCCGAGGCGCCCGCCGAGCCGCGGTCCCCGGCCGAAGCGATCGCTGCGGTCGCCCCGGTTGCCGGCGAGACCGAGGCCGAAGCTCTCCGCGCCGAGCTGAACGCGTCACTGGCCCGTGAGCAGCAGCTGCGTTCGTCCCTGAACGACCAGATGGACACCTCGGCTAGCGAGGTTCGACTCGAGCAGCAGCTCGCGGAGCAGTCGGCCGGGCTCGATCGCCGCGCTGCGGCTCTGGCGGACACCCAGGCCGAGCTCGACGAGCGCGAGCGCCGAATGACCGAGCGGCTGGCCGAGCTGGATGGCTTGCTCGAGGCGAAAGAGGAGCTCACGAAGTTGGAGGCCCGCCTCGCCGAGCGCGAGCAGGTCGTCGAGCTGAAGGTGCACGAGCTCAAGGTCGGCGACGACGAGCGCGCGGCCGCGGCTACCGGGCTGAAGGAGAAGCTGGCCGAGATCACCAAACGTGAGAAGGACCTCGCGCGCGCGGAAGCGCGTGTGTCGACCGCGGGCGAGGAAACCGAGGTGCGCCAGGCGAAGCTCATGCGCGCACTCGAGGAGCGCGAGGCGAAGGCCAAGCAAAAGGACGAGCAGGCGCGGACGCTCGAAAAGGCCGTCGCGGAGCGCGAGGCCAAGCTCGCGGCGACAGAACGAGACCTGACGCACGCGCGAGTTCAGCTCGACGCGCGAGAGAAGGTGGTGGGGAAGCGTGAAACAGAGATCGAGTCCGAAAGCGTAAGCACCGAAGAACGACTTGTCGCCCGGGCGCGTGAGCTGGACGAGCGGGAGCTCGACTTGTCGAAGAAGGCAGGCGACATCACCGCGCGGATCGAGCAACTGGAGCAGCAAACCGTTTCGGACATGGCCGCCGTTCGGGACGCTCGCGCGAAGCTCGAGGAGGCGCAGGAGCTCGGGCAGGTCCTCGCGGACCGCGAGGCGAAGCTCGCATCCGCGGAAGCCGAGCTCACGCACGCGCGAGCACAGCTCGAGGCGCGCGAGAGCGTCGTCACGAAGCACGAATCGCAGCTCGCCGCCGGAGCGGGGCGGACCGAGGAACAGCTGGCGGGTCGCGCGCGCGAGCTCGACGAGCGTGAACTCGAGCTCTCGAGCCAGGCCAGCGAGCTCAAGACCCGTGTCCAGCAGCTCGAACGTGAGGCGGCGGATCGGGCAGCAGCCGCCGAGCGGGCAAAAGCCAGGGAAGAGGAGCTGCGGGCCGAGCAGGAGTCGCTTGCCGCCGAGGCCCGTGAGTTTGCGCAGGTACGCGCGCAGCTCGAGGCACGGGAGAAACAGATGGAAAAGCGCGAGGCGGACGTTGCCGCCGCCGGTGGCCGTGACGAGCGCCTAATCGCTCGAGCCCGGGAGCTGGACCAAAAGGAGCTCGAGCTTTCCGCCCGGGCCGGCGAGCTGACCGCGCGCATGCAGGACCTCGAGCGCCAGGCCGCGGAACGCGACGCGGTTGCCAAGGACGCACTCGCCAAGCTCGACAGCATCGAGCACCGCGAGACCGAGTTGATTGCGCGTGAGGCCGAGCTCCATCGCCTGGAGGCAGCTGCCCGGCGAGCAGCCGAGCAGGCACGCAACCCGGAGGTCGATGAGCTCGCGGAGCGACGCCTGAAGCAGCGAGACGATGACCTTTCGGCGCGTGAGTCCGCCCTCAACAAGGCGGAGCAGGCGATCCTCGCCTCGCGCAGTCGCTACGAGGGCAAGGAGAAGGGGCTCGACGAGCGCGAGAAGGTACTCGCCGGCCGTGCCAAGGAGCTCGAGGAGCGCGACGCCGCCCTGAACCTGCGCGAGGCTCAGATGGAAGCCGAGCTCGAGGTCCGGGAGCAGCGGCTCGAGCAGCGCGAGAGGGCCGGCGCCGAGCTCGAGGAGGCTCTGTCGACACGCGAGAGCGATCTCTCCATGTACGTGGCGCAGCTGCAGGACAACTTCGACCGCCGCGAATCTGAATGGTGGTCGAAGCAGCTTGGCAAGGACGCCGGGCAGCAGCCCGCCGCCTGACGGCGCAGCGACCCGTCAGAATCCTTGGCATGGCCCAGACGCTGAGTGACAGCGAGCTCGTCGCGCGCTGCCGGTCGGGTGACCAGCAGGCGTGGGCCGAGCTGGTCGACCGCTTCTCCCGCTACGTGTACGCGATCTCGGTCCAGGCGTTCCGGTTGCCGGAAGCCGACGCGGAAGACGTCTTCCAGGAAGTGTTCGCGCGCGCGTATGAACATCTCGACGGGCTTCGGGACGATGCCGCCGTCAGACCCTGGCTCGGTCAGCTCACGCGGCGGTTGTGCATCGACCGCTTGCGCGCCACCTCGCGCGAGCGTCCGACCGCAGACGAGGAGCTCGACCTCGCCGGGTCGGAGGAGACCCTGACCATGCTGGAAGACGCGCTCACCGTCCACGAGGCCCTCGCCGCAACGCCCGAGCATTGCCGTGAGATTCTCGACCGCTTCTTCGCGCGTGACGAGAGCTACCGGACGATCGGCGAGGCGCTCGACCTCCCGGCCGGAACGATCGCCAGCCGCATCTCCCGGTGCCTGGGGCGACTCCGTGAGCTTCTCGAGGGAAGAACTCGGCCCGATACCCCGTCTAGTTCTCGATGATCGCCTTCGACGAAGAGCGCCTCGCACGCCTGATCCGGGCTCTCCCCCCGGCCCCCGAGGCCTGGGTGCGCGCGGCCCAGGAACTGCCGCTGGCCAAGGCCGGGCTCGACGAGATCGTCGCCCGGGCCGAGGCGGACGCGGAATTCCGGGCCAGGCTCGTCGCCGATCTCGAGGCAGCGCTGGCAGCCGAGGGCTACGAGCGCGATCCCGCGGTCATCGAAGCGCTGAAGGTTCGCTTCAAGTCCAAGTAGCGCTTCGAGGACAATCCCCGCATGGCCTTGCTCGACCTGCCACTGCGGGAATTCCTCGACGAGGTCGGGGCGGACGGGAGGACGCCGGGCGCGGGATCCGCAGCGGCGCTCGTCACAGCGATCGCGGCCGGGCTTCTAGCGAAGGTGGCCCGTGCGTCGGGGGCGGCCTGGCCGGATGCGGCGGGAATCGTGGCGCAGGCCGAGAGCCTCCGCTCCCGCTCCGCTCCGCTGGTCCAGGCGGTCGCCGACCAGTACGAAGCCGCACTCCAAGCGCGCGGGCAGAGCGGCGAGGGTCAGGGCGCGCGGCTGGACTTCGAGCTCGGGCAGGCCTATGCGAAGGCGGCCGAGCCGCCCCTGGAGATCGCTCGGACGGCGAGTGACGTTGCAATGCTCGCGCTGACGGTTGCGGAGAACGGCGATCCGGCCCTGCGCGCCGACGCTGTCACGGCCGCCCTATTCGCGGCAGCCGCGGCAAAAGTTGGGGCAGAGCTGGTGGCGGTGAACCTGACCGTCTCCCCAGACGACCCGCGGATTCTCGAGGCGGCGAAAGTGGCGGAGGAGGCCGCCCGCGCCGCAGAAGCGGCGCGGGCGGTTCGGGAGTAGATCAGGCGGTGTGAACCGCCGGCCGCCGCGCCGCGAGGCCCCTCAGGGCGGCGGTCCATCGAAGAGCCCGCGTTCTCGCAGCCGCCGCGCGCTCCGAATCCCCTTCACGGATGCTCGCGGCCAGTCGCTCTTGAGTCGCCTCGCGGAGCAGGTCGGCGTGGCGGTTTCGGGCGATCTCTTGATGCGAGTACGAAGACACTCGGCCACTAGACGGCCATGACTCCTCTTGTCTTCCCGGACCCGCGCCTCGTACGCTGCAAGGATGTCCGAGGAACTCCCAGCCTGGAGCCTGTCCGCAGAGGCCGCCGAATCGATCGCCCTGCCGGAGGAATGGCCCGGGGAGGTCACGCGCGAGTGGGCCTGGGGCGGAGCCACCGGAGGCGGCGCCCGCGTCTGCGTGCTCGACAGCGGCGTCGAAACGGACCATCCCCTGGTCGGCCAGGTACAGAGGTCGGTGGCGCTCTCGATCGAGGGTGACGAGGTCATCGTCGAGGACAACGACACCGCCGGAGACCTCTGCGGACACGGCACCGCCTGCGCCGGGGTGATTCGCTCGCTGGCGCCGGACTGCGAGCTCGTGAGCGTGCGCGTGCTCGGGGCCGGCTACACGGGCAGCGGCGCCGTTCTGCTGGAGGGCTTACGCTGGGCGATCGAGCAGGGCTATGACGTCATCAACATGAGCCTCTCGACGACCAAGCAGAAGTTCGCGTCGCTCTTGCACGAGCTCGCGGACACCGCATACTTCCGTCGCACGATGCTCGTCGCCTCCGCTCACAACATGCCCGTCGAGAGCTATCCCTGGCGCTTCTCGAGCGTGATCTCGGTCGGGAGCCACGAGCAGGAAGACCCGTACGCCTACTACTACAACCCCGCCCCTCCGGTCGAGTTCTTCGCCCGGGGAGTCGACGTCGAGGTCGCCTGGAACGGCGGTGGGCGCCTCGTCTGCACCGGCAACAGCTTTGCGACCCCGCACATCGCCGGGATCGCCGCCCTCGTCCTCTCGAAGCACCCCGAGCTGACGCCGTTCCAGCTCAAGAGCCTTCTGTACCTCACCGCGACGAACGTGGGGGGTGGAAAGTGAGCGACGAGCTCCGGGCGGCGGTCGCCGCAGGTGTCTTGGGCTCGGAGGACCAATATCGGGCGCTGCTTCAATCGATCGTCGACGTCGCGCGCGCGATCTTCAAGGCGAAGGCCTCCTCGATCCTGCTCCTGGACGAGGAAACGGACGAGCTCGTCTTCGAGGCGGCGGCGGACGAGGCATCCGAGGCGCTGATCGGTAAGCGGTTCCCGTCGAGCACCGGGATCGCGGGCTTCGTGCTCGTGAGCCGCCAGCCGCTCGTGATCGAAGACGTCCTCACCGATCCGCGCTTCTCGCGCGAGACGGCGGAAAGCACTGGGTTCGTGCCGAAAGGCCTGATGGCCGTGCCGCTGCTCCACGAGGAACGGGTGCTGGGAGTCCTCGAGGTGCTCGATCGGCCTTCCGACACGAGGTTCACGCTCGCGGAGATGGAGCTGCTCGGGCTCTTCGCGAACCAGGCCGCAATCGCGCTTGACCTCCTCCAACGGGCGAGGCGGGCGCACGAGGCGTTGCGCGGAGACGGAGAGCTCGAAGTGATCTCCCGGCTGGCGGAGAAACTCGAAGGGCGGCGGGAGGAAGGCGCCGAGGGCGCCCTGCGCTTGCTCGCCGAGCTCGAACGGCTCCTCTAAAACGACAAAAGCCCGGGGGCCCCGGGCATTTGTCGACTCGATCGAGAGCTGTGTCTAGCGCGTCAACTTTCGATGCGCCTCGACATCGTCTGAATCATCGTCGGAGCCGGGCTCGTCGGTGCCCTTGAAGTGATGCTTGTGGGCCTCGACGTCCTCCGTCTCGAGAAGCTCGTCGTTGAGGAGCTCGTCGTTGCCCTTGAAGTGATGCTTGTGGGCCTCGACGTCCTCTGACTCGTCCGTGCTGCCTTCGTCTTTGCCCTTGAAGTGATGCTTATGGGCGTCGACGTCCTCGTCCTTTGCCTCTTCCTGCTCGAAGCGATCGTCGGACACGGTTCCTCCTTCTAGAAGGGACACGGCTGGTCGCCGGTTTTCAGTTACTAGACGGGTTGGTCAACCGGAATCTTCCCTGCTCCCCTTCAATTACACAAGCCGGGATGCGATTGTGCCCCCCGTGCGGGGATTGCTGGGGCAGTTGGCCGAGTCGGGCCGGGCGTTTCGGGAGGTTTTCCGGAACGATGAGCTGCGTCGAGTCGAGCTCGCCTGGGCGGCCTCGATCGTCGGCACCTGGGCGTACGGGATCGCGGTCATCGTCTACGCCTACGAACAGGGGGGCGCGACCGCCGTGGGCGTGGTCGGGTTGGCCCGGTGGCTGGCCGCAGCTGTTGCGTCCCCGTTCGCCGCGATCCTCGGGGATCGCTACGACCGTCGTTGGGTCATGGCCGGCTCGGACCTCGCAAGGGCAGCCCTGATTGCAGGTGCTTCGTTGGCCGTGTTCGCCGGGTCGCCGCCGATCGTGATCTATGTCCTCGCCGGCCTCGTCAGCGTTGCGTCGACGGCGTTTCGCCCGGCCGAGGCCGCCCTGATCCCTTCCCTGGCCCGGACGCCCGAAGAGCTCACCGCCGCAAATGTCGCGGCGAGCACCATCGAGAGCGTCGGGATCTTCGCCGGTCCGGCGATCGGAGGGCTACTGCTGGCGGCAGCCGGGACTGGAGTCGTCTTTCTCGTCACGGGGGGCGCGATGCTCTGGTCGGCGCTCCTCATTGCTCGCGTTCGTCCCCCCGCCGACGTGAAGGAGGCGGAACGCGAGGCGGTCTCGGTGCTCGACGAGCTCCTCGCCGGTTTCCGGACGATTGCCCGCGAGCGGCGGATGCGCCTGCTGGTGGGCCTCTTCTCGGCGCAGACCTTCGTGGACGGAATGCTGAGCGTGCTCATCGTCGTCATCGCACTCAAGTTGCTCGACACCGGCAAGGCGGGTGTCGGGTTCCTCAACTCGGCAGTGGGCATCGGCGGTTTGCTCGGTGCGCTCGCCGCGGCCGCGCTCGTAGGCCGAGGGCGGCAAGCCGCGGACTTCGGGCTGGGGATCTTCATCTGGGGCATTCCGATCGCCCTCGTCGCAATCTGGCCGAATCAGGCCTTTGTGCTCGTCCTGCTCGCGGTCGTCGGCATCGGCAACACCATCGTCGATGTGTCGGGGATGACCCTGTTGCAGCGCTCGGCGCCGGACGAAGTGCTGGCCCGGGTCTTCGGCGTGCTGGAAAGTCTCCTGCTTCTGACCGTCGCTCTCGGCGCGATTGCTGCGCCCTTACTGCTCAACTGGCTCGGTACGCGCGGCGCGCTCATCGTCGCCGGCGCACTGTTGCCCTTGGTGGTGGTTCCGGCGTGGCCGCGCTTGAATGCGATCGACCGGGCTGCGGAGATCCCGGTCGAGCGGCTCGACCTTCTGCGCGCCAATCCGATCTTCGCACCATTGCCCGGGTCGACGCTTGAGCAGCTTGCTCATGCACTCGAGGACGTGCGTGTTGCGGCCGGGGAGGAGATCGTGCGGCAAGGGGAGTCCGGCGACCGCTTCTATCTGGTCAAGGATGGGGCTCTCGACGTTTACGTCGATGGTGAGCCCGTGCAATCGCTCGAGCCAGGCGATTCGTTCGGGGAGATCGCCCTGCTGCGCGACGTTCCGCGGACGGCGACCGTCAGGGCCCGCAGCGATGTCGTGCTCTACGCGCTCGACCGGCGGCACTTCCTCGCCGCGGTCACCGGGTTCGGGCCGAGCCTCTCGGCCGCAGAGGGCGTCATCGGGATGCGGCTGGGGACGGGT